>JBBQAM010000117.1:0-3034 GCA_038316335.1 Flavobacteriales bacterium
TTGTCCCCTAAAACAAGGGCCACTTTATCGGTGCCAATAAAATCGGCGCCAATAATAAACGCTTCTGCCAATCCGTTCGGCAATGGTTGAATGGCATATTCGAATTTACAGCCTACTTGGGAACCATCTCCTAGTAATTTAATAAATGCCCCTTGGTCATGAGGAGTAGTAATAATCAGAATTTCCCGAATACCGGCTAACATTAAAACCGAAAGCGGGTAATAGATCATTGGTTTGTCGTATACGGGCAATAACTGTTTACTCACAGAAATGGTTATTGGATACAACCGTGTACCTGAACCCCCAGCCAATATGATTCCTTTCATGATTTAAATTTCTTCTGCATGGTGTTGATCAGTTCACTAGAATAGTTTGTCCCTTCATCTTCATCTATACCGCTTATTACAAGAGATGTTTGATTTGAAATCCGAATTGATTTTCCGATATGATTTCAATAAATAGATTATTCATTTTCTTGTTGTAACAACTTTAAGATATCCTTCGAAATCGATGGGATTTTTGAAATATCAACTGCAAACTTTTTTAGCTTTCATCCCCGTCTAAAGCTATTTTCCATGATAATTTCCGCAATTACCTTCATTCGTCTAAAAATGTATAGAAACAATTAAGTTGGGGTATTTTCCTTTCGCGATTTGATCGATTCCTTCAAAATGGCCGATCTGTCGGATATGAATTTTTGTGTTTCAGAACGCCCTTCCTCAGAATTGTCCATTTCAGTTTCCTTGGAAGATTCCAGATTATATGTGGGTTTCATAACAACTGCTGCCTTGGTATTTTCAATAGGTAGCATCTTCTTTTGAACCCGACCGTCGACAATCAAATTTTTTACAGCATTCCTTTTAGAATCGTTCGCCCGGATCAGGACGCTCTCAGCGTGTTCCTCATCAAATACGCTTAATAATGGAAAAAGATAGAGTGAAGATCCCACTACCACGGTCAAGAAAAGTTGTAGATGGATGTTTAATGGACTCACACAAAAGGCAATCAATAGGTTGAATAGCGTACATATAGCAAGCAGCATGGTCGCCTTTTTATGATTGAGCCCTATATCCAACAAACGATGGTGTATGTGGTTGCGGTCGGCGCTAAACGGACTCCGTTTTTCCTTAATGCGAATCGCGAAGACCCGCAACGTATCCAACAAAGGGAACGACAAAATTGCCAACAAAAGTATGGGGGCATTGTTCAAATGATTTGCGGGAATTTCAGTAGCGTTGTAGGCCAGAAAGCGTATCCCTTGGTACGCCATAAGAAAGCCGACGAACATAGACCCACAATCGCCCATGAATATTTTGCGCTTGGTTGAGAAATTATACGTCAGGAACCCGGCCAGGGACCCAATTAAAATAAAGGAAACCAAGGTCATCATATTGTGACCGTTTATCAAAAAGAACAGTCCGAAAGCGCCACAGGCTAGAATAGCCATAGTTCCGGCAAGTCCATCAATACCATCGATTAAATTAAAGGCATTAATGACCAATATAAAAACAAAAAAAGTAAATAAAACCGATACCAGATAGGGCAATTCACCCACACCCAAAAGTCCTTCGAGACTTTTAATCCGCACATCAGACAGAAAAATTACGATAGCCACAGAAACCAACTGTCCTATAAGTTTTTTCTTAGGGGCCAAAAGTACAAGGTCATCCTTGACGCCCAAGAACACGAGGATAATCGCAGCGGCGATTAACGAATTGATCTGAATAAAATCGAACATTTTCAAATTGACCACCAATCCAAAAATAATCAGGGAAAGGGTAAAAGTGATAAACAATCCCAAACCTCCCAGCCGTGGGACCATAGTTTTATGGGCACTCCGATCCACCGGTTCATCCATGAGCATCTTCTTTTTGGATACGTGGATAATTACCGGGTACAGATACATTTTTGTGGATATAATGAATGTAATTACTGTAGAAAGAATGGCCAGAAAATACAGGTTGGAAAATAAATTTTGAAAACTGTTCATTTATTGGTTTATCGACTATGGTTATTTAGATTGAAAGCATAAAACTATTTGCTCTTTTATTGAACACTTTTCGTCCATTAAAAAAACAGGTGGTATACCCGGTAAATATATGGGGGAATCAAATACACGGTTGTCAAATGTATTTCATCGGTGAAGGTAATTTATTTAATTACCTATATAGAGGTATTTCGTTGTTCTGCACACTTTGTCGATGAGTTGCAAGCTGCTTAAATCTAAGGGCTGATCGATTAACGGCGAAATCTATTGGCAAAAAAAAGGATACATACGATTTCATAACATGTAGCTTACGTTTAGTTTTCATTTTGGTAAAAAAAGTGCGTTAAAATCCACATAATAGGATAATAATGTGTTTTGATAGTTCGAGCAAAAAACCGTGGCATACCAAAACTCCAAGAATCAATGCCAGACTATTTCCTGTGGCCTAAAGCGGGATTCCTATCATTCACATTAGCAACTCTCTCCGTTGCCGCCCTTTTTTAAAAAGGGGAGCAGGGCATAATGGCTTTTTGATGTCAGCTCCCCGCTTCAGTTGAAGAGGGGAATGAATTCCCGCCTGGGGCGGGAAGAAAGGGGAGATCTGTTTTTTATTCTAGTGCCTATTTATTTGTATTAGCAAAACCCTCCGTCTTCCCGCCAAAAAAGACGGGAATCCACCTCCCTTTAACTAAAGGGAGGAACAAGGCATAGGGAGTTCTGTTTTTAATTTCATTTTTTTTAGCTCCCCTCTTCAGTTGAAGAGGGGAATGAATTCCCGCCTAGGGCGGGAAGAAAGGGGAGTTTTGTTTTTCTTAGCAAATCCCTCCGGCCCTTGCCAAAGGCAGGGTCCACCTCCCTTTAGCTAAAGGGAGGAACAAGGCATAGGGGAGTTCTGTTTTAAATTTCATTTTTTTTAGCTCCCCTCTTCAGTTGAAGAGGGGAATGAATTCGCGCCTGGGGCGGGAAGAAAGGGGAGATCTGTTTTTTATTATAGTGCCTGGTTATTTGTAGTAGCAGAACCCTCCGTCTTCCCGCCAATAAATGCGG
>JBBQAM010000067.1:0-19002 GCA_038316335.1 Flavobacteriales bacterium
TATTTTTGGGGGCCGTCGGTAAGCTGGAACACCTATTTGAATTGTTGGGTAATGATGATGGCAAAGGCGGAGGGTCCTTCTTGGAAAGGAAGTAGTATTTATATATCGTTTAATAGAAACAAGGATCTAGCAGAATCGAACAATTCACAGGAATGGTCGAAGCCGGAACTTCTTTTGGACAAGCCCGGCCATACGATCTGGTACCCATCACTTCAACCTTTCGCGAACGAAAATGATAGGGAGCATAGATATACCTCCGTAATGCTGGGAGAAAAGGCAAGGTTATTCTACAAGGACATGAAAGATGATAAAAGTCCCTATTTATCAGAGTATATTATAGAATTTGGGCTGGCAAAGGAAAAATGATGTTATTAGAATGCCTTAGGTCGCCTTACCATATAGTCATACCTATTTTCCACTGATCCCTAAATAAGAATTATTATGACCTTTACTATTTTACCATCTTGTACTGACCTGTTCCCGGTTAACTGGCCCCGTTAAATTTAAAGAAATCAGGGCGAATAAATGTTTAACCTTAAACAACTATTTGCTTATGAAACGATCAAAGTATACGGAATCTCAGATTGTATTTGCGATCTAACAGGTAGCGATCCGTACCGTATCCAAGAGGTGTGCCGTAAGATGGGTGTCAGTGAGGCTACATTTTACAATTGGAAGAAAAAGTACGGCGCTATAGGTGTCACAGAACTTCGGAGACTGATGAACCTCGCGGAGGAGAATTCACAGCTGAAGAAACTTGTTGCGGTCCTTAGCCTTGAGAAGCAGATAGTACATGACGTACTGTAAAAAGTTCTGAGGCCGTCCCGAAAGCTGGGGATAGTCGATTTTATAAGGATGGAGTACAACATCTCCATCTGGCGTTGCTGCAAACTCGTTTTGCTTCACAAAAGTGTTTTTTTATAAGAGAAAGGGGTGTAATGATACCCTCCTAAGAATGCGCATGAACGAGATAGCCGCGATAAGGGTGCGCCATGGGTTCTGGCGCATCCATTTCCTTTTAATGGCCTATAGAAATTGTTCTTGGGAATGCGTTCGCCCAATTAAAAATGGGCGAACAGTTTTTCTTGGTAGTCTATCTTGCCTTGCAAACCTAAAGTTAGGATCGATCATCGGATCGGCAATGATCAACAAAGGCTTTTTCGCTAACTTGTGCAACAGACACAATTGCTAAAAGCAATTTGGCAACTTCCTTAAGGTATTTTAAATCTTATATGTATCTTAGATACACAACAATTTAAAACCAGGACGTCACTGGGTGTGACGGGGCGTTACCACACCTATTAGGGTGCAGCGAAAAACAAATTTTATTGAAACAATAATACAATTGCGGGAATAAGGAATCGAATGAACTTGTATTCCTGGATTAGAAACCATGAACCAAAGGCCTATTTGGATAAACGAAATCAAATGGATTGCGGTTTTTTCGCAAACGCCCCGTCGATTGCCATCCCTGAAGTAAAAGGTACGTTTAAGGAGCATGACCTTCATCGAACCGTGTGGCAAAAGACCTGTCACACCAATGCTAAAAAGACGTATAAAATTTAAATTTGATGATTCACATTTACAACCATGATGTATAGCAAGTTCGTTTTTTTATTCACCCTTTTGGCGCTTTTTACTTCCATGACTTTGCGGGTGGGGCAGAATCCTCCAAGGTCTTCAATGGAACGTGGAGGTTATTACCAACTTGAAGATTTCAATAAGGTCAAAAAGTTTGATATTCATATTCATATAAATACCGAACAAGATTTCTTTATAACGCAGGCGCAGGCGGATAATTTTCAATTTTTGGATATTGTTGATGATAGGCCATTCGGTTTACCTATGAATGAGCAACAAAGAATTGCCATGCTTCATTTAAATAATTTTTCAAAAAGTATGGCCGTTGCCACCACCTTTCCGGTCAAAGACTGGGGAAGTGATAAGTGGGTTGAAAACACACTAACAGCGCTGAAAAAATCTTTTTCGGATGGTGCGATAGCTGTCAAAATTTGGAAGAACATCGGTATGGATCTCAGGGATGAGAACGGAAAATTTGTGATGGTCGATGATATTCGACTTGATCCCATCTTGGATTACCTGGTAGCGAACAATATTCCCTTATTAGGTCACAACGGTGAACCTAGGGATTGTTGGTTGACCCTTGATGAGATGACCTTCAGTCAAGGTTATTATGGCGCTCACCCTGAATATCACATGTATCTGCATCCAGAGTATCCTTCTTATCAGGATCAGATCGATGCCAGAGACCAAATGCTTGAGAAACACCCCGATTTAACTTTTATGGGTGCACATCTGGGCAGTTTGGAATGGAGCCTTGACGAGTTGGCAAAACGGCTGGATAAGTTTCCAAACATGTATGTGGATTTAACGCGTACGTCTAATTTGAAACTGCATACATTTAATAACCGACAAAAAACCAGGGAGTTTTTCATCAAATATCAAGATAGGCTTATTTATGGTACGGACAGTGCGATCAATGACTCAACAAATCCCGAAGAATCTAAAAAAAACATCCATGACCGTTGGTTGCGCGAATGGGAATTCTATGTTACGGATGACAAAATTAGTCTAGAAAATTTTGGAGAATTTGAAGGTCTCAAGCTACCTAAAACGGTAATTGATAAAATATATTCACAAAATGCTTTACGGCTATTAAGGCTAGAAAATTGGTAGTTACAAATTTAAAATAGTTAGGCAAAGAATATGACTAGAAGAGAATTTACAACCAAATCGGCATTACTGGGTGTTGGACTTACTGCTACAAATTTTCTTTCATGCAAAGGAAGGGGTCCTGTTCGGAATTATGGTTTAAGTGTAACGGTACCCATGCCAATACAGATAGTTATTGATGATGTGGGCTGGTGGTCCGGAGAAGACGGCCATAAACGTCAGCAGCCATACCGAACGGGTATTGGCAGGAATCATGTTCCTGCAGATTATCAGGCGATAGTAGATCTAGGTATAAAACTGGGGGTACGGCCGCAAGCAGCTACTATTCTTTGTGAGTGGGACAGGGAAAATATTTTAAAGAATGTCCCAACAATCACATGGATGCGTGAAAAATGGGATAACAGTAAATGGGTGGGTCCTTGGTTGGATGAGGCCGCGGATATTATACGAAATAATCAAAAGCACTATGAGCTAACAATGCATGGCGTAGGGCATGAATATTGGCAAGATGAAAATATGACGAGGGCAGAATGGGCAGACAGCTTAGGAACAATGCGGCCTCTTGACCAGGTTGAACTTCATCTTGATTGTTTTGAAAAATTGTTGCATCAAAATCAATTAGGTTCTTTTCCAACTTCTTTTGTGCCTACCGCTTTTTTACATGGGTTTGGTTTAACAGGTGATCATCAAATCAGTATGGCAGAAGTCGTAAAGAAACGTGGCATTCATTATATCAATACCCCATTTAATACTTTGTATAATGCCAAGGGTGCTCAATTTGGATTATTTGGAGTTGATTCTGGTATAATGACGGTTGACCGTGGAGAAGACTTGCTTAATTGGAATGATTTTGGCAAAAAACCTAGTGGAGTACTAACTGGGCCCACTTGTGGTATGCATTGGCCAAACCTGCTGCATGAAGACCCCAGTCGCAATTCGGAAATCGTAGATGCTTGGGTGAAACTTTTGAAGCCCTACAATGACAAACATGAAACGCTACTAGCCACAAATTCTGCATTATTCAGGACCCAGCTCATACATCATGTTTGCACAAAAATAAAGGTTGTTGAAGATAAAATTGAACTTGACTTTCTCGAAACAAATAAACTGAATGATCAATTAGGAGATGATCAGCTAATCGTTAAAATCGAGTCTGAAAGAAAGTTAACGTTCAATTCGGATGATTTAAAGATAGTTGACTCAAAAATAGCTCAAGATAAAGATAATTATCGCTACACGTTGTTTATCGATAGTAGAAATACCATCGAAAAAGCGGTTGTGCGGTTTAAGGCGTCTTGAAATCAATAAACTTCATGTGTCAATTAAATGTTTAAATAAATGATAGGTACAAAAAAAATCCCGCTAGTCGTTTTAACGTTCTTTTTATGCCATACTATTTCATCTGCCCAGGAAAAAGTTTCATCCAATCGAATGATCGATGAAATAAAAGCGCATACCAAGGGCATGGCCATTTGGTGGACGGGTCACAACGGGTGGTTAATAAAATACAACGATATATTAATAGGAACTGATTTGGCACTGGAATCGGCAGATAGGGCGGTACCTTCCCCAATCTCGGCAAAAGAATTGGCGGAAGAGCTGGACATTTCTTTTATCACCCATGAGCACGGCGATCATTTTGAAAGGGAAACATCAAAAATTCTGGCTCAAAATGGAAATTGCCTGTTCGTGATGCCATCAACATGTAAAGAGATAGCACTACAGGAAATAGGAATTCCCGAAGACCGAATTAATGTGGCCACTCCTAGAGTACCTTTTAATATTGGTGATGTGAAAATTGAACCGATCAGAGCCATCCATGGTAATCCAAAGTTCGCAGTGTACTACGATGCCAACCTGGAAGACTGTGGGTACCTGATAACGATTGGGGGGAAACGCTTTTTGCAAATGGGGGATACTGTATTATTGGAAGATCATTTGTTTCTTGAAAACGTAGACGTTTTGTTTTTCTCTCCCACCGAACACAATACACACATCGATCCCTCCTTGATTCTTATAAATGAATTGGAACCAACTTACATATTGCCACAACACAGGGCCACCTTTAAAGTAACCAGTCAAAATAGGTACTGGACCACTGGGTATCCCAATGAAGTGAAATTTCGATTGTCAAAACCCATGCAGGAGCGCTACCATATTCTGGAAATTGGTGAGAAAATCGATATCGAAGACGCTCCTGAAGTAAGGGGAAATTAGTATATATTCTTACAGCGAGTTATACTTCCACTTCGTTTATGAAAGGCCAACATTCCATGATACTGCACATACAATAGAATGCGGTTCATGATATATTGAAAAACAAGTTATGAATTTCAATAAAAGCATGCGCACAACTAAAACTGGTGCATTTCTGTAGAACTTTCTCTGTTGGTGCAGCACGGTAATTACGATAGTCAGATATTCCTAAAAAAATCCACGCAAGCGTGAAGATATTTCTATATTGCTATGGGGATTTTATTGCATCCTCAAAGGAGAATGTAAACATAATAATGAATTCAATTTTTAAGGAACTCATGCAAAATTCTAGAAATTATATAGTGATATTTATGTTGGTGGTTATCACTTCTTGCCGATATCAGGGTTTACCTATCCCATTGGTCTACTTTTCCTTTTCAGGTAACACTATCGAAAAACAAATCCATTCGAATAAACTGGAGAATAGCGGCGCGAAGCGTTCGTCAGACCGATTCGGAACCCCTAACAGCGCCTACTATTTTGATGGTACTGCTGCCAGTATGATGGCAAGCCTATCTGACATGCCGAATATCAATAGTTCACTCACAATTTCCTGGTGGTTTAAAATTGATGCTACCCCCTTTTTTAAAGATTCGCTGGATGCGGGCAATATGATTGCCCTTGTTGACACCACACAGGCTATAGGATTACAATCCGGATACAGAGCACCGGGTTATAAGACACAGGGCCTGGACGTATGGAACTGGGGCGGTGGAACCATTCTTGAGTGTCGAAAACCGGAAATAAATCAATGGCATCATTGCGCATATACCTATGATGGGCATAAACATAGGTACTTTCTGGACGGGCAACAAATTTCAGAGTCTGATGTGAAACCGCAAAGTGGTCGTCCCAATCTTCTAATGCTTGGCAACTATCCCGGTGGCACACAATATTTCGGGGGCTGGCTGGATGAAATTAGAATTTATGATCAAGCACTGTCCATTCGTAAGGTTGGGGAACTTTTCAGGCGTGAGAAAGCCCGCCCTTCCCAATAAGAGCACAAAATGCTTTTATACGGCACAACATTGTCAGCCCGTATTTCGTGGTTAAAAGACTAGCAAATGACAGGCACTTTCAGGGGAAGTCAATTCATAAAAAGACAATAAATATAAAATGTCTTTCAACCTTGATTTAGTGGCATTTTGTATTTTCAGGTTTATTTTTTTTTGTTTACTCATTCTATTTAGAAATTTCAGAAAGTCAAGACCATCAATTAATTAAACCACTAAAACTAATATCCTCAGCCCATTTCCATTTTATTCGGCTGCTCTCCATTCAGGGCAATAAGCTTCGTGCCAAAGGTCTTGGACACTAGCCCGGATTTTGAACTTTCGACACTGCTAACCCTTCCCGTCCCGATAACTATCGGGACTGGGAATGAACACTTTATGACAAGCAAAATCTGTGAATTCACTAGGATAGCTGAGGATTAAGCAACTATGTTCGAATCCGAGCTTCCCGATAACTTAAATGTTAAAGCCTTTGCTCATGGAACTTTAAAAAGGATAGCATAAAATCAGGACATGTAGGAACCTTTCGAGATGAAATTTGTATAGTTTTGAACTGTTTTGTAAAAGATCAAAAACACAAAAGCCCTGATAATCAAATGATTATTAGGCTTGAAATGTTAAAAAACGGGAGCAGCAAGTTATCTTTACAAATATTTGATTTTCAGCTCACTTATTTAAATCAAATCCCGATATGGACACTTGATTTTATAAGCAGCTTAAGAACTTAGATTCTATATGTTTCTTACTATTTTAAATTACCAAGAAAATAATTATCAACAAAGGTTCTAAAACTCCAAAATTAAAAAGGTCTCTGCATAGTTAGTAAATAAGCCTACCAAGTGTTGTGCTCAAAGAAAAAAATTGTCCCATAAATCGTTTGTGGCCGTTGCAGAAGTGGTCTGTGCGCAGGATATTGACCAAGTAGGCTTGTTTTTACGGAACCTTAATGAGAACCGATCTTGATTGGATTTGCCGGTAAAGAGCGGCCAGGTTGGCCTGCAAGGTATTTATAATGGTCCTTAAAATGCCAACGGAGGGCTTCCTTCCCCCATTCTTGAGGTACTTTTTCAGGTTGAAGGCAATCGCGGCCATGAGCATGACCTTGTGTGCACCGGCCTTGCCCAGTACGCCTATTTTTCTCAGTCCGTAGAACTGGGTCAGACTACCGAATACGGGCTCCACCGTACTTTGTCTCAGCTTTTTCATCCGTTTGCCCATTTCACTGTGCTGTCGGCCGTAAGCCCTCAGGTATTGTTCGTCATAGGCCGTTCTGGCGATTTTTTTGCTTTTGGTTTTTGGCGCACATTGGGATTTCATGGGGCAGACCTTGCAGTCCCTCGGTGCAGCCCAGTAGTTTTTCAGGACGGAACCATCACGGTTGGTACTGAATCCCTTGAAGGGCAAGGGCCTGTTCATCGGGCAACTGTATTCGTCCTTTTCCTTGTTATAGGGAAAACCTTCTATCTTAGGTTTGTATTTCCCGAAAACAGGTATCCATCCGGTGACCTTTCTCCGTTCGAGAAAATCGTAATTGGACCCGTTGGAATACCCTGCGTCCGCCAGCAGGTCCGTCATTATGAGCTCGTTCTTACTTAAACGATCCTGGACCCGCAGGCCGATATCGGTCAGGTACTGGCTGTCCCTGCCGTCGGCAAAGTCGGCCTGGATATGCGAGATGACCCCTTCCGCGGTATCCACAGCCATACTGCAATGGTAGTTCAGCTTTCTGGCCTTGCCCGGTTTCACCGATATACGGGCATCCGGGTCATGGGGATTATAGTGCGTCTTGTTGCTCAGCAGGCGTGCTTTTTTATGGGACGCACCGGCAGGGCGTACCGGACTGTCCCTTAGATTCCGGTGGTGTTTCTCCACGCGCTTCAGCTCGTGCGCAGGAGCTGAGATATGTGCGGGGGATTCGGTTCGCCCGTTTTCTTCCGACACTTTCTTCAAGTGGCCGTATATCGTAGTGGCCGGCATTTTCGGCACTACGCTTTCCATTGACGCGTTCGCCTTTATCGGGGCCGAATCAACAGCCTGGGAATGGCCGGACACCATCCCGCTGTCGACACAAAGGGTAAATACCTTGTTGAACAATTTCTCAAAAAGGGATGCCGGATAAAGTTGCCTCGTCCTGCTGATCGTCGAGTGCCATGGCAGTTCTTCGTCCAGGTCATAGCCAAGGAAGTAGAGCACGTCCATTCGCATACCGCAGTGCTCCACCAGTTTTCGGTCGGAGGTAATGTTCTCGAGGTATCCCGTGAGCAGTAGCTTAAAGAAGACCACGGGGTCGATCGAAGGGTTGCCCGTCCTGCCATAAAGTTCTTTCGTATCCTTGTAAAGAAAACTCAGGTCAATCGTTTCGAGGAGTCTTCTGTAAAGATTTTCCTTTGGGATCCGGTCCGACAACTGGAAGTTTAGGAAGAGTTTTTCGGTGTAGTTCTTTTTGCCTTGCATACCTTTAATTTACGGATTTCCGTTCATTGGCAGAAGCAAAAATTGACGTTTATCGGAGTTCTGCAACAGCCACGTTTCTTTTATGTGACACTCACAATAATGAATTTTAACGGCCTCATTTTTAACGGAATTGGCGATTGCGGGCCGGCGAAGCGTGTCCGCATGGGGTGGATTAGAGTGGAAGGGTTCTCGGAATTCCGCAGGGGCCTGGGGAATCAAAATAGGATTTCTGCAACTAAATTTCAATCCCAATCAAATATTTTAGACCTTGCTAATCTCAAACCTGCAATAAAATTATAGATAGGAAATGATTTCAACCGAAGCAAAACTAAAAGAACGCATAAAGGAACTGACCTGTCTTTATGAGGTTACTTCGATAATCGTAAATTCTGATTACGACCAGCTCGAAACATCCCTCGAAGCCATTGTCTACAGTCTAAAAAGCGCATGGCAATTTGAAGATGTGACAGAAGTTTTTTTGTCCGTTAGCGGCTATGAAGTGAAAACGGATGACTTTCATCCCGAGATGGTAAATATAACGTCTGACATAAAGGTTTTCAATAAAACTGATGGGCAAGTAATCGTAGGTTATCCATCGGAAACGTATGCCGTATCGGATTTTTTAGAGGAAGAACAAATCTTATTGGATAACGTTAGTCTGGACATAGGCAATCTCTTGGAACGAAAACAGATTCGTGATAGCGAAGCTGCCGTCAAGCGTCAAATGGAACGTGTCGACCGCTTGCATATCCTTGGTGAAATCACTGCAGGAATCGCCCACGAACTGAACACGCCCTTGGCCAACATTCTGGGTTTTACCGAATTGCTAAAGGAGCGGATATCCGATAAGGATGCCATTCGTGACCTTAAAAAAATTATGGACAATGCTATTTTTAGCCGCGAAATCGTAAAGAAGTTGATGTTTTTCGCCTGTGAAATGCCGCAGGAAATGAAGACCGTAGAATTGAACACAGTTGTTAAAAATGTACTGAAATTACTAAAACCCTCTTTACTGGAGAAAAAAATCAAGCTGACCAAATCCTTTAGTAATACAAATATTAACTTAAAAGCGGACACCGTACAACTGACCCAAGTGCTTTTTAACCTGATTATGAATGCGGTCTATTATTCCCCCGTTAATGGGCAAATAGATGTTCAAGTAACGGAAAAAGCCAAAAAAATCGAAATCCGTATTTCAGATGAAGGCAAGGGAATCGATCGACAAAATGAGGACAAAGTCTTTGAACCTTTTTTTACGACTAAACCTATCGGCGAAGGATCGGGCTTGGGGCTTAGCGTCGTACACGGTATTATCGATAGTCATAAAGGCGCGATTTCGCATCGGCCAAATAGCCCAAAAGGCACCATTTTTACCATTGATTTTCCTAAATTGTAATCATGCTGAGGAAGGAAAACATTTTACTCGTCGATGACGATATCGATATTCTCGAACTGCTGCAAAGGCACCTGCAATCGATGGACTATCATACCTATAAGGCCGTTTCCGTCAAAGAGGCCCTTTATATCATGAAGGATGCCTTTATTGATTTACTGATTACCGACATCCAAATGCCGGAAGTCGACGGACTACAATTGCTGAAATTCGCCGATGAGCATTATCCTGAAATGCCTAAACTAGTTGTCACGGGCTATCCTTCGGTCGATGGGGTTTTGGAAGTCATTAAATCAGGGGCTACCGATTACCTGACCAAACCCTTTACCAAGGACGAACTGAAACAGGCCGTACAAAATTCCTTCGAAAGCGGTGCGAAAAGAAAAAAACGGCAACCGTCAACAGATAATATCAAGAGCAGCGGGTACGCCGATATGATCGGCGCGTCGGAAGCGTTTCAAAAAATCACGGACATCATCGATAGGGTCAAGAACAACAAGGCAACGGTATTGATCCAAGGTGAAAGCGGTACGGGCAAGGAATTGGTGGCACGTGCCATCCACTATTCGGGCCAATTTTCCCGTGCCCCCTTTGTGGCGGTAAACTGTGGTGCCATTCCCGAAAATTTATTGGAGGCCGAACTTTTTGGCTACACCAAAGGAGCCTTCACCGGGGCCAACGAAAACCGAAACGGATTCTTTCAGGCCGCGGATGGCGGTACGCTCTTTCTGGATGAAATCGGTACGGCGCCCCTTTCCGTTCAGACCAAACTGCTCCGTGCCCTGCAAGAAAAGGAAATTACAAAAGTGGGTTCCCGAAAGGTGGAAAAAGTGGATATCCGTATTATTGCTGCCACCAATAGCAACCTCTTGGAAGCCATCAAAAAAAAGGATTTCCGTGAAGATCTTTTCTATCGTCTTACCGTTGTAGAGATCAACGTGCCGCCGCTTCGGGAACGCAAATCGGATATTCCATTGTTGGTCGATAAATTCGTTCAAAAATATGGGGTAGAATATAAAGACCGCCTAATGAGTATTTCCCCCGATGCCCTGCGTGTTTTGCAACGCTATCATTGGCCGGGCAATATTCGAGAATTGGAGAATATAATCCAACGGGCGGTCATTATGTGTGATGGCGCCATCGACGTGAGAGACCTTCCCGAAAACCTAAAATTCCAGATCGATTTTCCCGATTCCGATTTCCTTCCACTGCGCGAAATGGAAAGGGAATATGTAAAACGTGTACTGGCCAATGCCGATGGCAATAAGACCAAAGCCGCTGAAATCCTTCAAATTGACCGGAAGACCTTACGCGATAAACTGAAATAAGGAAATTTAAAAAGCCTCAACAAAAGCTCTTTCCGATTGTAGGGAAAGAACCATTTTAAGGTACTACGTATTGGTACAAAACTCCCGGACCGGGGATATTTTCCCCGGTTTGATATTATTACTTCTTTTTTAAATTCTTCATTACTATTTGATATTCAAATAGTTGTAAATATTCGGTACAGATATTCATTATTCGGGCATGCACTTTGCTTTTAATGGCATGAATCTAATAATTCGGATGATGCTACATTTTATTAATTCCATCATAAGCACAAAAGCACATCATTTAAATAGGGATGGTATTAAAAAATCAATAAAACGTGCAGGATTGAAGCAAAATGACAGTGAAAGGAAATTAAAGACTAGAAAAATGAAATACGGAAGCCTGGTCCTGGAAAAAAAAGATTTTGTAATGATAAAAAGGCATCAACATTCGAATCACTACATAGAAGATTATGCTCACAAAGATGCACTCGATAGGTTAGATGAAAATCTGGCAAAAGCTTTTGTGATGGCTTTGGAAGAGATGCCCGATGATGTCATACGAATGTACTCAGTGGTAACCGTAACCTCAAAATCTGGATGGTGTGCAACCTTTCAATTGGTGCCGCCGTATGAGGATGCTATCGAAAGCGAAAAGGTTTCTTTACAAAGTACTTTGGGCGCATCGGTAATCGGGCGGTCGGAAGGGGATACTCTCAAATATGGACTTCCAGGCAACATGATGTCCATAAAAATCACAAAGGTAGTACAGAGCGAGCACTATTTTAAAGCGGATATTCCCGAAGATATTTTAACGAATGTTCTGCCCAAACACACTAAAAATTCATTAACCCTAAATATATAAAGATGATCAAATATGTAATTACAGCGTTGTTTTCGGTAAGTATGCTTACAGCGCAAACAAGTGCCAAGGTGGTTCAAAATGAAGTGAAAGTCGGCGATCTATTTGAAATAGGCAGGCCTGCTACCAATCATTATGAGTACATCAATTTTCCCAGTGCCGATGTCATAGTAAAAAAAGGTGGCAAAGCGAATTACAGGCGTGTTGAGGGGAATCAGGTTATTGTGACCTCCATTAAGGAACATAAGGATGGAATTACTAAAGTTACCATCAAACGTGCCGACGGTAGCCGATTCTTTGGTAGCCACACTTTTATCTCGGCCGATTTCAAGGATGCCGTGGAAGCTGGGGAACTAGTAGCGGAATAATAGATTTAGTTGCCTGCCTGCCTGCCGCAGGCAGGGTTGATGTATCTGTCCGGCTTTCGAAACCCCTGATTTACTCAAAATCAAATCGAAAGTCGGGCAGATTTTTAGTATCAAATACTATAATATGATGAGACATAAATTTAACAGGAGCATATGCTCCACGTGCAACTTTCTATTCTTTTGCAGCTTGACTACCAATAAGGGCAACATTCATTCCTGTAGTGAGTATGCGCATTATTTAGAACGGCCGCTTGAAAAAATTAATGTGGAGCGACCGCTAAGGCAACATGCGGCTAGGCCATTGAATAGTAAAAGACAATTAGTACAAAGATAAAACCAATGATAACAGAAACACCGAACCAAAAGAAAGTTTTGAAACAGGGCATGTTGCACAACGTCATGCGCCAGTTCGACAACGCGGCAGACATTATCGGCCTTAACCCGAACATTCGAAAGATACTCGAAGTAACGAACAACGAGCTCGTAGTTCATTTTCCGGTCCGGATGGACAATGGTGAGGTGGAGGTCTTTACAGGCTATAGGGTTCAACACAACAATTCATTAGGTCCTTATAAGGGAGGATTGCGCTACCACCCAACCGTAGATATCGACGCCGCAAGGGCATTGGCGATGTGGATGACATGGAAAACCTCATTGGCCGGTTTGCCCTATGGCGGAGCCAAGGGAGGGATACAATTGGACCCGACTAACTATTCAAATTCCGAATTGGAACGGATTACCCGAAGGTTTACCTATGCGTTGGGCGATAATATCGGTCCTGAACTGGACATTCCGGCGCCTGATGTGAATACCAATGCTCAGACCATGGCTTGGATCCTGGACACCTATATGTCTACCAAACCGCCCGCCGAACGTTCCAAGAACATGCACGTCGTTACTGGAAAACCAGTCGGTGCAGGAGGTTCCGAAGGTCGCGATAGGGCTACTGGTTATGGTGTTTTTCTGACCATCAAGTTTTGGGCGGAAAGCAAAAAAGTTAGCCTGAAGGATAAAAAATTCATTGTTCAAGGTTTTGGGAATGTAGGCTATTGGGCCGCATATTTTTTGGAGAAAGACGGCGCCGTATTGACCGCCGTCCAGGATGCCTATGGAAGTATCGCCAATGAAAACGGAATATCCGTTGAAAAACTTTTGGGGTATTCCCATGCGAATAAGGGAAGCATTCTAGGTTATAGCGATGCCCAGTCTATAGACCACACCGACTTTTTTGGATGGGACTGCGATATTATCATTCCCGCGGCCTTGGGCAACCAGATCACCGCCGAAAACGCACAACGAATAAAAGCCTACCTGATTGCAGAAGGTGCCAATGGCCCGACCGATGTTGAAGCCGAGGAAATCCTGTTGAAAAAGGGGGTCGATATCATTCCCGATATCCTATGCAATTCCGGTGGGGTCATCGGCAGCTATTTCGAATGGCTGCAGAACCGCAACGGTGAAATCTGGCAATTGGATGAAGTCATGCAAAAATTGGAAAAGAAATTAAAAGAATCATTTACCAAGGTATCGAAAACATCCAAAGACAGAAAAGTAGATATGCGCACCGCAGCCTTTATCATTGCCATCGAACGACTTGAGGAGGCCTATGTACAACGGGGAATTTTCCCTTAAAATTTACAAAAATGAAATACGGAAGTTTGGTCATAGAAAAAAAGGAGTATGTACTTCTAAAACGGTTTATGAACCTTTCGGGATATTATAGGGACGACACCTTGCGCACTTCGGTCAAGAAATTGGTGGGCGAACTGGAGACGGCCAAGATATACGACGAGGCAGATATGCCCGACGATGTCATCCGCTTCAATTCGACGATTACCATCACCTCGAAAAACGGATGGAACAGAAAATTCAAACTGGTTATGCCCAACGACAGCGATGTGAATAACAACAAAGTATCGATATTGACCCCAATGGGGGCAGCGGTCATTGGTTATAGCGAGGGCGATTCGATCCGTTGGGAATTCCCGTCAGGCGAACAAAAATTGACCATTGAAAAAGTGGAACAAGAGAAAAAATCTATTAATGCAAATATCGTATTATGAACACAACAAAATTATTTTACAGCCATGAGCCCGACAGCAAGATCATGATGAAAAAAGATAAGGTCGAGGTGAGCTATTGGACCGAGGATCTGGAATATATGAACGAGGAGCTTGAATACCTGCTCGATATCGAGGACCGCATGTTGAACAATCAACAGCTGTATCAACAATTGAACTATCTACGAAGGGAAAACCAGTTAAAACTCGGGGTTCTTTATAGATATGAAGGCAGCATGCGAAATGCCATCGAATGCGACACCATGGAGTGCGATGCCTTTTATCTGCACAAACACGAAAAAAACCGCAACGTTTATGTTGAACATGTAAAAAATTATAGGAATCTTAAATCGAAGGTGCTGTCAAAAATACTTTTGAACATCAAAGGATAAAAAAAAAGAAACTAGCATAAAGTGTAGCGTCTAAAAATCTAAAATTCGTCGACATGGGAAAAAAACTGTTGTTGCCTACCGATTTTTCAAATACTTCTTGGTATGCCATTCAGTATGCCATCAAGCTTTATGAGAATCATGAATGCGATTTTTATATCCTGAATGCCTATTCGAAAGATGTTTACGGCCTTGATAGTGTTAGTCTCTTAGATCCCGATGAGGCATTTAACAAATTTTCGGAGAAGCGTTCTGTTCAAGGTTTGGGCGATATCATGGTCAGGTTGACCTTTGAGAACGATAACCCGATGCATCGATTTCATATCATCTCAAGCTCCACTTTATTTTTAGAGGCAGTCAAAGATCTCGTTGCGGACATGCAGATCGATATGATCATTATGGGGGCCAAGGGTATAACCAATGAAAGGGAAGGAGCTTATGGATCGAATACCTTGGCAGTTATCGAGAACGTCAGAAAGTGTCCCGTTCTGGTGGTGCCCAAAAACGTATCCTTCGATCAACCGGAAGAAATTGTATTGGCAACGAATTTCAATACCGATGTTAAGACTTCGGAAGTTACATACCTAGCAGAAATTGCTAACATGACCGGCGCCAGTATACAAGTACTCAGCCTGGTGGATAACGGCACGTTGACACCTCAACAGAAAAACAACAAGATACGGTTACAAAGGCATCTAAAGGATGTCGACCATAGTTTCAAAGTACTTCAGACGGTGAAGATGGCGGATGCCTTGAGCTGTTTTGTAGAGACCCGGAATAGTAATATGATTAGTTATATTGATAAGAAACCTTCCTTTTGGGAACGGTTGGGTTTTGGCAAATCCACCTTGGGCAAGTTGGGCTATTATAAGGATGTGCCCGTTTTGGCGTTGCACGCTTAGACTGCTTAGCTATAAATGATTTGCACTTGAGGATCAGACTTTAAAAAATGTGCAAGTAAGGTGATAAAAGCTATCTTTGGGTATATTCACGAATTTATGGCCTTTCAGAACATAAAACCCATAATTTGACGGTAACGGCAAGTATTCGAAATATGGGGCTTAGGGATACCCTATATATTATTCAGGCTCCATATTTCGACACCCACGCAGAAACCATACTCACTTAGTTTATCAAACCTATACATCTCGCCCCCTCAGAAACGATGGAAATCGTGTTCGATGAAATCGGCCAAGAAGGCGACACAGGGGCCAATATTATTTTCGATTGGTAAATTAAGCCGAAATCGACCAAAACTTTTTTAAGAGCATCATGATATTCACCTACGGGCTACAAGGTTTATCGATTGCTACCGAAGGAAAACGTATAGAATGATTGATGCTAGTTGTATCTTTGTGTAGTTTTATACACACAGAATGTACTAATTTTTGGCAATGGAAGACGGACTAGC
The DNA here is from genome assembly GCA_038316335.1 of Flavobacteriales bacterium. Taxonomy (GTDB): domain Bacteria; phylum Bacteroidota; class Bacteroidia; order Flavobacteriales; family Flavobacteriaceae; genus JALHST01. The sequence goes on from JBBQAM010000067.1 coordinate 16,211, forward strand.
CCGCATACTCTATAACTATCTATTAAAGACCGGTATGAGCGAAAATCTCGCCTCTTACCTCAACCTTCTCATCTTGTTGGTAGGCATCTTGATTTTAGCTTGGTTGCTCGATCTGATTATTGGAAAAATACTTCGTAGGTTATCAGTCAGGCTTGCCCGGAAGTCGAAGACCAATTTCGATGATTTTTTAGTGGCCAATAAAGCGCCACGCTATGCGGCACATATTGTTCCGCTGTTGCTATTGTTCGAATTAGTGCCTTTTGCTTTTATAGACTTTGAATATGGAGGCGTCATTGCGTTGAAATTACTCCAAATCCTGCTTGTGGTTTTGACACTTTTCACGGTCAGGAGCCTTTTTAGGAGTACGAACGATTACTTAAAGACCAAGCCAAGGTTTCGGGACAAACCAATGGACAGTTACATTCAGGTCTTTATGATCTTTGCTTGGATCGTGGGCGTCTTGACCATATTCGCCATATTTACCGATGTTGCCATTTGGAAATTCTTTACGGCCCTTGGTGCGGGTTCCGCTATCGTTCTGTTGATATTTAAGGATTCCATTCTGGGGCTGGTCGCCAGTATTCAGGTAAGCATCAACGATATGGTACGTATCGGCGATTGGATCACTTTCGACAAATACGGGGCCGATGGCGATGTGATAGAGATTACCTTGGCTACAGTCAAAGTCCAAAATTTTGACAAGACTATAACCACCATACCGACGTATGCCCTGATCTCGGAATCATTTAAGAATTGGCGCGGAATGCAGGTCTCTGGCGGAAGACGTATCAAGCGGGCGTTGATCATAAGTCAAAAGAGCGTCCGTTTTCTTTCGGATGAAGATGTGGCCGAACTTAAAAACGTTCAATTGATTACCAAATACCTTGATACCCGAAACAGCGAAATCAATACCTATAATATCCAACAGGGAGCGGATAAGGCCTTGCCCATTAATGGCAGGAACCTGACCAATATTGGAGTATTTCGTAAATATATCAACACATATCTTGAACAACACTCCGCTATTAACAAGGCCATGACTTTAATGGTACGCCAATTGGAACCTACCCCACAAGGCATTCCATTGGAAATCTATGCCTTTAGTTCGGACAAACGTTGGGAAAATTACGAATATGTAATTGCCGATATTTTTGACCATCTTCTGGCCGCCTTGCCGTATTTTGAACTAGAAGTTTTCGAACTGCCAACTTCATGGACAGGGGTTCCAAAAGAATAAGATTTTATACATCATTATCAAATGGATCTTGACCATAGTTTCCTTTCGCTGTCCGGTACAAACTCGAAATTGCCGTACATTGTAATATGGAAAATACGGATATAGACAGGAGTCCCGTGGTGGCCAAGAACCTCAACATTTTCCAAAGGCTTCTGTTCCGGCCTGCCGTTGAGTAGATCTGTTACCATACCAAGGTGCGGTATTTGGTGGTACAGGTGTATTAAGGTTTCAAGTTTGGGTTTCAGGTTATAGCTCAACATTGCTATGTGCGCCGTTGACGTTTAAATCAAAAGTCCTGTTTTTCGACGCCGCTTTAACTTTTTCCAGACCTTCACGAACAGGTTCACCAAAAGCAATGTGACTAATCCGACGATAAGACCCACAATAAATTCGCCGATAATCGAAGGTATATTTTCCATTAAATCATGTATGAAATGGATGTTATGAACAAAAATACCCCCTGCTACCAGAAGTAAGGCTATGGTCCCGATAACGGCCAAACTTTTGATGACTTTGGGCAAAGCATTTATCAAGACCCGACCAATTTTGTCGGATAAACTATTTTTCCTATCGTTCATGTCGATAAGCTTGACGCCGAGTTCATCCATTCTAACAATGAGGGCTACAATGCCATATACACCTACGGTGGCGATAATGGCAATAAGGGAAACTACAAGAATCTGGGTCAAAATGGTTTCTTCTACCACCGTACCTAAGGCGATAATGACAATTTCTACCGATAAGATAAAATCAGTCCGTATGGCCGATTTTATCCTTTCCTTTTCCAATCTTAAGATTTCATCTTCGGACATAACTTTTAGGATCTCGTTTAATTTGGGTTGGGAATGCGGCACGAAATATTCATAGATTTTCTCGGCACCTTCATAAGCCAAATAAAGTCCCCCGATGACCAAAATAATCGTAACGGCCAAAGGTGCGAACGCACTCAATAAAAAAGCTATCGGAAGAATGATTAATTTGTTCAGAAAAGAGCCTTTGGTTATGGTCCATAGTACGGGAATTTCCCTTGAGGACATAAAGCCCGAGGCTTTTTCCGCATTTACGGCGAGGTCATCGCCAAGAATACCCGCCGTTTTCTTGGCGGCTACTTTGCCCATTACCGCGACGTCGTCCATAAGGGCGGCTATATCATCTAGGAGCGCAAAAAAACTTGATGCCATTTTATTATTTTCTTGATGCAATATCATGATTTTTATAGTTGATTGCCACACTCTTTTAAAAAATATCGGGAACGGTTTTTCTTGCTTCGAAATACTTGCCAGATGCAACCAGGCCATTTCTTAGTGTTCCTGGGATAATCCGGTCAATAAATCTGCCGGGTCGACATCATTATATTCTTATCCTACTTGGGAAATGTTTCCTCCGATAAACCGAAGAACGGCCTCAAGGTCGCCCAACCGCATTTTTTGAGTTTAAAATATATTCGGATAATTTTGTCCGAAATAAAATTACGGTTATCTTTGTAATCAATTTAACTGCGATTAAAATGTTTTCAAAAGCATGTGAATATGGCATCAGGGCAGTTACCTACATC
>JBBQAM010000106.1:0-4740 GCA_038316335.1 Flavobacteriales bacterium
GAACAATCATCACCATTTATTCAAGGCTACTGAGAAAGTGAACGGTACTATCCTTTGGGCGAATCTGCATTTGTTATTTTGGCTTTCACTAGTGCCTTTTGTTACTTCATGGGTAGGAGAACACCATCTGGCCGCAGTGCCGATTGCCACTTATGGTTTTGTATTATTAATGAGTGCCATTGCCTATTTTATCCTGCAAGGCTTTATTCTAAGAAGCCATCCGGATGACTTTGTCTTGCGAAAGGCAATCGGTAATGACACGAAGGGGAAAATCTCGGTTATCATGTATGTAATTGCCTTGATATTGGCTTTCGTCAATACGTGGTTTGCCATTGTAGGGTATATATTGGTGGCCATGATTTGGTTTATTCCTGACAGTAGGATTGAAAAAAGTATATCGGAAAAGTAATTCATCTTCATTTCGAAAGTTATGTAATTACCTATGAATCAGCAACTAATCCCCATATTTCTCCTTGACGGCCTTTCTGAGGAGGCCCTAACATGCTATGGGTCGCTCTTTTCGGATACGCAGATTGAATACCATAGTGTCAACGCTTCCGGACAAGGCCGTATCAGTACTATGACCTCACAGCCCATCCTGAGACTCAACTCCCATAGGTTTTACCGTGTATATTATACACCCATAAAAGGCAAGGTCGCGTCGTCTTCACAAGCCATTTATGTAGAATGTACATCTGAATTGGAAATTGACACTACCTATAATTCTTTATTGGAAGGAGGTGAGGTAGTGCAGCCACTCGGCGCTACTAGGCATGGTTGTAAATTTGGTAGTTTAATTGATAGATTCGGAACATCCTGGCAACTGAACCTACCCCATATTAAAACGGAACCGGGAAACCTATGTATGGCCAATACGAAAGAGGTACGTGCAGTATATCGGGTCCAAAACAAGGTTATTTAAGAATGAAGGCCACGAATAAAAGGGTAGGGAAATCGTATTTCAATCTACTCTTCGTGATTTTGGTAGCGTTCGATCTCGTGGTCACTATTTTGAATTGGTCGTCGCTTCGTATCGTGAGCAAACCCCTGATACTTTTATCCCTATTGCTTTATTTCGGGATTGTTGGGCGGAAACTGGAAAAGCGAATGTATCGATTCATGTTGTTGGCGCTTTTTTTTTCATGGATCGGCGACTTGCTGTTGCTTTTTGAGGATCCTTCAGGTACCTATTTCATTTTAGGCCTTCTTTCATTTCTACTGGCCCACTTCTGCTACCTTCTTGTATTCATTCGAAAATGGAATGCCACACCGCCACCCAATTTCCGCACGGTTATCATTGCGCTTTTCATCTATGGCGGCACGTTGCTCTATATTCTCAAAGATGGCATCGGCACACTGCTTTTCCCGGTTACACTCTATGTAATGGCTATTCTATTTATGGCAACGACCGCATATCGTCGTTATGGCAGTGTAGGTTCGGGTAGTTTTCGGCTTGTTTTTTTTGGCGCCTTGTTCTTTATCGCTTCCGACAGTGTGTTGGCCTTTGAAAAATTTATGATGCCCGTGCCATGGGCACCTGTTTTTGTAATGGCAACCTATGCTGCGGCACAATACATGATCGTCGACGGAATCTTGTTAGTGGCACATACCCCCCGTTAATTTTAAGTATCTTGTTCCCTCAAAACCAAATACAATGAAAAAAATACTCTTGTTTCTGTTGCTCATAAACACTAGCCTTCTTATTGCCCAATCGTTTGACTTTCAATATGATCATTATTCATTAATAGTGAAGGATTTAAAAAAAGTGGGGGATTTTTATGCGAATACCCTTCACTTAGAAGAAATTCAACATCCCGATAATGCCCCTGGATTTCGGTGGTTTCGAATACATGGCACTACACAGCTACATTTGATCGGCAAGGACAGTGTCGCCATGGAACATAATAAAAGCGGGCATCTTTGTCTGGCCACTCAAAAACTCGATGAGTTTATCGCGCATTTGAAGGCCAACGACATCCCTTATTGGGACTGGCCGGGGAAGGAAAATGCGATTACCCTAAGGTCTGACGGGGTTCGGCAAATTTATATAAAGGATCCCGAAAACAACTGGGTCGAAATCAATACTGCGAAGCACTAATCTACAAATGGGTACTTAACATTTTACTGGGATTTTCGTTTACATCTTTGTCTTAAATTAGCGGTAAAAACAATACGATGCATTCAGCAATTCAACACATATTTCCGCTGGGATTTCCTTGGCAGACCCAAGATCCCTTTCTTTTTTGTGCCTATCATATGGATTATTATCCCAAAGGCAATGAAAACATGGGACCTGCTGCATCGCTGGAAGGTCATAACCTCGGGAATGATTTTGCAGGCAAGGATGGGTGGCGCATGTACCATGGGCATACCATTCCCGGATTTCCATATCATCCTCATAGGGGCTTTGAAACCGTTACGATTGCGAATAAAGGTTATTGTGACCATTCTGATTCCTTGGGGGCCGCGGGGAGGTTTGGCGAAGGCGATGTGCAATGGATGACCGCAGGGCGCGGGGTACAACATTGCGAAATGTTCCCGTTGTTGCGCACCGATTCTGAAAATACGTTGGAGCTCTTTCAGATATGGTTGAATTTACCGAAAAAAGATAAGTTCGTAGACCCACATTTTACGATGCTTTGGCATGAAGAGCTTCCGGTAATTCAATCAGAGGATGGCATGGCCAAGGTCATCGCAGGAAACTATGGGGACCACCAAGCACCTCCTCCTGCCCCGAATTCTTGGGCGGCCGATCCTGAGAATGAAGTAGCTATTTGGATGCTCCAAATCAATGCGAACAGGACATTTACCCTGCCCAAGGCTAAATCTTCGGTACGGCGTACCCTCTATTTTTATAGCGGTTCGGAACTGCATATTGGCGATACGGCAATACCTTCGAATTCAGGCATTCATCTAGACGCCCTGGCCGAAATTAAGATAACGGCCGGAGACCAACCTGCCAACATCTTGGTACTCCAAGGAAAACCCATTGGTGAACCAGTTGTACAGCATGGTCCTTTTGTGATGAACACCCAAGATGAGATACAAAAGGCCCTACAGGAATATCGGTTGACACAATTTGGTGGATGGCCTTGGCCCTATCCCGATAATGTACATCAAAGGGAGAAAGGGCGTTTCGCAAAATATCCAGATGGTACCCTTGTTGATAAAAGTAGCTAACCGGTTTTTAATAAGCGCATATCACAAATGGAGGAATGAAGAAAAGATAGGCAATACTTCATGACCAAGGTAAATTTAGGTCCTTAAGGTTTACTGGATCCCGTCTTATTCAAAACGGCCTTGGCAGCCCAATAGCCACCCATGCCATGCACTCCGCCTCCTGGCGGCGTGGCGGCCGAACAAATGAATATCTTTGGATTCGGGGTCGTATAGGGGTTGATGCGGGCCACAGGCCTTGTAAAGAGTTGACTGAAATTAGCCGCACCCCCGGTAATCGCACCCCCAACATAATTCGGATTGTAATTTTGAAAGGCCTCGGTATTGGTCATATGGCGCTTTAGTACGATATCCTTAAAACCCGGGGCGAATCGTTCAATTTGATTTTCGATTGCCTCGGTCATATTTTTTGTGGAACCCTGGGGAACATGACAATATGCATAGCCGGTATGCTTCCCTTTCGGTGCCCTACTCCCATCAAAAATACTCTGCTGACAAAGTAGCACAAACGGTTTGTCAGAGTGCTTGCCTTCCCAGGCCATACGTTCACTGATGGCTATTTCCTCCAAGGTACCCCCCAAATGTACCGTCGAAGCCTTTAGGGCGTTAGCATCTTTCCAAGGAATTGGGCCATCTAGCGCCCAATCTAATTTAAAGGCGCCAGGTCCATAATTATACTTCATCAATCTTTTGCGGTAGCCTGACGGCAATTCAGATTCGGCAATTTGGGCCAATTGTCTGGGATCTGTATCAAAAATTATGGCATCAGCGGTTGGAAGTTCCTTGATATCCCGAATCCAGTGTGAAGTTCGTATCTCCCCACCCATCGATCTAAAATAAGCGGCCATACTATTTGTGATGGCTTGGGAACCACCTTGGGCGATCGGCCAATTTTCCATATGGCCCGTCATACCGAAAATCAAGCCCAGGGCTGTGGTAAAAAAATATTCCAATGGCAAGACACTATGTGCCGCACATCCTGCAAACAAAGCCTTTGCATATTTGTCCTTAAAGCTGAAATTGGCAAAAGCACGTGCCGGCATCAACGCCCGCAATCCAAATTTCGTAAAGGAGATGGGGTGTTTTGGAATGCCCAGGGGTTTCATACTGTCTTCCAAAATTTGATGCCCATGCGCTGTATAATATTGAAAGATATTGGTCCATGCCTTGGCATCAACGCCGAGCTGTTTTACGGTAGCTTCGATTGATTTGGAGAGAAGCAATGTGGGACCATCATCCATGGGATGCGCTACCGAGACGTCCGGATAGATCCATTTCAATCCGAATTCCCCCAAGGGCAATGTTTTCAGATAAGGTGATAAAACCGCCATGGGATGTACTGCAGAACAATGATCATGTTGAAAACCGGGTAAGGTAAGTTCTCCTGTCCGGGTACCTCCGCCTATGGTATCGGCACCTTCGATTACCAATACTTTTTGCCCGTTTTTGGCGAGTTCAATAGCAGCAGCAAGACCATTTGGTCCCGAACCTATGATAATGGCGTTGTATTCTGACATGAATGGATTTTGATCTTTCCTTAATTTACTTGCTGGAAAATTTCAC
>JBBQAM010000043.1:0-34473 GCA_038316335.1 Flavobacteriales bacterium
GATATATAAATACTACTTCCTTTCCAAGAAGGACCCTCCGCCTTTGCCATCATCATTACCCAACAATTCAAATAGGTGTTCCAGCTTACCGACGGCCCCCAAAAATACTTGGCTGAAGGGGAGGAGGCCGGTCCCCCACCTTCTGAAATCGGAATCTGAATAGTCTTGATCGGGGTTCCAATACCGTCTGATTCGACATCAAAGGCCTTCCCACCCCATCTTTTGACCTTGCCGACAGGGTCATCGATTTCGGTTAAAGGAATCCGTGCCATACTTATACATTGTCCGCTCCATTCATAATCGGGGTCATAGGATGTCGCATCGTAAGCACCAGGGTACCCATATTCCCCATAGAATATATATAAATAATCGCCATTGACAACAGCAGAAGGATCACCGACCCCGCCAGCGAAATTGATTCCCGTATTGTGTGGCTTAAGTATAAGCCGGGGCATCAGGTCTTCCAGAACAATACCTTTATTTTCCCAACTTGACCCGCCATCGACCGACTTCATGATACCGATTCGGCACACCGCGGTCTTTGTGTCCGGACCGAGAAGCCCCTGTGGCCAATTCACTTCCAAATACCCTTTTCCCGTTACGGAATCGTAGGGTAAGGTAGAAGGGTAATTTTCATTGTGGTACAAGGCATAAAGGGTATTCTCACTTTTATCTTTATGATCCTTATAGACCGTCTCGAACCAGACGGCTCCGTGCAGGCCGTCTTCACCCGGAGGCACATTTTTGGGCATAGTAGGTTCGGTAAACTCCTCGGGGCTTCGCCCGAATGCTTCATCTACAGAGGTGCCACTGGCATATTTAAGTTCATGGGCCTCGCCCCATAAAGGGTCTTCGCCATATTTGCCGGGGAAAATCCTGAAGGTATCCTTTACCCATACCGTAGCCATGTTGCAATCTACAAATGAATTAAAGACAAATTTTTCGGATGGGATCAGCTTTGCTATTGGCGTGTCCGTTGAGCTTTGCGATTTATCCGCTTGCGATGTTCTTTTACAAGCATCAACCCCAATAAACAAAAAGAGCGTAAGGAAGAAACGGATTGCGATTTTGATCTTCATGATTGAATCTAATTGAGGGTTAGAATTTTCAAAATTCGGGGGTATAATAAATTTGCTTGCCATTTACTTTGATTTCGACATCCACCAAATATTTTTTGAGGGCTGAAGTATTCACGGAAATTCCCAAGCCCACTTCTTCAGGAGCTTGTATGAGCCCATTTCTGTCAGGGAGAATTTTGGTTCGGCTAATTTCCTCTGCCAAAGAACTCAGTTCTATTGGGTATTCACTTATGATGTCTTTTTTAATACCAGCATATGCCTGTAACGAGGCACTTAATGCCAAGTGCGAAGTGAAAGTATGATTAACATACGTTATTTTTGAACGCTTTGCTAAATCGGCAACTTCCTTGGCAATCGTTATTCCGCCGATTCTACCAGCATCTATTTGTATAAACTTAAGTCCTGCATGTTTGATCATCGATTGCGCCTGAACAAAGTTATTACAGCCTTCTCCACCTGCCAATGGAACGTGGGGTGCAGCTTCAGAAAGTTTTTTGTAAGCTTCCAATGCGCCATTGATAAAAGGCTCCTCCAACCAATATGCATTGATTTTGTTCAATGAGGCCAATCTTTTTTTTGCGGTTTTTATATCAACGCCCCAGGCTGTACCGACATCGATCATTAAATAGGTATTCTCTCTCAGGCCTTCGCGAGCGGCCACAAGATGGGCGACATCATTTTTAATACCGCTTTTTCCAAAAGGTCCCCATCCGAATTTTACGGCTTTATATCCCTTTTTGTAGGCTTTCTTCGCTTTTTCAAATGTTTCTTCAGGGGTATCCCCAAATAATTGTGAAGCATAAGGCAATTTAGGATACGCTTTTTTATAACCTAAAAGATTATAGACCGGCTCGTTCAATATTTTTCCTAAAATATCCCAAAGTGCAATGTCTATACCAGAAAGAGTATGGTCTGCCTGTAAAAGATCTAAAGAGTTTTCATGCACCCGATTGGAAATTCGTTTGATGTCTTTGACACCGTTGATCGTCATTCCTTCTAGAGATTGCTTTAACGGTTTGCAGGCACTATGGGACATTGGGCAAACATAACTGGCAATGCTCGTCAAAGGTGATGCCTCGCACTCGCCCCATCCTTCAAATTGGCCTGCCCTTATTCTTACCAAAAGGGCATCTTGGCTTCCGTCTCCAATATCTAGAACTTCTGGCATGCTCAAATAAAAGAAATCCACGGAATCAATTTTCATACGTTCAACATTTTAAAAAGTTATCGAAAGTCCCCCGTCCACGGTAATTACCTGACCTGTGATATAGGTTGCGTCCTTCCCGGCAAGAAATAAGGCCACACCAGCTACTTCTTGGGCCTCAGCCGCCCTTCGCAAAGGCAGCCGATTGGAGTTGACATAATTTTCCTTGAACCATTGGCTCTCCAATTCATTCTCGCCATCTACAATTGACATTGCCGTATTTACGAAACCCGGGGCTATGGCGTTGACCAAGATACCCTTATCGGCCAGCTCAAGGGCCATAGATCGGCAATACTGGTCAATAGCAGCCTTGGCTACTGCGTAACTACTGGCGTATTTTTCAGCTCTGGTGCCATGGATGGAAGTAATATGAACGATTCTTCCACCGTCTTTCATGAACTTAACCGCCAATTGTGAAATCAAGAAGCAACCATTCAGCATAATGTCCAATACGATACGCCATTTTTGGATGTCCATTCCAACGGCATCCGTTTTCTTGAATATGCCAGCACAATTTACCAACACATCCAGTTCGCCCCAGTTTTTTTGTATGATTCTTTCTCCCTCGAGGAACGTCTTTTTTTCTGCATAACTTCCTTCCACCAAGAGATGATTTCCCTTAGAAAGCTCGGCCATCACCAACACTAGTTTTTCTGACTGTATGTCATTTAAGCATACATCATATCCTTCTTTGGAAAAGCGTATAGCTGTGGCCCTTCCGATTCCGGATGCAGCACCTGTGATCAACACTTTTTTTCTTTCCATTTATCCTCTTACTTTAAATTTTCTCCGGCATAAATTAGAACCTGGGTATTCAATTCCTCATCGGGTTTCAAGGTCAGGCATTGGCTTTTTTCTTTTGCATCGGTGATGCTGATCGGCATATTGGTGCAAGGTTCGATAATAGCCACATAATGGTTTAAAAATCCGCCATAGGAGGCGAAATACCATTGAAACGGGAACACTTTTTTGTCATATAAGTAGCTGAAAAGATGCTTGCCCTTGCCAGTGATTAGACCCATTTCTGGACAAGCGATGTCATGGAGATAAAAAAAATCCATACTGTTATTCTTATTTGGCGCTATTGATGCATCAATATTTTCGATTACAGGCCAATGAAATTCATTTTGATCCATAAATCGTGAATAATCCAAATCGACCACTTTTGCCCTTTTTGCATCCGTCAACAACCTATCACCTTGCTCAATGTCCAGGGCTGCATGCAATTTCCATAGAATATCCCTTGTTTGCCCCGAAGTATTTCTTATTTTATAATTCATACAGATTATTGGCCTATTGGCATCTAGGGAGACCTCTTTTTGATAATAAAGTCCGCATAGCTTTAAATTTCCCGATAATGATACGGTATTGTTTTCAGTTTTATATTTTAAAGAAGTAGTCCATAGTTCACCATGGTCGGGGTAGTCAATACCATGTACGTTTTCTGGAATGTCGTTCGGGATCAGTTCATCAATACCTCCCCAAAAATTGGAATCATAATCGTCGCCGGGATGATTTTGAACCAATGTTAAATTTTTGTTGCTCCATAGAAATTCGGTATTTAACGGCTTATTAAAGACACTGATTATTTTACCGCCCAATTTTGGGGCTATTTTGATTTTTAAGTGTTCATTTTCCAAGGTCAGTATTTCGATTCCGTTTATTTTTTTCTTTGAAAACATGACTATGTCGGTTAACAGGTTCCAAGTGGGTTTGCCCTAAACTAAGTTAATTGGTTTTTTAATTTTGGACCTATTGTGACAATAGATACCGTAAACCACAATTAAGAGGCAACAAAAACAAGGAATCAGATAAGATATCTGAACTCCTTTTGAATCTGCCAATACCCCCTGTAATGGAGGAAATATAGCACCACCAAAAATGGCCATGTTGATCAAGGCAGAACCTTTTTCGGTAAATGAGCCGGCGCCTTCTATGCCTAAACTAAAAATAGTGGGAAACAATACGGAAATAAGCGCCCCTATGCCTATCAAGAAATATGGATTTAATTCGGAAACTGAAAGTGAAATCAAGAGATAAAGGATAATCATGCCAGTACCAAAAACAGCAATCAATTTACCCGGCGATACATATTGCAGGAGAAAGATACCCGCAATGCAAAAAAGGGTGGACGCTATGTAATAATACGTCAGAAACCGGGATGCTTTTTCTATTGAAAATCCGGTAATTCCGCTATCGCGGAGGTAATTGATAAAAAATCCAGCGGTACCAACTTCGGCACCCATATAAAAGAACATGACGATTGCACCAAAAATCAATTGTGGATATTTTTTTGAGGTCCTAAAAATTGCTACCAGGGAAAAGCCTTTCAGTTCGTCCGGTCTCAAGGATGGTAGGGATGAGAACAGAATAAAAATGGAAAATAGAAAGGTTCCAACTCCTAGAACAAGGTAAGGGAGATGAAAAGATATAGAGTCACCGCTACCGTAAATTAAACCCGTTCCAATTATCGGGGTCATCAAATAGCCGACCCTACTAAAGAGCTGTACGATATTTACCCTGACGTGTGCTCCGGAAGGATCGCCCAATAGGGCCGCCAAAGGATTGGCCGCCACATTGACCATAGCGACCCCGATGGAAACAATGAAAATTGAGCTTAGCGCTAAAGCATAGGATGAAAAATAGAATGCCGGGAGCATTGCCGCGCCTCCTAGACCTGTAATAAAAAGTGCCGTCGCAACGCTGTTCTTGTACCCGAACCGTGAAATATAGTAGGCGATCGGAATAGGAAATATAAGGTATACCAAAAAGAACGATTGTTGTATATAGGTCGCCTGTGTGTAAGTAAGGTTGAAAAAATCTTTAAGGGATGGTTGCAATACATCGTTCATACAAATTATGGAACCTGTGAAGAGAAACACACAGGCTACAAGCAGTAAAGGCTTCCATTGATGGTTCATGTCCTTTTTTTAATAGGTTGCCCTGCCTCCGGAAATATCATATATAAATCCCGTGGAAAAGCTATTTTCTTCCGAGACAATAAAACAGGCCATGGCCGCTACTTCTTCGATAGTTCCCAAACGCTGCATAGGTATCTTTGCTGTCATGTAGGCCAATTGTTCAGGCGATGTGCTGCTGTTCATTGGGGTTTTGATAACGGCTGGGGCCAGCCCATTAACCGTGATGCCAGTAGTAGCATATTCTTTGGCAACCCCTTTTACCAAACCTATAACCCCTGCCTTGGTGGCAGAATATCCTACCATTCCGGGATTGCCTTCTTTTCCGGCTATCGAGGCGACTAGGAGGATTCTACCTTTACCCGTCTTTTGCATTGCCCGTAGTGTGTACTTGGTAACCAGAAATGTACCTTTAAGATTCACTTTGTAAACCATATCGAAGTCGGAGTCTACGTATTCTGTAATTTTTGTATTTGTTGGGCCCACTATACCTGCGGAATGAATAAGAATATCAATTTGTTTCCATCTTTTTTCAACCTTAAGAATTGCTTGAGAAACATGAGGTGGGCTACTGATGTCCAATTTATAACCGTGAACTTTTATACCGCTCTTTTCAAAATCGGCGATCGTGCTTTTCAAAAGAGCTTGGTTTCTATCGAACAGGATCACGAAGGCGCCTTCCAACCCCATCCTGTAGGCAATTCCTTTGCCAATACCATCGGCACCGCCCGTGATAATGGCAACTTTATCCTTAAAACGTTCGTGAATAGTCATGGAATAATTCTATTTTTTTTTAGGCGGTATTATTTCAAAAATAATGAATGATGTTTGCTCCTAAGGTTTTTCTAACGATTTTCTGATGAGTTAAAGGAAATTATTGCTTTTCCAATCGTATCAAAAATCCTCCACCCGGGGCAAGATGTATTTTTAGTTCGTCTTTCTTATTGATCGGAAGATCTTTTTCGAAAAGGTAGTCAGCAGCGTATCGATCGGCGTTCAAACCGTCTTTACAAATCGTGGCCACGTAATCGCCCTCGTTCAAGAAATCGAAGTTTACCGAGAGGTCTCTTTCGCTCCAATCCCCCATTGCGGCAACAAACCAGTCATTGCCCTTTTTTCTGGCACTTATGATATATTCGCCCACTTTGGCATCGAGAATCACAGTTTCATCCCAAGTTGTTGGTAGGTTACCCAGAAACTCCATATACTCCGGTTCGCGCCAACCTTCGGAGGGATTGCCAGAAAATATCTGCATGGGACTATCGTATACCACGAACATCGACAATTGATGACAACGGGTCCCGGGGCTCGTTACTAGTCCTACGACTGGTCTTGTACCGTTTTTGGTGGCATTGTTCAGAAGGCCTGGTTCATAATCGAATCCGCCGGCCAGCATTCTGGTAAATGCCAGGGTAACATCGTGCCCCGGAGTTACTCTGTCACTCCACATATTGTATTCCGAACCAAGTACGCCCTCCCTTCCCACAGCGTTTGGATACGTTCGGTTGAACCCTTTTGGTGGAAATGCGCCATGGTACATGATCATTATTTTATGGTCTGCACATGCCTGCGCAATTCGATGATAAAAATTCACGGCTTTCTGATCATCACGGTCTATGAAATCGGTCATAATAAAGTCGATTCCCCATTTATTGAACTGTTCAAGTGCAGGTTCCAACTGTTTGTCCAAGGTCATGGCCAGCGTCCACATACAGATTTTTATCCCTTTTTCTTTCGCATATGCAACCAAGGTATCCATATTTATATCGGGATTTACCTTGAATAGGTCATTGTTATCGCTCCATCCGGCATCCATCATAATCCGGTCAAAGCCGAATCGCTTGGCAAAATCAATATAGTACTTGTAGGATTCGGTATTAAGACCAGCCTTGAAAGGAACATTGAACAGATTGATATCTATAATCCATTCATCGGTCAAGTTACCCGGTTTGATCCAAGAGGTGTCAGTTATCTTGGATGGTTTCCCCAATCGATAAACTATATCGTTGCTGGGCAGTTCTTTGTCTTCGTTGGCAATAATCAATATCCTCCATGGGAAACTTCTTGTACCCCTTGTTTTTGCAATGTAGTGTTCTCTACTAGCAACCTTTACTTGGGAGTAAAGCTCGTTAGTTTCCACTTCTTCCTTCGGATATCCCGCAAACACCCCTTTGAATCTTGACGAGCTTGTGCCACCTATAAACATACCGGGGTAGTCATAGAGATCCGACTCGGTGATACCTATTTTTGGCCCCGACAAGGGAACTACCAAAACTGGATTATACCCAATGATTCCGTCTGAAATGCTATCAAGGTTCCTGAGGGGATATTCCTCTTCAAAACTCGTATGGAAAATATCGGCATCTTGTTTCTTTTGTACCTGAGGAAAGTATGCGGATGGGCCATCAGGAAAGTTGAATTCGGCCACTTCATTCACTACAGTTATCTCGTTTTTAAATCGGGTCGATATCCGGTAGGCGACACCATCATCGTATATCCTGAATTCTAAACGATAGGGTTGTTTGAAGTCAATGGACAAATTAGTGTAAACATCTGGAACGATTTTTCTCTTCTCAGGTATGGGAGCGATAATTTGTTCCTTTATATTCGTTATTGACGAAGTACGTATTAAATTATTTCGGGATAGCGAAAGACCATTTTCAAGTAAAAAATCAATTGACGAAGGTTCCAAAATTGCCTTTTTCTCAAACGTTATGCTGTATTTCACGGTGTCTTCCATCCAGACTTTCAGACATATCTTGCCCGAAGGAGAACATGCCAGCAGGGGGTCGGGCGTTGGAACTTGAGAGAATATCGGACTACCTAAAGCACTTAGAAGCAAAAGTTGAGCGCAAAATAATTTGAGAGGTATCATTTGTTTGATGGTTTTATGGTTAATTTCAAGCACCTTAATTTTTTAATTGGACGATTGAAAAACCCTTCATTTTAAATCCGAAATAAATATAACGGGTCCCCTCAAAATTCCATATTTCAAACTGAAAAATGGGAAAATAAATTTAATAATTGTTGCTTCAACCTCTTAGCTAAATGAATTTATAAAGCATCAATATCCGGGGTTTTGAGTAAGTTGAGGTGCCCTGTTGAGCTCATCAATCGGGATGGGTACCCAATATAATTTTTCTTGAACTGGACCCCGTTCCTGAACTTGCAGTTGCCTCCATGTTGTGGTTGCCGTATTGTTGTCTAAATTCTTTGTTTCGATAATATCGACGCCTGTAGCGTTGGCCAGGGCGGTATCAAGAATTTTCCATCTTCTCATATCGTACCATCTAACATCTTCATGAACAAATTCGATTCTTCTCTCATAATGCAATGCCTGCGTAATATCACCAGTAAAATCAGGAAGTCCGGCACGGTTACGAATCAAGTTGATATTTGTGGTCGCCTCTTCGTTTTGGCTTAGTCCTAAACATGCTTCGGCATAGTTGAGAACAATTTCTGCGTAGCGTAGTTCAAACCATGCATTTTCATTGTTGTTCGATTCGGTACCGTAAACGTCCTTATCTAAATATTTTTTAAACGTATATCCGGTATAGGTTCCATCATCAGGGTCAATTGGCCCTTGTCTGGTATCAATGCCGTAGATTTTGCTGACTTCTTGACCATTGCTAATTGTTATACGGGTCCTTCGGTCATAAATGCCAAGGGGGTCCCTATCGGCAAGGTCTGCAAAACGTGGCTGCCATTGAACACTGTCATATAATATGGTGGCATAAAACCTAGGCTCTCGGTTTTTATACATGTTCTGTGAGCTATACTTAGAGGAAATGTTTTGGTAATAGCCCTGGCCATCTACTTGATAGTGGCCCGAAAAATCGGAGCCATCCTCCATTTCAAAGGCATCCACAAGATTACCTGTAGGAGCATTGCATCCGTACATGACAAAGCCGTTGGTACCGTTAATCAGGTTCATTTGGTTTCTACTACCCACATCCTTTAAAAACATTTTCCCCCAAATTACCTCATTACTGCCCAAATCTTTAGCTCGGAAAAAATTGTAAAAATTTTCGGCTACAGCTGCCTTATCGGGAGCACCGAAGTTTTCAAGGGTATAATTGCCCAGGTCCATTACTGCTTTTGCCGCATTTTTAGCCGCAGTAAAAAGGGCTGTTCTGTCAGCACCCTGATAGCCAACATATTCATTAGCAGCGGTTCCATCGGCAGTCAAATCACTAGCCGCAAATGTCAAGATCCTTGATTTAAGTGCCAAGGCCGCTCCAATCGTGGCCCTACCCATTTCGGTGTCGCCCTTTGATTTTAGTAACGTAGCAGCCTGATCACATTCTTGTGCTATAAAATCAATGGTTTCCTTAAAAGTAGATCTATTGAATGAAAGGAAATCACCACTAACTTCAAAAGGTTCGGTCAAAACAACTACTCCACCATAATTACGGGCCAATTGCACATAGCAAAAAGCCCTCAAAAATAAAGCTTCACCCTTCAATAATTGGGTCTTCTCCTCAATGGAAGCCTTTTCGGCCTCAGGATAGGAAGCCGGTACTTTTTCAATATTCGCAAGAAATACGTTTAGTTTTTGAATGTTATTGTACATGACACCCCATGTAGTATAATCAAATGCCCAAATACCAAATGGGGTTGTGTTGCTCGATGAAATATTCCCAGTCAGGTAATTATCCGTACCAAAACCATGGGTATCATGTGATTCATCAGTAAGTGAGGCATAAGAAAGATATCCAAAGCCGCCTGTAATAGCACCTCCATAGACATCTTGAAGATATCGATCGACTAAATTAATATCCGTCCAAAGAATAGACTCCGACACTTTATCAACAGGAGATTTGTCCAAAATGGTGTCTTTGTTGCATGCTATTGCCAATAGGGACAGTACTAGAAAAAATATGATTTTAGATTTTGATGCTTTCATAGCTATATAATTAAATTCAACTAGATTTTTTTAAAAAGTAATTCTTGCACCGATTGCAAAGGTTTTCATAAGCGGGTAGAATGTAGCATTTGTAGCATACTGATCATCCAATTTATCATTGCCCCCAAGTTCGGGATCGGTAATTTTATTTCCTGAGTAAATAAGGAATAGATTCTGACCCGATAGATATATCTGACCCGCTGCCAACCCTAAGGATTTCTGTAAATTTTGCGGTAAATTATAGGTCAATTGAATATTTTTCATTCGAGCAAAAGCAGTACTTTGATAGGTATAGTTCGTTAGGTAATCGCTCCTCCAATACGCATCATTTCTATCAAAGGCCCTAGGTTTTTGCGCATCGATATTATCGGGGGTCCATCTTCCATCCGCATCATACTGAAAATAGTTTCCTGAAAACCCTTGTAATTGTGCATACATTCTTCTCATGGCGCTGCCAGAACCCTGAACCAGACCGCTAAGACCCCAATTTTTGTAATTTAAGTTAAGCGATATGCCGTAGGTAATTTCGGGATCCACTGTTTTCGGAAATAAGATCCTATCATCATTGTTTATCTCGCCGTTTTTATCAAAGTCCTCTATAATAATATCCCCAGGTATCGCCCCGTTAACGTGCGGGGTATTATCAATTTGTGCCTGATCCCGAAATATGCCAATGGCGTTATACAATAGTTCGGTGCCTTGAGGATTGCCGGTCAACCTTTGCCAGGGAACATTCCGTGCAGGCTCGTCAAATTCTATAACTTTATTGCGCGAAAACGCCAAGTTTGTATTCAACGCATAGGAGAAATCCTCAATTTGATCATGGTATCCCAATACCACTTCAAACCCTTTGGTATCTACTATCCCAAAATTTTCATCTGGGAGGTTGATTCCCGCAAATTCTGGTACCGAAACATTTCTTTTTACGAGAATATCATTCCGTCTTTGATAAAAAACATCTAGGTTCAGTTCTAAACGGTTGTTTAGCATAAGCGACTCGAAACCCGCATTATAGACGTTGGCGACTTCCCAGGTTATAAATGGGTTGCTAGCTACCTCTTGGCTAAGGCCCGAAGAGTAGACCCTTGAGCCAAGTACCGCTCCATTGCTAAGTTCGTAACTGGACAGGTATTGAAAAGGATCGACAAGGTCATTGCCCATCTGCCCCCAAGAGGCTTTCAGTTTAAAAAAATCGATGAACCCTAAATTCTTTTTCCAGAAATCCTCATTGGAGATTTTCCACCCGGCCAGCACACTCGGAAAATTTCCCCAGCGACCATTCTCCTTCGAAAATCGTAAAGAGCCGTCCCTGCGAAATGAAAACTGTAATAAATAGGTTTCATTATAGTCATATGAAAATCTGCCGAAATAATTAATGCGCGAATCTATCGAAACAAATTCCGAGTTGTCTTTCTCTGCATCACTTCCAGCAAATAGATATGGCAAGCGGTCACTAATAAAATTTTTTCTGAACGCGGTAATTCCTTTCCCTTCGAATTCCGAAGTTTCGTAGGCAACAAATGCATTAATATTGTGCTTGTCATTTATGGTTGTCGTATAATCGAGTTTTGCATTAAAGGTTTTGGTTGCCGCATCGTCATAGTAATTTCTTAGGAAAGGTTTGATGTCGCCCCCTTTGAGACTTCCGACCAGAAATGCCGAACCGTCTTCGGCCCCAGTATTACCAGCGGCAAAATATGCAGGCTCGTCCAATTGATACAATGTCCAAGGGGTTTGAAATAATTTTCTTTGGCCCAGACTTAAATCGTAGGCGTAATAACTGGACAAGGCCAATCCGGTAATACCCGGAATCTTCAAGTTGGCGCTAAAAATCGTATTCGCCCTGTACTGTTTTGAATTATCGAAACCCGTTTGACTTGTCGAGGAAACAACAGGATTTTGGCCATATGCAATATCCGGTCCAGGCAGCCCATTTGGATAATATGCGGGAGATGTGGGAAGACTTTTTATGGCTCCTTCGAAATTAAAATTGGCACTCGTGGATGGATATTTCCTATTTTCCTGCGAGCCATTGATATCAAGCCCTAAGGTTAAATATTCATTGATCTTGGCATTGACATTGGCCTTAATATTATATCGGTTAAAAGTAGTTGCCGAATTTTTGAAAATCCCTTCGTCTTTTTGGGTACCAAACGAGACCCAGTAACTTACATCTTTACTCCCTCCGCTCAGAGATAAATTATGGTTGTTCGTCAAACTAAAATCCGCAAGTGATGCCTTGAACCAGTCTGTATTCGGATTGGTCCATGGAAATTGTCCGGATCGATACCTTTCAATATCATTTAAAGAATATTTCATGTTTGCCTCATCTACTCCTGCATACATCTGTGTTTCGCGAATCATTTCGGCATATGTGGGCGCATCGGCCATTTTAGGTAGTTTTGTAGGAGATTGAAAACCATAGTAAAAGCCGTAATTTACGGTCAAAGGGGTTTCTTGCAAGCCTCGCTTGGTGGTAACGAGAATGACTCCATTGGCAGCCCTAGCACCATAAATTGCTGCCGAGGCATCTTTAAGTACACTTACACTTTCAATATCACTGATGTTCAGGGAATTTAAATCCCTTCCAGGAATTCCATCGATGACCACTAGTGGTTCTCCATTGCCCAAAGTGCCCTTGCCCCTAATTCGTATAGACGCTCTATCATTTCCCGGCTCACCATTCGATTGTTGGATTACCGCCCCTGGGAGTCGGCCGGCCAATGCATTTGAAATATTGGATACGGCAACTCTGTTCAGCTCTTTTGCGCTAACGGTTTCAACAGAACCGATTACGTTGACTTTTTTCTGGACACCATAACCAACTACCACGACTTCATCTAATCCGGCAGCACTTTCTTCCATGGAAATAGTTAAGGTAGATTGCCCATTTACAGCAATTTCTTTTGTAGCAAAGCCAATAAAGGTCACTTCCAAAATAGCATTATTACTGGACAGATCTATTGAGAAATTACCATCAAAGTCTGCAGTAACTCCATGGGTCGTTCCCATTTCTACGATATTTGCTCCAGGCAGAGGTTGGCTATTTTGATCGGTCACAATGCCAGTTACTGTTATTTGGGTGAATCCAGAAACCGCAAAGCAGAAGGCTACTAGCGACAATAAAAGGTTTTTTTTTGAATTCATTCGAGAAGGAAAGTTTTTCATCGGAATAGGTATTAGTCGTTTATTTTATCACAAAATGGTTAAAGCCTTGCGTATAGTATAGCATATCAAACCCCATCAAGAATGTCACACTTCACTAGTTTGGTTTCACTATTCTTCACCATTCCGTTTAATCCTATTTTCCTTTGCGAACCCAAGTAATCAAATATAAAATTTTTTTATAAATAAAAAAATTATTAATATTTTTATTTATAATATGTAATAAGGCATAGTTTATTTAATTTCTTCAAAAAGCCGCAAATCATTAAACTTGACGGCTTAATTTAGCTGGCACTTACCAAAAAAAGAATAGCACTCTTAAAACAAGACCATTTAGTGTATTAATTAGATTGGTTGAAAAAACTGAAGTACAATTGGCTAAGTATCTATTGGTTTGGGTTTCGCATGAAAGCGCTAAAGTTTCTCGCCCGTTGTGAATTCCCCATCCCCCTTTTCGACATTGTATTGGTTTTTTATCTTCTTTGCCATTATCATTTCGTCTATGATGATGGCAACTTTGGTCGGAAATGTTCTTTTTCCTGAAGATTGTTTCGCTACAGTAACGGAGAGACCAGTTTCTTCATTTGAACCTATTTTATATGAACTCTTGCATATCTGGTAATTACCCATTTTCTATATCGCCAGTTGCGTAGTACCGAAACGAATAGACACATCTGATCTTTCGAAATAAAGCCTTTCGTTATTTAAACTCGGTTGCACTTACATGTCACCGTTCACCTTGGATTTCACGCTTGCCAACATGTTTGACCAAGATTTTTAACAATATTTGGTTATCCAACTAGTTGTTAGTTAATCATAAAGATTATGAGATGTCTTTCGTTAGCTATGGATTCAGCACTAAAATATTCACCTAAAGGCGATTCATTTTTGCCCGTATGTTCATTAATGGTCAATTATTGTGAAGATTTTAAAACAGTGTCCTATTCATAAAAAATTAGTTATTTTACTAAAAATATTTTGGTTTACCTCTTATGAGCGAATACAGCAAATTAATTCTTTCATCTACCAATAAGCTTTTGGACTATTTTAGTACGTTTCCGGAAGTACCCTGTGGTTTTCCCTCCAACAATAAAATAGCAAAGGAACTTAAAGTCAGTAATACCACCGTTATTAAAATTATTGAGGTATTGTGCAAAAAAGGCATTGCCCGTAAAGACGGAACAAACAAAATTTTGTTACGAAAACCAAAACCGTCTGATTATTTTTCATCAAAAGAAATGGATAATTCCAAAACGGATATGGCAGAAAGACTTATTTTGAAAAAAATATCAGCATATGAGTTAAAACCTGGAGATCGTTTTTCCGAACTAGAATTAGCCAGGGAATTAAATTTTAATACCGTAGTGCTCCGCGAAGCTTTAATTAAAATCGCTCAAATCGGCATTATTTCCAAGCATCCTCATCAAAAATGGAAAGTCGTCGAATTTTCTTCGGATATGCTTGAAGAAATAGCTGTCATAAGAAAATTATATGAAGGTCATGCAATTCAAGCATTACAAAAATTGCCGGAGGCAAGTTCCATCTGGACCGCATTTGAAGAACTGGAAAAATCCCATTGTAAATTGTTGGAGCAGCCCAATATTAGTTTCGATGAACTTACGAACCTTGAACGCTTATTCCATAGTACCTTGATAAAATCATGTCACAATAGGTTTATAGAAGAGTCCTATAATTCAATTTTTACCCTTATTAATTTTCATTTATGGCAAATAGAATATGACCGTCCAAAGATTATAAGGGTTTTTACACAACACTTGTCAATTTTAAGAGCTTTGCTAAATAAGGATTTTCCAAAAGCTATGGAAGCGATGGAATTACATTTAGAGCATGCAAAGGAGAGTATGAAAACTCTTAATAAGGAATTAGAAAATGATAAAAAATTAAGAATATAAATATAACAAATTGATTAAGAATATTTTGCATTAATAATTTTGCAGAAAAACGGAATCCTGATCTACATTTAAACTTGAATTTATCTCAAAATAAAAGACTAAAATAGCTACTCTTAAAATCAATTTGGATACTCTTATTCTCTTAGTTTTCTAATGTGTTCTGGGTTGTCATCAAAAATCTTGACATATTTTGAACAGTTTAAGTAATGGGTATAGGAAAATGCTGGATATTCTCCAATAATTAATGCATTAATAAATATTTATTCCATCACTTGAAAAAGGAAGAACTCAGACCCTATATTCTAAAGAAAACCAAGTTTAATTAACCATCAAAATAGAACTAATTAATGCTCCAAGTGTGGATAAAATAAATTTGAATCGATTTACGCTAGTTTGATATACGGTTCTAATCTTTAGAAAGCAAAAGTATCAAAACGCTTGAAATGTGTCCTATCGCGTCTCCTGTTTTTAGATTATTCAATCGAAAATACTATTAATAAAGGGCATTTAAAGTGAATACTATAAGAGACCGTACCTGCGACGTATCTAAGAAGAATATATTTTAAAAAGAAAAAATCGGTATGTAAAACGGCTATTTGTAAGCCCTATACCTATTTGATTTAAAACTCAAATTGGCCTTGAACCTTTTCACAAGTTCATAACAATCCTAAAACTAGATCAATCATGGGTTTTAAGAATGGTAAGTGGTGCACCTAAGCTTATTCAACCAATTGAGATGGTATGTAGTCTATTTAGATGTTCCGGTAATTTAGTGGTTTGGCAAAATCATTTTTTGAAAATAAGGTCCCCGATTAATTTAATTAACTTTATCGTAGATTGTTCATTCATAGGTATATTGGGCATTTTGACATGTGAACTTTTCAACTTTAAAAATAAATTAAATGAAAACAGCCTTGATAATTCTTGGTATCCTATTCTTGGTTTTTATCATTGTCCAAATCTATGCAATGAGAAGCCGAAGCATTATTGAAAATTATCCGTTTACCGTAGTTAAAACCTACAAGGAATTCGAAATACGCACGTATGAGGCCAGATTGTTCACCTCAATCAAACTGCCAACCAACGAATATAAAAAAGGTTCCAGCATGGGCTTCTCAATTTTGGCGGGTTATATATTTGGCGGGAACGAAGCCAAAGAAAAAATTTCCATGACCTCACCGGTTAGTATGTCCTTGGAAGATTCCATGACCATGATGTTCATGGTGCCGAAAGACCTCAAAAAGGAAAATCTCCCCAAGCCGGACCGAGCTGATATCCTATTCCGCGAAGAACCTGCCAAGACCGTTGCAGCCATTGCCTTTGGAGGATGGGCCGATTCTAAGAAAATCGACCGCTACAGAAACAAGTTGAAGAAGGTTTTGGAAGCGGAAGATATTCCATACGCCGACCGTTTTTACTTTTTAGGGTACAATCCGCCTTTCGATATCCTGAATAGAAAAAATGAAGTTATTGTCGAACTGGAAATGGATTTTAAAGCTCGTTCGCTTAGCGAATAATGGTATTTCCTGCCACCTTTGATTTGCAGAATATTTGGGCATTCATAATTTGGTACATAAATAAAGGCTCCCTTGGTATATCGGGCCTATTTTAATGGAGTTCATTTTTTTTGTCTATTTCTAGATAGTTGATTAGTTTGTAATTTAAATCTTATTTCGAACCAACTCACTAGCAACTGGCCGCTGTACGTCTCATTGCCGATCCAAGATGATTTGCTTATAAGGCATTCTCCAAGGAAGTATCTGAATTCGGACGATCATAAATTCCCAGGATTTATTGCCAGACTATTGAACAATTTGGCTTTGGTCCTGAAGAATTTGTTCCGTACCTCTATTTGCTTCAGTTCCGCATCGATGAGTTTGCTTTCCCTAGAGTTTATAAGGAACAATGAGCTTTCGCCAAAACTAAACTTGCGCTCTTCGGCCGCTAAAAGGGTGTGATAATTAGCTACGATTTCATCGATAAGCGGATTTTGAGTTTCAAAGGATTCCAGTTCGCTATAAATAGCAATTATTTTGTTCTTTAATTGAATCCGTTCATTATCAACATCGAATTCGGCATCCTGCAGTTTAAGCTTGGCGAGCTTGAGATCCCCCCGCTCCTTGCGAAGGAATAAAGGCAAACGAAAGCTAACCCCCCCTTTGTATTCTTGGGCTTCAAAGGAATTGATGAATTCAGGGGTCGCTGTCAAAAAATTATACTCAATATCAATTTTGGGCAACAGTTTATTGGCCTTTAAGTTTTTTTCTACCCGCAGGCCGCTGATTTTATACCCCAAGGATTTCAGCTTTGGGTGGTTTTCAAAGGTAAAACTATCCAAAGGTTTGCCAAGAATTTCAAATGAGCTGTCGATATCACCCTCAATATTGATGTCAGGCATCACATTAGGCTGCAATTCTATGGGAATATTGTCGCCCAACCATAGAAAATTAGAAAGCTCCAATGTTCGGTTCATCAATTTTACCTTCGCCTGCTCCAAACTCAATGCCCTGTTTTGCATGGCTATTTTTGCTTCGACCGAATCGATAGTGGCCACATCACCGGCTTCGGCACTTCTTTTTATTCCTTGAAAACGTATGTCGGCATTTCGTAAAAAGCCTTGAAAAATAGATACTTCCTTATAGGCCTGCAACCAATCGAAATACGCCAAGGAGGCCTCGAACAATATCTGGTTGACCATTATGTCCCTGTCGGCCCTACTTTGGTCCCTGAAATATTTGGCCTGTTTCAAGGTCGCCATGCGCTCATTGATCCAAAGACCTTGACCGACCGACATGGAAACCCCTGCACTATAGAGGCCATCGTTCGGAACAATCTCTTCGGGATTCAGAAAATCACCGGTGTTCTCTTCAAAAGTTCCCTTCAGTTCAATACCGTACCAGGTAGGGATCTTGAATGTTGCATTGAGCCTTTCATAGTAATCTGCGCCTTTAAATTCCTTTCGACCATAATCGATTTCGATTTTAGGATCGAAACCACCCCGTGCCTTCATCAAGCTGGCCTGCCCGATGCCAAGATTCAGATTGGCCTGCTTGGCAATGGGATGGTATTTCTTTACATAGCCCAAATACTCCTTGAAATTAAGGACAAGCGTGGTGGTCTCCTGGCCATTTGCGGACGAGAACAGAAAAACGAACAGGATTATAAGATACTTCTCTTTCATTTATCCTTTTTTGTGGTCGTATTTTCCTGCTGATAATAGTTCGGCGGAAATCCGTTCAACTGCCTCCATAGCTCGTACCAAATGGGTACATCTTGTAAAAGTGCAATGGTATTGGCCCCGGAACCTACTTGAATGTCCTTCGGCCAAGGTTGATCATCGGGGTCGGGGGCCAGAAGTAACCTGAATTTTCCGTTGTCGCTAATAAAAGTTTCAATGGCCACCACTTTGCCGCCATAGGTCCCGAAGGAGGCATTGGGCCATCCGCTAAAGACAATGGCCGGCCAACCATCGAATTGGATACGGGCCTTTTCGCCAATTTGCAGCAATGGCAAATCGATAGGATCTATAAAAGTCTCCACGGCCCTATCTATGTCCGAAGGCATTATGCCCACCAAACGGTCACCTTCCTTGAACGTTTCGCCTATTCCGCCCCGAAGCACCTTGGTGATATAGCCGTTCTGCGGAGCACGAATATAGTACATGTCGTTTCGCATCGAATAATTGGTGAATTCGTTTTCCAATTTGGTTACCTGCGCCTCCGAATCGAACTGGCTTGATTGGGCCGTATACATATCGCTTTGGGCCTTCGAAATCTTATCGGTATATTCTGCCCCTACCCTATTGATCTCTACCATAGCGTTCAAAATTTCGTTACGGGAAGCCAACAACTTGTTTTCCTGTGAAATCAGTTTTGCCTGTGACTCCTGTAGTTTCAGTCTTTTTTCTTCCACATCGGTTACGGCCTTTAATCCTTCGGACTGTAATTGAACGACTCGGTCGTACTGCTTTTTCGCTATCTCGATATTCGTTTGAGCGGCCTCAAGATCTATACTATCGCTTTGTACCTTCAACTTTGACTGAAGTAATTTGTTTTGGGCTTGTTGTAACTTCAATACCCGCTCGTCCGATATTGCCTTGATCTGATTGTTCAACGCCTTTACCTTGCCTTCGTAGGAAGTTACCGAAGCTTCCTTGGCCTTGATCTGCTGCCCTGTACGCTCTACTAGTTTTGGATCGAAATATTCGCCTTTTACCTCGGAAATAAAAAGTATGGTATCCCCTTTTTTAACATAATCACCCTCTTGTACATACCATTTTTCGATCCTACCAGGAATGGGGGATTGTATGGTCTGCGGACGTTGATCGGGAGTCAAGGTGGTAAGGTATCCTTTTCCCCGTATGTTCTGTGTCCATGGAAAAAAAAGGAGGACGATCCCAAAAATTGCAGATCCCAGCAGGAAACGGTTAAAATGCTTGTAGTGCCGTTGATGGAAAACCTTGTCGGTGGATCTGAAGCCGGTCAAGTGTACGGTCTTGTTCAGTGGATTGTTGGAAATGTTCAGCATAGCTTTTTAGTTAACGGAAACGACCCTGCCCTTTTCCATGGTTAGGATTTTATCGCAGCGGCCCAACCATTTAGGGTCCTGACTGACCACAACTAAGGACCAAGGATTGTTTTCATCTGTCAAGAAGTTCATGATCCGTAGGGCCTCGATCTCGTCGAACTGGTTTAATGGGTCTTTCAATATCAAAAGTTTCGGTTTTCTGATAATACTCCGCGCCAGAACGATTTTTTTGGCCACTGTATATGGTATATGTTGGCCTTCTGGATAGAGCATCGTATTCAGGCCCATCGATTGTTCCTTTACGAATTGTAGTAGACCTACACTTTCCATGGCCCAATACAGGTTTTTCTGTGATATTGATGTGTCGCCGAAAGTAATATTTTCCAGAATTGTGCCTTCGAACGGACTTTCCTCCGTCAACGATTGTCCGAGGAACGAACGATAGTGGTTGGAGTTGATGCCACGAAGTGAAATATCGTTCACGTAAACAGTGCCTTCGCTCGGTTCGATGAGTCCTGCGATCAAGCGCAATAGGGTTGATTTGCCCGAACCGTTCCCACCTACGACCAAAAGGCGACTTTTGGGTGGAATTTTAAGGGAAATGCCGTCGAGGATCTTGACCCCATTTTCGTTTGCCTGAAAAGATACCTTATCAAGTTCCAAGGAAATAGGTTCGGTTTCGTTAAACGGCATTTCACCGCCCTGGTCTTCAAGATCTTTATCGACTACTTGTCCGAGTTTTTCCAGGGAGGTCAAAAGATCATAAAAAGTTTCCAGTCCACGAATGAGTTTTTCAACGGAACTTATGACCAATAGAATAATGATTTCCGCCGCCACGAACTGGCCTATGTTCATTTCTTGATTGAGTACCAAAAGTCCGCCGATCAAAAGCAATCCTGCGGTAACCAGTACCTTAAACCCGATCATTTGAATATATTGAAGTAATAGGACCCGAAAATGGCTTTCGCGGGCCTCGAGGTATTGGTAGACCAAGGCATCATTTTTTGTAACGGCTAGATTGGTTTTCCCTGAAAGTTTAAAACTTATCAGCGATCGGGCCACTTCTTGGATCCAATGGGCTACCTTATACTTTTGTTTCGATTCATCGAGACTGGTCTGCATTCCCTTTTGTGCGGTAAACTTGAAGACCACATATATCAGGATCAAGAGCAATAAACCATAAATAATGAAGAAGGGATGGTAAAATGAGAGCAGTAGCAACCCGAAGATGATCTGTAATATGGAGGCCGGAACATCGATAAGGATCTTCGCCAATCCCTTTTGAACATTTAGCGTATCGAAAAAGCGATTGGCCAGTTCAGGGGGGTAATAATCGCGAAGCTCAGACATTTTTATCTTTGGAAAACGGTAGGTAAACTCGAAGGAAGCACGCGTGAATATTTTTTGTTGCATGTTCTCGATGATCCGTATCTGCATGAGTTGCAAAATCCCTCCGAAGGCAACCCCCCCTGTGACAAGGGTTACCAGGATAATCCAAGAAGTGCTTATCTGTGCGCCTTGAATCAGGTTGATGATCGCCTGAATGCCCAAAGGGAGCGAAAGATTGACGAGTCCTGCAAAAATGGCATAGTAAAAGGTCTGAAGAACATCCCTTTTATCAAGTTTCAGCAGCCCCATTAACCGCTGCCATGCAGTCAAAATATTTTTAGCCATGTAGTTCCGGTTTTAGGGCACTGAATACCAATTCGGTAAAATATTGGGTGGGACCTCCCTTTTCATGACAATCGGTAAGCGATGAAAAATGGTCTTTTAGAAAATGTTGGTGTAGAGAGCCTTCTAGAACGGTGCTTGCCAAACTCGCAGGGAAGGCATAGTGCGGAGCCACATTATGTATCATGTCACCGATGCGGTTGACCATTCTTTTGTAGATACCGAAATAGCCCTCTTTATTCTCCATATCCACCTCTTTGGTCAAATAGGATTTTGAATATTCATTGATAACAATCTTGTTCAGAATCACCTCATTGATATGGGTGAAGGCCGAGTCTTCGACCGTTGATCGCGTTACAATCTCGATGGCCTTCCCAAGTTTTTCGATGGGGTCGCCAATGCTATTGGTAGAAAACACCAATTGATACTCCAACCAGCCCCAATACCAAGACGTCAAATAAAGCAGCAATTTGTGCTTGCTCTCGAAATAGCGATAGATCGAACTCTCATTGGAGCCAATCTTGACGCCCAGCTTTTTAAAGGTAAAACTCTCGAATCCGATTTCGTTGATCATTAAGATACTTTCCTCAATAATACGTTTTCCAAGATTCGAAGATTCGGGATCCTTGACAAATATCTTTTCATTGATTCCGATTTTTACCGAATGTAGCAGCTGTTCCATGCCTTCCTTTTTTTTAAAGATGCAAATATAATAGTATTACTATCATGTAATAATAGTTTAACAACTATTTAACAAATGTAATACTAACTATTTTGTTGGGTGTTTTTTACATTTGAAGTCGTAGCAGTTTCCGGAAAACTACCGATAAGGAATCATCCTACCTCTTTATACTTTGTAAGCTGAAGTGCCTAGTATGGGAATATCCAATGCTAGGGTCCAGAAACATTGAATATCGAATGGCGGCTCCCCCACTTTGGGAGAACCTTCTTATTAACTATACCAGCCCATGGGTTTCCCTTATAAGAACAGAATCACCGAACGAACGGCGATTAAAAGATTTCACTAGTACGAATGGAAGGGCATTCCTGTAAGAAAAAAAATGAATCAAGACCTTTTAAGGTATCAAGAAAGTAGGTACAAAAAAATAGGATCGATAAAAAAACAAAAAGAGAAGGCTAAAAAATCCTTAGGTTACCTCCGCAGCGAATCACAAATCAATAGTTGTCGATCCATTCGAATTTATCATGTATAATTCCCTTTTTTTCCGCCTTTAAAAAATCGAGAAATGCCATGGCCGCTGGGGAAAGTTTCTTCGATTTCAGCCATATCAGGTTCCAAGTCGTTATAATGGGAAGCCCTTTTATCGGTATAATTTGTAGATCGTTGTTTTTTAACTCGTTCTTAATACCGATCAAGGGCATTATCGAACAGCCCAGACCTGAAAGGACCGCTTGTTTTACTGCTTCGTTCGAGGTCAACTCAATCTTTTTCCGTACCGAAAATCTGTTCTTTGATATAAAAGTTTCCATTGCCTTTCTGGTGGCAGATCCCTGCTCCCGATAAATTAAGGGAAGCGACTCGAAGAGTTTCTTTTTGGCGTGAATATTTTTGAACTTCAGGTCACTACTGCCCACTAAAAACAGTTTGTTCGGCATAAGATCAACCCGGTCAATCTTCAACTTATTGGGCAAGACCGAAACGAGGGCAAAATCAACCTCGTTCAATTCTAGACTTTTAATAACCTTGGTTTTGTTGGTCACGTCCATAATGAGGTCCACACCGGTATGGCCCTTCATAAAGTCAGATAAAAAATAGGGCATCACATATTTCCCAGTAGAGACCACCGATATTTTGAGCCTACCTGCAAGTTCACCTTGATACGCCAATGTTTTGTAATTAATGGCATATACCTCGTTGAGTATTTTCTCGGCGGCCAGCGCTATTTCCTTTCCAAAATCGGTAATGTAAAGCTTTCTCCCCACCACCTCGGTAAGCGGAATCCGAAACTGGTCTTGAAAATTCTTAAGCTGTATTGAAACTGCAGGCTGGGTCAAATGAAGCTCCTCGGAAGCCTTTGTGATACTCTGCATTTGTGATATTTTCAAGAATATCTGGAGTTGATGCAATGTATAGTTCATAAAAATTATTTATATATAGTATAACTAATATAAATAAAAATTAATAAATAAAATGCAAGACCTTTGACCCCGGATGTGATGTCCAACAAATATATAACCTAAAAAAAAGCAACATGCAAACAAAGGAAGTAGCAGAAACGAAAAAAACAACGCAACATATTCAATTGGTGAAAGGGGAATTCACTCCCGAGGAGGCCTCAGAAATCATCCTCGCCCTGATTGACCAAAAAATCAACTTTCACAATGCACAAAAGCTTCAAATCTGGGAAAAGGACCATACGCATGATACGGCACAATTGTACGGCAGAATTAAAGAGCTTCAAGAAGAGAAACGAATTGTAAAAAGTTTCATATCCCAGCACAGGGGGCAAGGAAAAAACCTAAAAATAAATGGTATCCTCGAAATTGCCGTTGCCGATTGAGAGGTTGCTAAGACCGAATTCTATCAGGATGTTCAATGTGTAGCATTTAATTTGAAAAGAACCGACAATTGCAAAAAGTGGACAACATATTCAGGTATCCAAATCTTCCATCTTACCTATTGTCGATTTACGATTTCACTTCTTAATCCTATGGCCTGTGAAACCCTTCCTTCAACTTATTTATAGAAACATAACGAAGGTATTCAATGTGTAATCCCTATAAGTTTGTGCTCTTGGATACCCTCAATTTTTTATTGACTATTTCTTATAAACCCATGTACTCTAAAAATCCGTAAAAATGACCCTTGAAAAAAATAATGCATCCTTTTCAACGATCTTTCCAAAAATAGTCACGTACCTATTATGGTCGTTGTTCATAGGGAATCTTGTTTATCTAACGTATTATTTCCCTGATATTCCAGAATGGGGTTTAGGAACTATTTTAAGGATCAACGGCTTTACCGTTTTAATTTGGACGACGGTTACTTTCTTCGGCGCACTGGTCAGCAGTTATGCGGGAAACTATCTAAAAGGTGCTAGATATCGCTCCCGATTTATGGCACTTTGTCTCGGGTTTACCCTATCGGTTATGTCTTTTGTAATTTCGGACCATGTAGCCCTTTTGCTACTTAGTTGGTTGTTAATGGGCGTTTTAATGTCCCGGTTGATCGGGATAGATTCCGATTGGGGTGAAGCGCGCGAAGCGTCAAAATTTACCTTGCGCTATTTTCTGACAGGCACCTTTTTTTTAAGCGTTGGAATACTCTTATTGGCTTTCAAAAGTGGAGAATTTACCATCAGCGGTCTGATGTCTTCTATGGGAAGTCTGCCCTATTATATAGTTCTTATAGCTGCGTTTTGCATCATTGTTGCAGCCATAGTCCAATCGGCCATTTATCCCTTCCATCGTTGGTTGCTCTCGGCAATGACAGCACCTACACCCGCATCGGCCCTAATGCATGCAGGTTTCGTCAATGGGGCGGGAATTCTGTTGGCATTGTTTTCAACCTTGGTGTTTGCCTCGAATACATTGAACGTTCTCTTGGTAATCGGTGGGCTGACGGCCATAATAGCCCAGTTCACCAAGCTTTTACAGGTTAATGTAAAGCAAAAATTGGCGTGCTCCACCATTGCCCAAATGGGCTTTATGATCCTGCAGTGCGGTCTGGGCTTTTTTAATGCTGCCGTAGTTCACTTGATCCTTCACGGATTTTACAAGGCGTATCTGTTCCTTTCCTCCGGGGAGGAAATAGCGATCTCAAGACCACAAAAACCACCTCAGATCGTAATCAGACCGCTTCAGGCCCTCGTCGTCCTATTATTCGGTCTTTTGGGAGCCGTTCTGTTCGCACTATTGACGGGAAAGGGAACCGAACTGGACAGTGGCATTTTCCTAACGCTCATCGTCGCAATAACCGTAGGACAAATAACCTATAATATTGTCAAGGAAAGAAGCCTATCGATTTTACAGAGAATTGTAGTACCCCCGATACTGTTCATATCCGGTATAGGCGTTTATGCGCTACTTTACAATGGGGTAACCGTATTGATGGCCGATATGCCCATGGTAGCCGTACCGTTGCCTCTTACTGTGATCCAGATTGTATTCGGCATCGTGTTCCTGGTCGGGTTTTTCATTATGAAACTAGGAATTTACCGGAAGGTTCCTTGGCTGTACGTAAAACTATTGAACCTTTCCCAACCCTATAAAAAATCAATCCTAATGTATAAATCAACCTTCTAATGACCGAACAGCACATCCAAAAAAGTATCGATGAAGCCGCTAAGGTAATCGGAAAAACGTGGCCCTTATACTCGTTTGTTACGTCCAACCCTTTATCAGGCTATGAAAAACAGCCGTTTAAAGTTGCGGCAAACAGTGCCAAAGTTCTTTTAAACGCTCGGGTTTTCCCGGAAGCCTTGTTATATCGCCAAGCTTGGGAGCAAGGAGAAATCGATGAACATGAGCTAATAGACATGCTTCGAGAGAATGGAATACCCGAATCGCCGAAACAATGTTTACTAAAATTTGAGTCCCAAAAAAGGACCGAAGAGAAAAGCATAAACCACGATTTGGACAGGATTATGTCAAAGTGGCTAGCCGCCTTTTTGGACGAAGGTCTGGCCGAATGGGAAATGCCGGGTAAAAAGGAAGGTTTTTACAAAGCGTGGCGAAAATTGGCACTTTACGATGGAGCGCTTGGAATATTGGTCCTTGATGACATACCAAAAACCTGCTCGGAGGCACTGGCACTTATTTTAAAGGATTATTCCCAAGAAGCATGTGTTAAAATCTTTACCTACCACTTGGCCGCTTTGCCCGGTTGGACCGGATATATCAACTACCGCAGTGAATCGAACTCGCTTTGGCAGCAGGAATATCCAATAAGTTTGAAAGATTATTTGGGGGTGCGGCTTTGGATTGCCCAACATCTGAAGGCCCAAATCATGCCTATAAATGATTTTATCCAAACGGAGGATACCCTGTCAAAACTACAGTACATATGGTTGAAGGCCTGGGAAAGAACTTGGCAAAACCAGCTTGTAAATACGTTGAAGGAGGCATCGATAACTACGGTACCGACTAAGAACGTGGAACTTCAACCAGATGCCCAACTCGTTTTTTGTATCGACACCCGATCTGAGCTAATTCGAAGACACGTTGAATCAAAGGGGAATTATGAGACGTATGGATATGCCGGTTTTTTTGGTATAGCGATGGACTATGAGAATTTAAGCGATGGCCTGACCCGAAAGTCTTGCCCGCCGATCGTATCCTCTGCCTATGCCGTGACTGAAATTCCGCAGGCAAATAAAGATGCACTGAAGTTGGCGTATGAAAGCAAAAATGAAATCTATAAATTCTGGGAATATTTTCTGAAGCGGATGAAGAATATGCTCCCTTCCGCTTTTGGGTTTGTGGAAGGATCAGGATTCTATTACGGCCTATCCTTAGTGGCCCGAACCTTGACCCCGGGATATATGTATCGTTTTAAACGGAAAAACACGTCCTCATACGAGCCAATCTGCGAACCGGAAATCAATCGCACGAACCCTCAAAAAGACAACGGTCTCGGAATTCCCCTTGATGAAAAAGTGGCCATCGTAAAATCGGCCTTTGAGCTCACCGGGTGGAAATATTTTGCGCCCTTAGTGCTTTTTGTAGGCCATGGAAGCAGTTCTGCGAACAATCCGTTCGGTTCCAGTCTCGATTGCGGAGCCTGTGCGGCAAGCCCGGGCAGGCATAACGCCCGAATGCTGGCCAAGTTGGCCAATCTGATCGAAGTTAGAAAAGCATTGGCGGACGATTATAGGATCCACATTCCGGAAAATACTATTTTCATAGGTGCAGAGCATAATACGACCACGGATGAAATCGTAATTTTTGATTCCGAAGTACCCGCTTCGCATCGAGAGGAATTGCTAGACCTAAAATCAAATTTACTAAGGGCCCAGCAAACGGCGATCCAGGAGAGACTGGGCGTAAAAAGTAAACCTATCGCTCTGGCCGAACATAAAGCGAATGACTGGGGAGAGACAAGGCCCGAATGGGGCCTGGCAAAGAATGCAGGTTTCATCGTGGCGCCAAGGACACTTACCGAAAATGAGAATCTTGACGGCCGTTGCTTCCTACATTCCTACGACTGGGAACTGGATGTTACCGGCCAAGCCTTGGAAGGTATCATGCAGGGGCCTATGGTCGTCACCCAATGGATCAATAACCACTATTATTTTTCGACCGTCGACAATGATAAATTCGGGGGAGGCTCAAAAATTACCCATAACATCACGGGTAGGTTTGGCGTGGTCCAAGGGAACGGGGGGGACCTTAAAATGGGCCTACCGCTACAATCGCTGTGCCGATCCGACAATGAAATGTACCATCGGCCATTACGCCTATCGGTGCTCATAATGGCTCCAGAAGCCCGGATAACCGATATCCTTGCCCGAAATGCAAATTTGAAGGCATTGCTTGACAATGAATGGATCTATTTAATGGTGATGGATCCCTTGCAACATAATGATATTATACGGTACCAAAAAAATATGGAGTGGGTCTCGATGACCGGGGAAAAAGCTGGGGAAGTACAGGATCATACGAATGTGGATATTGCCATTTTGGATGCATTTCCCACCTAAGTATTCATGGACCAGCAATACAATGGACATCATATTTTCAAGGGCCGTACCGTAATTATCGCCACCATGCATGGCAAGGAAAAGGTCTTCTCGCCAATTTTGGAAAAGGAACTTGGGGTCAAATGCCTTCTTGCTTCAGATTTCAATACCGACGCTTTTGGAACTTTTACAGGGGAAGTAGTCCGTAAGGACACTCCAGGCGCGACAATGCAGGCCAAGGCCCTGGCAGCGCTCCAACGGAGCGGCAAAACTTTGGTTGTAGCCAGTGAAGGTTCATTCGGTGCCCATTCTTCCTTTTCTTACCTTCCTGCCAATGAGGAGATGGTCATTTTAATTGATTTAAAAAATGACCTCGAAATCTGGGGTCGGTACCTTACGGAAAAAACAAACTTCAATCATCGGGAAATAAAATGTAATGAAGATTTGGAAGCGTTCAAGGCCCTAATAGGCTATCCCCAACACGCGATTATCCTGCAAACCTTTGATTCGGAAAAAGTAAAAAGAACCTGGAAAGACTTTTCCTCGAACGAGGACCTAAAAAAAACGGTCCAGGCGCTCTTGGAAAACGGAGAACACATTCGGGCCGAAAGTGACATGAGGGCCATGAGAAACCCTACCCGAATGAGGGCTATAGAACATGCGGTCCGTGATTTGGTTAATAACATTAAATCCCTTTGTCCAAGTTGTAATGCACCGGGATTTGTTATTTCAGATGTGGTCCGTGGATTGCCATGTGGAACTTGCAATTTACCGACAAAC
This sequence comes from Flavobacteriales bacterium, assembly GCA_038316335.1. Classification (GTDB taxonomy): domain Bacteria; phylum Bacteroidota; class Bacteroidia; order Flavobacteriales; family Flavobacteriaceae; genus JALHST01. Next base: position 28,805 of record JBBQAM010000043.1, read on the forward strand.
GCCATTAAGGCGCAGATTTATAGTTGTAAAAAATGTGGATATAGGCACAAAAAGTGTAAAGGAGATGCCGTTTTTGAAGACCCGGCTTATTGTGACTTCTGTAATCCCTAAGTATTTAAGAGAGTTCAAAACCTTGGGTCCAACTCAAATAATTACAACGCTGTAATGTATAGAACCGTCCCCTAAAACGACCGTATTTTGAGAACTTATCTTTCTTCATCGCTATTGAACAGGCCATTTTGATTGGCTAGAAACGCCTTTATATAGGCAAATGACGCGACGTGCTTTTCATACATTATACACTTCAATAACAGCTCTTTTTTTTACAAATCGTTCAAAGGGTGTAATAATTCTTAATTTACACCACTAACTAAAAAAAGCAACGTTGAGCAGCGATTTTTACAATACATCCATTTTGCCGTTTTCGGGAATAATCATCAAATTGTGTAGGGCATATACCAATTCACAAGAGGATTTTGAAGATTATTATCAGGAAGTATGTTTGCAAATTTGGAGGAGCAAGGAAAACTTTCGTCAGGAATCGGAATGGAGTACCTGGGTGTATCGAATTTCATTAAACGTTTGCTTGACCCTATTGAAGAAAAATAAGGGAAGGCATTTTGTATCCGATTCCTTGACAGCTGAAGAAACCGAAGTGAACAAGGCGTTTTCAGATGAATCCCTGAATCTGCTCTATGAGGCTATTCGAACACTATCAGAAATTGATAGAGCGGTAATTATGCTTTATTTGGAAGAAAAACCCTATCAGGAAATCGCTGATATTATAGGTACGAATCCAAATAATATCGGGGTACGTGTAAAACGAATAAAAACAAGGTTAAAAAAAATAGTAGATGGAAAAATCAATTGAACATATATGGAAAGCGGGGTTTCTTAAAAGCGATGCATTAGTAGCACCGAAGATAAACAACCTCTACAAGCAAAAATCAATTCATCTCATTGATAAAATTAAAAGAATGATGAACGTTAATATTTACATCATTTTGGCTATTGCATTATTGATTTTGGGGTGGTACGCTGCGCTTGGGACTCCAATTGCCGGTGCATTTATTTTTTTCCTCCTAATGGGGGTTTGTTGGATAAGCAGTAAACAAGTAAATACCCTAAAAAACATTGACAACAAGTTGAGTAGCTATGTGTATATCAAGTCATTTAGCAGCTTACTTAAAATGGCCATTTCAAAGAATATAAAAGTTATGCGTTTTTTCTATTCTCTTATATTTCTAGCCGCCTTGATGCCAATAGTACATACATTGAAAGCAACGGAAGTGACGAATGAAGCAATTTTGAATTCTGGATTTCATGTTATGTATGGAATTCCAATTTTTATATGGATAATAGCGCTGGTAATGGCGGTTCTGATTTATGTCTTTGGTGGGAGAATTTACCAATGGGATGTAAACTTGGTGTATGGCGGCGTATTTAAAAAGTTAGATGAACTAATAGCCGACATAGAAGAATTGAAAAAATAAACACTTCCTGAAGTACTGTTATTAAAGGCTTTTCAGCTTTTTATTAAAAAATAATAAGTTATAGGTGTAATAATTTTTGGTTTGAGCCACTAACCAAGAAAACATTAAAATCATGACATTACAAGAAGCAATTTCCTTTTTTGAAAGTTTAAAAGGAAACACAACTAAAAAATCTGAATTAAAGGTGTATGAAAAATTTCTTCATATGCTATCCGAATTGAAAACAAGGGCGTTCTCAAAAAATGAAATTCAATCCATAGAAACGGAACTTGATGGTTTAAATTTGGAAGCAAATCCCGAGAACAGAAAAAAATATTATATAAAAGCATTTCGTAAATTTGAAAGCTATTTAAAGGATACGTTTTCCTTAACCCCAAAAGGGTATTATACGAATTTGGGCATAGCCCTTGGGTCGTCTTTTGGAGTTCTAGTGGGAGTTGTTTTTTTATCCAGTCTTGAACGTTCCTTGGGCATAGCATTAGCCCTGATTGTCGGAATGTTTATCGGTTTAACCATTGGTCGTTATATGGATTCTAAGGTTGAAGCTACCGGTAACATGCTATAACTGATCCTACGGCAATCTTCTGCTGTTACCAAATTATAAACACTATTTTTTTCAGTTCAACATAGCTAAATAAAATTTGGCCAGAACATCATCAATCAAAATTTAACGAACATGCAATCAATAATAACGTTACTTGTATTAACATTCTCAATAACCAGTGCAATTTCACAAGATCTTTCCGGAGTATGGCACGGCATCACTAAAAATCCGGACAACAAGGAAATAACCTTTGTTTTTCTCTTTGAAAAAAACGGGGAAACGTACCATACCACGATGGCAGTCCCAACTTTTGACGTCTCAGGTATCAAACCGAAGTCAACCTCGTTCAAAGAAGGGAAGTTAATAATCGATGGTTCTGAATTAGGTATGAAATATGAAGGTGTGTTGAATGATGCCACTGACCAAATTGAAGGGATGTATACTGAGGGTGGTGCAGTACTACCACTAGTATTAAATAGAGGGAATCCTAACATTGCAAAAGTCAATCGGCTCCAGGAACCTGTAAAACCGTATCCTTATTACGAAGAGGAAGTGGTTTTTGATAACACCAAAGCGAATATAACGTTAGCAGGTACCTTTACTCGCCCGAAAGGAAACAAAAAATACCCCGTAGTTATTTTAATAAGCGGCAGTGGCCGGCATGACCGGGATGGAAGCATCCCTACGCACAAGCCTTTTTTGGTACTTTCAGATTTTCTGACCCACAAAGGTATTGCCGTATTGCGTTTTGATGATCGTGGTTTTGGGGCATCTACAGGTGATTTTAGCAAAGCCACAACAGCCGATTTTGCAGAAGATGTGTTAAGCGCGGTGAGCTATTTAAAATCACGAAAAGATATCGATGCAAAACATATAGGGTTAATAGGCCATAGTGAAGGAGGTATTATTGCACCGATGGTTGCGAACCGAACAAAAGATGTTTCGTTTATTGTGACCTTGGCCGCCACAGGAATTCCAGGAAGTGAAGTGTCGGTGATGCAATCTAAATCACTAAGACCTTTTCCGGTTCCCGATGAAGCAGCCTTTGAACAAAATGTTAGAAAGTCAATTAAAATAGCAGCTTCCACTAAGGACATTTCAGAAAAAAGACAAGAATTACTGGCGCATAATAACACGTATTTAACGCCAATTTTAAAAGCGCTAGGGGCGACCGATGAAAATATTTCAAAATTTATTAAAAATGAAACCGAATCTGTTTTAAAACCTTGGAGTTTATATTTCTACAACTATGATCCAGCGGATGAATTTGAAAAATTAAGGATTCCCGTGCTGTCCTTAAACGGGACTAAGGATATACAGGTGAATGCAACCATCAATCAAAATGCGCTACGGAGTGCTTTAATTAAGGGAGGAAATACCCACTATAAAATTATCGAGTTAGCAAATTTAAACCATTTATTTCAAGAGTGTAATACAGGTAAATTGGATGAGTATAGTAAAATAGAACAAACCATAGCTCCAATTGCATTGAAAGAAATTTCCAGTTGGATTTTGGAAACGATTCAGGCAAAATAAAACATATAAAATTCGCCGCTGTATTAAATCAAAAATTTGGGATCTTAATACAAACTATGGTTTATATACCCATCGTTGGGTGCAATGTAACAAAACCTACATCCTTTCGTCGTATATTAAACCAATCTAAATGACCGAACGCAAAGTTGCTTGGACAACAATCCTTATTTTCTTGACGCTAGTTACAATTTTAAGCGCACCATTTTATTATGCGATTGTTACCCTATATCCTTCAAGCATATATATTGGCGGACTTATGTGGTGTCCGGCGCTAGCTGCGATCATCACCCTAAAATTGAAAGGCCGTGCTATTTCTTCTTTAAATTGGAAGTGGGGGCATTGGAACTATATTCGATGGTCTTATTTCGTTCCTGCGGTATATGTCCTAAGTACCTATATACTCATCTGGCTTTTCGGATTTGGCGGTTTAGCCAATAAAGAAATGATGCTAGATTGGGCCAAAGAACTCGAATTGGTTGGAATAGGAACGTTAAACCCAACACTTGCAGTAATCGTGGCTGTTATTTTGTTAGGAACCGTAGGAGTTATACGATCAATGGCAACGACTTTGGGAGAAGAAATCGGCTGGAGAGGGTTTTTTATCTATGAATTAAGAAAGGTGCTTTCTTTTACGGGAGTTTCCCTATTTAGTGGAATTATATGGGCATCTTGGCATTGGCCATTGATAGTGTACTATGGTGGGAATATCGCTTTGGAAATGACAACTTTTTTTATCGTTATAATTTCGATGTCGTTTATGATGACCTATTACACCTTTCAGTCAAAAAGTGTATGGCCAGCAGTAATCTTTCATGCGGTTAGTAATGTATATGTTCAGAAAATATTTCCGCCATTAACATCAAAAATCGAAGGAACCGAACATTGGCTTGGTGAAAACGGAAGTATGTTTGCCATTGTGACTTTTGTCTTTGGGATTTATTATTGGAGAAAAGCAGTTAAAAAAAAGCTATAACAAAGAACAGTAGCCTATGTTCATCAGGGGAAAGAAAAAATACGTTTAGGCACGAATGAAAAATGGCCAGAGACGATTCAAATTTTAGAGAACCTGACGAAACGCGCTCAAAACGATGCTGATCTATTCTAGTGGTCGATGGTGGATTGCAACTATGGTTTGGCCAATGAGTTCAAATAACGAGTAAGATATCCCCGAAAAATACGTGTAGCATTAGAACGAAGTGCCATTTCATTTTATCTGCTTTCTTAAACGGCAGTTTTATGGGTTGTTCAAAAAGTCGACAGGGTAGCGTGCGTGAATGGTTAAAGCAGTCTCTTAGTCACCAATAACTTTTTCAGTTGATCATGTTTATCCCAAAACCGATCTTTGATCCTTTGGATTGTTTTGTCATACTCCTTATGACCCTTTAAACGTTTAATGAGCGGGTCCTTTTCCATGAATAGCAAAATCCAATACTGGTAATTATCTTGTGTTGCGAAAAATTTAAGCTGCTCGATTGCCTTGTCGATTTTCCCTTCATACGAGAACTTTACTGCTGTGCTTGCACTCTTGTAAATAGATTGGTCCGCTTTGCAATATTCGGCATACGCATTGAAAAAATTAGCGGCCTGTGCTTCCAAGCCCATCTTTTGGTAGACCAAGGCAATCTTGACGTCTTCCTGGGGATAAATATCCTGACCGTTTATTTCCCTGGCCTTGACAAATTTTTTATAATAATAAAAGGCACTGTCGTAGTCTTCCTGATAATAATTGAACTTTGCCACTTCCTGCAAAATGTCCAATCGGGTAGTATCTTTGGACCATTCTGCAATCAATCGTTTTTTGGTCTGCTCTAAATTGCCGTCTATGGCGTAAAGGATAAATGATTTCAAGTATGGCACATAATAATTATTAGGATTATAGCCAAGGGACTTGTTGATGTAGGTATTTGCCTCATCCACAAAACCGTTTTGGATGAGTGCGTTACTCAGACCCAAGAAGATATAGCTTTTGGTGATGGAATCCTTGGCGGCAATATCGAGCTCAATGCCTTTCAAAGCATACTCCAGGTATTTGCCGGTATTGGGAACGGCGTCAGCATATAAAACCGCTAGCATCTGAACCACATCCGATGAGTTAG
>JBBQAM010000116.1:0-3039 GCA_038316335.1 Flavobacteriales bacterium
GGACCTCAAGGCATATAACATCTATGAAGGTGAGCTGGTTACCCTTGAATTTGAAGGTGAAATCAAAATATCAGGACGTATCGTTACAGGAACACGAAATTTAAGGGGCGAAATCATTTTGATAACTTTCAAGAACTGCAAAGTCTTTCATGGCGGAAATATTCTCTTTGATTCAGACGATGAAATGTACAACTTGGCGATTGGCGAAAAAATCGTTTCTGCCTTCAATGGACCGGCCGATTTGAATAGTTTTGACCTAGTAACCCACAAAATAACAAGCACCACTATTAAATCCCCCAAGGATAAAAAACAGACCCAATTAGGGAAATTATACCAGCAAATTCGCGAATTTCGAGAAGGCTCCAATACCACCATATCGAGGAACAAGGTCTTCCAAGAAATAAAGGCCCAGTACCCGAACGATTGGTTATTGGCCGTTGAATTGTTCGAGTTGGCCAAAACCAATGGCGATACTAATTTCGCGAAGGAAATCCTAAAACACCTGGAAACCGTAAAACGCGAAAATCCAAAAGTCGGGCATTTGATCGATGACGGATTGGCCTTGGTCGACAAAATTTTAGTAGCTTAGTAAGTAGGCCATCCTCGGGGAATTTGCGGTCCTTGTTTAATTTCAATACATTGACTATGAAAAAGTCTGTTAGCTTCTTTTTCGCCTTTTTTACGTTGCTTATGACCGCTGCCCAGTTTACACCCAATTATGATGAAGAAAATGTACCTGATTTTCAGATACCCGACCCACTTACCACGTTTAGCGGTGAAAAAATAATCACTTCCAAGGAATGGATCGAAAAACGCAGGCCTGAACTTTTGGATTTCTTTGGGAAACAGGTCTATGGTCAAGTTCCTGGTACGCTCGATGCTTTTTCCTTCGCACTTATAGAACAAGACGGTGATGCCTTACAAGGTACCGCCATTCGAAAACAGATCGAGGTTACCCTGTCAAAAAATCGGAAATTCCTGCGTTTTAATGTCCTTATTTACCTCCCCAAAAACATTCCAAAGGCACCCCTTTTTTTAGGATATAATTTTCATGGCAATCATACGATTACGTCAGATCCAAAAGTAATCATTACCAAGGCATGGAATAGCAATGACCAAGAATTGGGAATCACAGAAAATTTGGCCACCGAAGCTTCCCGGGGTAAACGGGCACATCGGTGGGACCTTGAAAAAATAATAAAATCAGGTTTCGGATTGGCCACCCTGTATTATGGGGAAATCGATCCGGATAAAAATGACGTTACCGATGGTATCCAAGCCTTGTTCTATACACGGGATTATGCACGGCCCGGTCCAGATCAATGGGGGAGCATCGCTGCCTGGGCCTTCGGCTTAAGTAAGGTGATGGATTATCTTGTTGGGGACTCACAAATTGGCAAGGTGCTCGTCTTTGGACATTCCCGATTGGGAAAAGCAGCCCTTTGGGCCGGGGCCACCGATGAACGCTTTGCCGCCGTAATATCAAATAATTCAGGCTGTGGTGGCGCGGCCTTGTCCAAAAGAAAATATGGGGAAACCGTAGGTCGTATTAATGAAGTCTTCCCACATTGGTTCTGCACTGATTTCAAGAAGTTCAATGAAAATGAGGAGGCCTTGCCTGTCGATCAGCACGAATTACTTGCACTCATAGCCCCAAGACCGCTATATATTGCAAGCGCGAGCGAAGACTATTGGGCTGATCCGCGTGGGGAATTCTTAGGTGCCTATTACGCTACTCCGGTTTATAACTTATTCGGGGAAAAAGGTCTCCCTTCAATTAATAGCCCGGGAATAAACAAGCCCCTGCATCATACTTTGAGCTATCACCTACGTTCTGGAGGTCACGATGTTACCCCTTATGATTGGGAGCAATATATACTTTGGGCCAAAACTTTCCTGTAAGGCCCGCTTTATCTTGCTCTGTGGGCCTGTTGCGATCAGGGACTTACTCTTTTAAAAGGAACTCGGATAAATTCTGTTGAACGGCCCGGTTATTATATTCCAACTTCCAACCCAACGAATTGGTCAAAATATAAAACTTAGAGAGCTCGCTGAGCAAGCGGCTTTCCGCATTGCGCTCAAGCGAGGAGGCTTGGATCTTTTTCAATAAGGAGGCATTGATATTCTTCTTGATCTTATTATAATCGGCTGCATTGAACTGGTTCAAATAGTCGGCGGTCACGTCATAGTATTCAATATCAGGATTGATCTTGATTTCCGGTTTGGGTAGCCTTTGAATCGAAAGGGTCTTTGAATCCTTATCTACCTCAAAAACGATTTTGCTCAAATCATAGGACACCGTAACCTCGGCATTTACAACCACCAATGCCTTTTTGCTTGCGGTCAGGAAGGGACCAAAAAGTTGTTGCGAATCCTTATAATTATACACTTCGGCAAAATGGCCCTCGGTAACGATCAATTTCGAAACATTCTCAATCTGCTGTTGGATCAGCATCGAATTTTCTTCGAGGATCGACTTGTTCTTGGAATCATCCCAACACGATCGAAAAATAAGGATGCCTGCCAAGGTGATTAGGGCGCCCGCTGCTATTTTTTTCATAATGGTAACACTATTTCCGTGAACGTACAACACGGGTTTTTGACGCTTGTATACTATACTTAGTTATACGTGCGCAACGTACGTATAGACTATCGACGTATGTTGAATACCTGATATCAAGCCAGATCTGCAATTTCAATTCCGGGTGGTCGGCCTTTCGGATATTGGCCCAAAAAAGGCCCTCATAAAAATTCTAACCAGTCAATCCTGCATCATGAGGCATACCCTCAAATTCGATAAATGGGTGCGCTTTACGCACATCGGAAATCTTCGCCTGCAGTGCCTTTAGAAAATTTTGATGCTGTTGCGAATTTGCATTAAATGGTCGATGTTGAAGCCCTTTTTGAATCGCTCCCACCTGCTCCAAACAGTCATATGCATTTTCATCGATCCAAACATCTTTGAACTTTTCCCAAATATAATCGATGGCCAATTGGTTGGGATGTAGCATGTCGGTCTTATAAAAACGGTAGTCCCTC
>JBBQAM010000088.1:0-9869 GCA_038316335.1 Flavobacteriales bacterium
AATGGTGAATGGTCCTCTATTTTTAACTCGCCAAGTGTTTTATCTAAGTTGACCTGACCATTTTTCACATATTTGCCGTAGAGAATAGCCAACACACTTTTTCTACACGATGCTATATAACTGTTTTCTTCTATATCCCCATATTCATATACAATTTGCCCTTTATGGACAATTACAAGTCCTGTAATGTTGGTACTATCAATAATATAGCGATTAAAAACAGAACGCTCTGTTTCTCCCCAGCCCGTTTTTTCTGGATTTTTTTGTCTTGACCAATTGCTGTTAGGGTAAATTTGAGCTTCACTTGTACAACTTAATAGAATCGAAGAAATTAATAATATTGTTGTGATTTTCATGATGCTTTTCAACTTTTTAGAATTCGTCTATTTTCCTTTGGCATCATTACTAGTTATTCCTTTGCTGGTCGTATTCCAAAAATTAATAAATATCCTATCATCCAGAATTCTCCAATTGTAGCCGGAACAGTTAAATAACCTGCAAATGGGATTTCAATGCCGATGTAATTAATTGTAGTACTTAACAAATAGCCTATACCGCCAGCGATTAAGGTTCTGCCCAGCCATAAAGGCATCCTTTTTGAACTCGTTATAATGTAGCCCATCGGGATAAGCCAAAGCCCAAAGAAAAGGCCGCCGACACCCCAAGCATTTGTAATTAAACTGCTTAAAAGTTCAATTAATAAAACTTTGTCTTCGGCGGTTTGGGTCGAACTTGCAATTTCGATAGCAGTACCCATTGAAATCGCACTAATTATTATGAATACGGAATTTATCATTCCCCAAATGCCAAGTGTCCATGCTGCCCATTCGTTTATAGTTCTAAACAATTTATAAAAATACACTGCGGTAAGCGCCTGTGAAACAATAATTGCAAATTCCAATAGAAGTCTGGTTCTGGCAAGGGATTCAAGGTCAATCAGATTTGTTAACGTCTTCTGAGCGTCTTTTGGGTCAAATATTTGAGGATGAAATACTAGAAATCCTAAAATCCCCGAAATTGCCATGGCTAAGTACCAAATCCCTGCTATTCTTGCTGTAGTTACTAATTTTATTTGTTTGTCATTTATGGTCATAATTATACATTTAAAGTTTCCTTTCTTTAGGCCATTTCCAAGCATACCAAACAATTAAAGCAGTTATTATACTTTCTGTAAATGCTAAAAACACATAAAATAAGTACCATTCGTTAGTTGAAATGGTTCCTATGGCCACCATCATTAGCGTAAATAAGGTTCCAAATATGATGTTAAGAATTCGGTTTATTTTTGGTTTAAGGATCATTGATGCTGCAACCATTACTGAAGAAATTGCCAAAATTATTGATGCGATTAGTAATTTGGCTGGACTGTCCAAATTATTATCTCCTGTAATTAGGCTGTCAATTTTATCGGGTGTGTATAGTTCAAAATAATCACCATATAAATAGCAAAAGGTTGCTGAAGCCCACAATGCGGCAAGTTTAATTTTGATGTTGACTTTTGGATTTTCTAACATATTCGTTTAGCTTTTATTATTCATTTTTGTTTGTACTTTTTATTAAGATTTATTCCTTGCGAAAGCTTCCCTTTCTCTTTTTTCGCCATATAAGGATTATAATTAGAAGAACAGAAATCAACAATATGCCGATTGTTATCATGTTCACCATTTTTTCTTGAAGCATTTTAAACAAAAGAGTGTCTACTTTTCCAGTTGTTAGAAAGACCCAATCACTAGCTAATTGTGTCGCTAAATTTGGATTTCCAGTTTCTAAAACAATTATTCCATTTCCAGTTACAGGATTAATACGAAGTGCAGTATTAATGGGAGGTGTACTACTTCCATCATGACCAATAATATATTCATCCTTTCCGATATCTACATAAAGAAATGTTCCTAAACCATAAATTGCGGCGCCCATTATATCCCAATGTGATTCTTGCATTAACTTTAAGGAATTTTTATTGAGCGGCCTATCATTGGTTGCATTTTCCTTGTTTAAAAACAGCATGAAAAATTTCTCTAAATCCGCTAAAGAGGTATACAATGATGTAGCCGCCAAAGAGGTGTAAAAAAAGTGTGGCGCTTTGGTTTCGTCTTCGTTATAGAATTCACATAAATTACTATTTAGAGAGTCCGACCATTTATATGTCGACTCTGTCATATTTAACGGGATAAATAAATTTTCTTTCATAAACCCATCAAATGATTGTCCACTTCTTTCCTCAACCAATAATTGCAAGAGTGTAAATCCTCCCCCAGAATATTCCCAACTAGAATTAGGCTCGATTCCAACGCTTACTTCTCCACTTTTTCCTTCATCGGCGTCGGAAGCTTTTGTTAAAGAGGCTTCTAAAGTTTGGACAGAATCTTGGGTCTCAAATCCTGAATAGCCAAGCCCGTCCGTAAGTCCAGCAGTATGACTTAGCAGGCGCCGTACAGTTACTTGTTCATTATCAAATTCACTTGGAGGTAATTGCCATCTGGTTAAATATTGACCCACAGGAGTGTCTAAATCAATCTTTCCTAATTCTCGTAACTTCATGATTCCCGTAGCGGAAACGAATTTGGATAAAGAAGCTACTTGAAAAATTGTATTCCTGTCAACCGCTTTTCCTTCTGAATAAAAGATTTCCTCTTCTATCTCACCATCTTTAATAATTGCCATAGCGAAGTTTCCGACAAACTCGTTTTCAATTTCTTTATTGACAGCATCGACAAAAGATTGCGTATCTGTTTTCTCGGTAATAGGTGTATGCCACCAACCATTTAAACTTCCATAAAAGCAGATAAAAACCCATAAAATAGATGCTATTAAAATAATGAATGTGTATTTTATAATTCTTTTCATTGATTACGTTTTTTTAGTATAATCTGGACGAATGACCGCCAACAGGCGTGTATAGCTCAAAATAATCGCCATATAAATAACAGAAGGTTGTAGAAACCCACAATGCAGCCAGTTTAATTTTGATGTTGACTTTTGGATTTTCTAACATATTCATTCAGCTTTTATGGTTCATTTTTGTGTGTACTTTTTATTAAGGGACGGTTTTGATAAACCTATTTATGATGTTTCCGTTTTTTTCTTCTCAAAATTTTTACAATACGATTGTATTCGATCTCCGATAAATTCCAAGAATATCCACCACTCGTGTTTACAAACTGAACGACCACGGCATCAATATCTTTGTGATACTCGGCAATACTTGAGTACCCGGGCAATAGTCCCGTATGGCCATATTCATAAATAGATGAATAAATCGTTTGTTCCTTGTCATTTAGCAATGAGCCATCGTTCAATGCCCTCAAGAATATACCCACATCCTCGGCAGTGGCTACCATTGAGCCGCTCGGGTTAATAAAATCATTATATTTTAAATCGCCATCAAAACCTACATCATACCCACTCATTACATCGTCTAAATCAACCTCCTTCAGTAAACTGTAGGTATTGTGCAACCCCAACGGCATCAAAATTTCCCGTTTGATATATTCATGATGGCTATATCCCAAAGTTTTATCGAGGATTTCGCCCAGCAACAAATAATTCGTATTCGAATAACTATATTTTGAACCAGGGTCAAAGTCGGCAGGTCGATCCAGCACCAAATCAAGCGATTCCTTACTGCTTTTCGAATAATCTTTTTCCCAAAAACCGGGAGTGTCGGTATAGTTAGGGATGCCACTCCGATGTTGCACCATCATTCTCAAAGTGATTTTATCGGCATTTTCAATGCGTCCCAAAAGTTCCGGTAGGTAATCTGCAAGCGTATTATCCAAGGACAATCGGTTTTCATTTACCAATTTAGCGACGGCCACGGCAACATATAACTTGCTGATACTGGCAATTTTGAACAAAGCATGTGGATCGGTCGGTATCTTGTTCTCTCTATTTTTATAACCGGCGGCGTAAAGGGCAGGGGGTTTGCCAGCCTCGTCCACATAAACGATCATGCCATCCAATCCAAGCCCAATCGCTTCATCCACTTGTTCCTGAACCGTCTCGGGCAAAGGGAAGATCCAAGCCTTTACCAAAATCCATGGCACGAAATACAGGGAACCTATGCTCGCCACAATAAATACGATTCTGAGTGTTTTCTTTATTTGTTTCTTGGTCATTTTTTCATTGCTAGCGTTTGGCAAATGGATCGAAAGAATTTAATCATCAACAATAGCATCTATTTCCTCGATGACGTTTTCACCTAAATCTTCTAATTGATTATACAAATCAATCATGGTATCAAACTGCCAGGCTGCTAAACTAATAACGTTTCGATAGGGGGCAGCCGATGTATATGCTGCAAAATCCTCAAAATACTCAGCTTGTGTTGTTGCCCTTATTTTTAGGGAGTCGGGGGGCACAAAAGCGTAAGCGAGCATCAAAGACCTATCGAACTGAGTGGAAAGATACGCCTGCTGACTTTTTGCATAATCATTATAACTTCTTTCGCTTGCTGCAATTTCGTCTATTAAACTATGGTATCTGGTTAAAAGGGAATCTAGGGGCGTATTGTTGATCTTACCAAAATAGTCTGAATTTTTTAATGCCTCATACCCCCCGGCATTCGGTTTAAAATATAAATCTGCAAAGGCGAACCCACTGGCCATAAAAAGAATAAGGTTCTCGTCTTCTGTCTTATTGAGGATGCTTACACGGGCCTTTTTACAAAGCTCGGCTATTTGTGTTCTACCCCTTTTTATAGAGTCCAGTTTATAAAGGTCTTCTATTGTGTGAGATTTGATCTTGACCAAATACTCTTTTAAAGCATGGTTATCCTTTTTGGATTGGTTCCAATTGTTGATTTGTAAGGCAATCAAAATACCTATAACAACCAATACTATTTCACCAATGGCATAAATAAAATATTTACTGAACTTATTTTCTGGAAGGTTTTTTTGACGGATTTTTCTAAATATTTTCATAATTAGCTATTGTTAGGTCAAGCATTACACATCGTTTCCATTTTGCTGCAGTATTTCAATCACGACATTGCCTCTTTTTCGCCCTGAATCAACATATTCATGAGCACTTACGATTTCATTGAGCGCAAAGGTTTTGTCAATAAATGGAGTTAGCTTTCCCTGCTCCGCAAGTTCCTTTATTTTCTCAAGGTACTCAGTTTTCCCTGTGGTCAGCATTTTGATCGTGACGAACTTACCTCCGTCGTTCAAAACTTTTTTTGCCTTGGCCTTGGTGGTCTTTCCAACGGCATCAAAAACGATATCGAATTTTTGGTTGCCCTCGGAATAGTCCTCTTTCTTATAATCGATTACCTTTTCCGCGCCAAGGGATTTAACCATTTCAACATTGGAGCCGCTACAAACGCCCGTGACCGTTTTGCCTTGCTGGTTTGCAAGTTGCACGGCATAACTGCCAACACTTCCGGAAGCTCCATAAACCAACACCTTTTTTCCACTTTTCAGATCGCCTTTCTCAAAAAGGTATAGCGCGGTCATGACTCCTATGGGTAAAGCAGCCGCTTCTTTAAAGTTAAGATTTTCCGGTTTTAGGGCTACCACACCATTTTTCCGTTCTTGTGGCAAGCAGATATATTCCGCATAGGAGCCCGTTTTGAGCATTGTGGTAGTTCCGAATATTGAATCTCCCACCTTAAATTTTGTAACGTTTTTTCCGATTGCTTCTACCGTACCGGCCAATTCATGTCCTAAAATCTTTTTCTTAGGTTTGAACAATCCGAATATCAATCGTGCCGGAAGCCAGAACAAGGGCGGGAAATCCGAACCTCGCAACCGCACATCGCCCGAAGTGACCGTTGCTGCGTGAATTTTAACGAGCATCTCATCATCTTTCGGCTTTGGTTTTTCTATTTCTTTAACTTCAAGGACGTTTGGCGGACCGTATTTATTATAGACTACTGCTTTCATATTACTATATTTCTTATTGTGGATAATTCTAGTTTCAATCAAATTGAAGAATTCAATTTGCTGGATTCTCAGCTGAGGTTCGAAGTCGAAGTTTTAACCTTTTCATTTTTTTTATAGGTCCATTTCAATCCGAACAAAGGCCGTAAGAAACCAATCCTTCTAATGATAAATTCATATATGACATAGCAACCTACACCCGTAAAAGCTACAATACCTATGAATTTCAATAAGATAGGGATTTCCAATGGCAATATGAATAGTGCACCTGAGTACAACACAAACATGTGAATGATATAAACGGGATACGCGGCCTGGCTTAAGTAACTTAGGGTTTTACTTGGTTTGTTCATGTACTTATAACCAAAACCGAATACCGTAAAAATCCAGCAATTGGATTCAATAGCCATGAGATACCCAGGGGCTTCAGTCCCAAATTTAATAAATCGAATCCCGTACAGTAGGATGGCCAAGCCAGCATACCACCATCGCCATTTTAAAACGGTTTGCCAGAAAGTTTTGCCGCTGTACACAAAAAGAAAGCCGCAAAAGAAGGCAAGAAACCCATTAAAAAAGCCATGCCAAGTCTGGGCATACAAGACAAATAGCTGGGGCTTTACCAACAAAACCTCAATGACAAAGAATAGGGACATCAACAAAGGGCCGCTAGGGTGGCTCATTAGCACCGATAACGCTCTTTTGATTTTACCGTCCTCGTGTTTCTTTAGATAGTAAAAAAGCGGCAAAAGCAAGAGTACATATACAAAGATATTCCCCAAGAACCATAAATGGCTTTGATTGGCATAATAGCCCGAGGGCATATTATAGTATTTCTGAAAAATAAACATGTGCAACGGAACGATGGCCACCATGCCAAAGATGAAGGGCAACAAAATTCGTTTTGTTCGCTCCTGAAGCAATTGCTTCCAGTTTCGTTTGCGCATTGCGAAATAGCACCCCATACCGGAGACATAAAATAAAAGTGGAATTCGCCAGACGTTGAGCATGGTCATCGGTTTCCATAGTCCCTCCAAGGGTTCATCGCTTTTTATAAAGCCAATGAACAATGCCCAGGGTTGAAAAATGATGGCTATATGATAGATAAGCAATAAACCAATGGCAATAACCCGTAACCAATCGATATCATATCTTCTTTCTGTTGTCATTGTGGTATTAATCTTAAATTGATTATTGTAGCATCATGGCAATGACCGGACGCGTTTTTTCGAGTTCTGCCAAATCAAGCTGTAAGCCAAGCGGTCCTAATTGTTGCTGTAGCATTTCATAGATGGATTTGATTTCTGCAAATGGTCCCATCACGGTCTCCCGGGCGGTTGCTCCAAAGTTGTTTTTTGTGGTCTTGTCTACTTTGGCATCTATAAGCATCTGTACAATCTCTATACGGCAAAAGAATGCAGCTACATGGAGTGCAGTAGAACCATCATTGTTTTTAAGGCGTAAATCAGCCCCCGCATCAATGAGCACTTTGGCGATATCGTTTTTTCCAAAACTTGCAGCGGTGATTAAAGGAGTAGAACCACTCATGGCATCTTTCTTGTTAATATCGGTCCCAGCTTCAATATGCTGTTTTACAGCTTCTAGATTGCCCGATAACACGGCCATTTGAAGATCTATAATTGGTTTTTCTATAACCGCCTGAGCTTTGACTTTTATATCCGCTTGTTCTTTTGACGCGGTACCCGACTGACCGCAGGCAGATGTCAATAAAACAAGGGCAAGGGAAATGTTTACGAGGCTCTTCAAATAATTAATTCTAAATGTTTTACTCATGACTATGTTATTTAATTTTAATAGGTATTCGTGAATCTTTGATTTCATGATTTTAGTTTTTAAATTGTTTGTTATAATTTTTTTGTTAAAAAGTTTCTATAGAATTTAAAGTAAACCCTATGAGCTGTGCGGAGAACTATATTAATTGCTCCACAAAGAAGGGATAGACTTTGATGAGGGCCTACCCCTTTTTCTAACCCTATGAAGTAGGATTCTTAATGAAGGTACTGTCTCGATTCGGCCCAACGGATTCTCTTACTGTCCTTTAAGTAGGTGAAGAAAGTGAACCTACTAGATTCCGTTGGCGATTGATTGATGAACGTTTTCATGACTGTTATTTAATTTGATTACTATTTATTTTAAACCTTGATTAGCGGTTAAAGTTTCTGTATTGCGCCCATTGGGTTCTCTTGCATCCCCCAAAGGATGAGAAGTACTGTCCTGTTTTAGATTCCGTTGCTGTTCTTGTGATTGATGCTTTCATTTGATATTGTTTATTTGTTGTTAATAGGTCAAATGGAATTCGCCATGATATATTCTGGCAGAATTTGCCTTTTACGATGGCTCATTTCATGATTTTAATTTTTAAATTGTTGTTATTAATTTTTGTTGGTACAAAGGTGCAATAGAACCTGATGCAACACCTATGAGCTATGCGGCCGAATATATCAAGTTTCGGGAGGTGATACAAATTATGGCGCAAGCATAGCAATTATGACGCAAAAGATGATTTTCACACAAAATATGAGACCGTTGGGGGACGGCATCTTTCTTTTCATTTTTCTAACTTAGTGCCTGTAAGAAAAAATATGGATAATACATCATCCCATACGTCAAACTTTCTTGAACAAGCGAAGGCCCTGATTCTAGAGAATTTAGCGAACGAACAGTTTGGTGTTTCTGAACTAGCGGAAGCTATGAACATGAGCCGTTCAAATCTGCTTCGAAAAATCAAGAAACAAAACCAGCTTTCCGCGAGCCAATTCATTCGACAGGTCCGCTTAGAAAAAGGAATGGAGTTGCTTAAGCAGACTTCACTGACCGTTTCTGAGATTTCGTATCAAGTAGGTTTTGGAAGCACCTCTTATTTCATTAAATGTTTTCGGGAACAGTACGGCTATCCCCCTGGTGAACTTGGAAAAGGTAACCTAAAGGCTGAAGGGGAAGAGGCTATTGTTAAGACTACTTTCTTAAAACAATACCGATGGCCGGTCATAGGTTCGGTAGCGATAACGATCTTGGTTGTAGGCTTCTTGCTTTTCAGTAAAAAGGATGCAGTAAAGGCGTTTAACGTTGAAAAGTCGATAGCCGTATTGCCCTTCAAAAATGAGAGTGCCGATTCAACCAATGTTTATTTCATCAACGGACTCATGGAATCGACCTTGACCAATTTGCAAAAGATCGAAGACTTTAGGGTCGTCAGCCGGACATCGGCAGAAAGATACGGCAACACCAAAAGGAGCATTCCCGAGATAGCAAAAGAACTCAATGTCAATTATCTGGTGGAGGGTAGTGGCCAGCGGGTGGGGGATCAGGTTTTACTGAATATCCAATTGATTGAAGCCTCGACCGACAGGCCTATTTGGGCGGAGCAGTATAGCCGCGAAGTGGTCGATGTATTTGCGCTGCAGAAGGAAGTGGCCAGGCAAATCGCAGATGCCGTCGCGGCAACTGTAACGCCGGCCGAATTAGCTCAAATTGAAAAAGCCCCCACTGAAAATCTAAAGGCGTATGATTACTACCTCCAGGCACTTGACCCTTTTCATACAAGGACCAAAACGGGCTTGGAAAAAGCTATTGCGTTATTTGAGAAGGCGATCGAGTTGGATCCACAATTCTCCCTAGCCTATGCCAATGTGGCCATATCGTATTACTTTCTCGACACAGACCAGAAACAAAAACTATATACCGAACGGATCAACAACTTTGCGGACAAGGCCCTCCTTTACGATTCCAAATCTGCTGAAAGCCTCATCGCCAAGGCACTTTACTATATGCAAAACGGGGAGTATAAATTGGCATTGCCACATCTTGAGAAGGCGCTGGAGTATAATCCTAACTCATCGGATGTGGTTCAGATGCTAGCGGTTTTATATGCTGACGCCGTTCCCAATACCGGCAAATACCTGGAGTATGCTTTGAAAGGCATTGAGCTCGATATTGCCGCCAAGGATTCCATCACCAAAAGCTATATCT
>JBBQAM010000078.1:0-11997 GCA_038316335.1 Flavobacteriales bacterium
ATAAGGGTCTAGATTTGTAAATATAAGTGAAAGGGAATAAGAGTCAACCGATGGCTAGGTAATCTTTAAGATATATCGACCGATAGATATGACCTTGTTCCTTTATATTTCTTGGAGTCAGAACAGAATGTAGGGAACCGAATCCGGTATCCAGAATATCCGACCAGGAGAAAAGACGTAGAGGGATATTTCACTTTATTCTATTAACCAATTTAAATCGAACAAGTGGAAGGAATCTTAAAGGAAGTTGCAGGTATTGATGTAGCGCAAAAGGAATTAGTGGTGTCATTGGGCAGGATGTTCCAGGATCTCGATATTGAGATCTTTGCGCACAAGGTTTTTGCGAACAGTGACAAGGGAATAAAGTCGCTGATCGGATGGGTGTCGTCCCGTTGTGGGGGTACGGGCCGAGTGCGCTATGTGATGGAAGCTACCGGAGTGTACCACGAAAAGTTGGCCTATACGCTGGAAGCTATGGATATCGATGTGAGTGTCATATTGCCCAATAAGATCAGCAACTATGCGAGGTCCCTTGAAATAAGGACCGTTACCGATAAAACGGCATCACAGGCCATTGCACAGTTCGGCCTGGAGCGTAAACTGGACAACTGGGTGCGGCCCAAGGATATCTATCGGGAACTGAAACAACTGACCAGGGAACGCGATCAGATCGTCCAGGAAAGGGCCATGGTAAAAAACCAGGGGCATGCGGAAAGGTCGGAAGCCATGCCCAACCGGAAGAGCCTTGAACGGATCGAGGAGCGGATCAAGTTCCTAGGCCGACAGGAAAAAGAGATCAAACTCGAAATAGCTGCCCTACTGGCCAAGCAGCCGGAGATAAAGCAAAGGGTGAAAAATATATGTACCATACCCGGAGTGGGGGAACTGACCGCCGTAACCGTCCTGGCGGAGACCAATGGGTTCGAGCTCATCAGAAATAAAAAGCAATTGACCGGTTATTCCGGCTTTGACGTAAAGGAAAAACAATCGGGAACATCCGTAAAGGGCAAGCCCCGAATATCGAAGAGAGGGAACAGGCACTTAAGGAAGTCGATGCACCTGCCTTCGTTGTCCTCCGTTAAGTATAATATTCCGCACAGGGACCTATATGTTAGGATCGTATCGAAGAGCGGGATCAAGATGAAAGCACTGATAGCCGTGCAGAGAAAATTGCTGGAACTTATTTTTGTGATAGACAAAAATCAAAGCCCCTATGAGAATGATTACCATCAAAAAAGGGCACGCCACACGAATGTAGAACATACCCTTACAGACTAGCTCATAGCCGTCTTAACAACAATATTAAAAAATAAACGATAAAATCTCTTGATAATTAACACAGAATCTATCGGGACCAAATTCCAACTTTTATTCTCTGAAGCCTTGTGCCTAGTAGGGATAATTGTTCATTGATAATTGTTCATTGTTTATTGTTTATTGTTCACTGCCTACTGCCTACTGCCCACTGCTCACTGCTCACTGTTCACTGCTCACTGTTCACTGCTTAAAATTCCTTGCTTCAAAATCTGACCAAAACGATACATATCTTCAAAAGAGCAATAAAAAGGAACCGGCGCCAAACGTATGACATTGGGTTCACGCCAATCGGTGACTACGCCATTTTTCATCAGATAGTTAAAAAGTTCGCGTCCTTGACCATGCAAAAAAACCGAAAGTTGACAGCCACGTTCCGGTGGGGTAATTATTTCAAAAGTTCCCGTGACCTCCTTGTCGACTTCCCTTAAAATAAACTCAAGGTACGCGACGATTAGGTTCCGCTTTTTTATCAGTGCCTCCATGCCTACCTCCTCAAACATTTCCAAAGCGGCTAAATATGGGGCGAGTGAAAGTATGGGCGGGTTGCTCACCTGCCACGCATCGGCAGTTTCCATAGGATCAAAATCGGGCTGCATCATGAAACGGGTCTCCTTTTTGTTCCCCCACCACCCTTCGAATCTATGGATATCCTTTTTTCCGAGGTATTTTTGGTTCACAAAGATGCCCGAAGCATTTCCTGGACCACTGTTCATGTATTTATAACTGCACCAGGCAGCAAAATCAACCTGCCAATCATGTAAATTCAAGGTGACATTCCCGACAGCATGTGCCAAATCCCATCCAACCATGGCACCCACCGATTTACCAGCTTTGGTAATAGCTTCCATATCAAATACTTGACCATTGTAATAGTTGACGCCTCCTAGAAATACCATGGCCAGTTCCTCTCCGATTTCTGCAATTTTGGAAAGCACATCCTCGGTGCGCCACACCTGCTCCCCCTCCCGTTTTTTGATCTCAACGATTGCATCTTCGGGCCTTAGGCCATGAAATCGAACTTGACTTTGGAGCATATACTGATCAGATGGAAAGGCTTTTTCCTCACAAAGGATCTTATACCTTTTTTTGGTCGGGGTATAGAACGATACCAAAAGAAAATGTAGGTTTACGGTCAAGGTGTTCAACACAGAAACTTCGGCTTTCTTGGCCCCTACCACCTTTGCCAAAGGTGCGGCTAATAATTCGTGATAATCCCACCAAGGTTTTTTAGAATAAAAATGGCCTTCGACTGCCAATTCCTTCCAATCAGACATGACCTCATCAACGTATTTTTGAGTCCGCTTGGGTTGTAGGCCAAGCGAATTTCCGGTAAAATAAATGACTTGTTCCCCGTTTATTTTGGGGAAATGGAATTCTTTGCGATATTTTTTTAGGTCATCGGCGGCATCCAATTCTTTCGCAAAGGCAAGGGTATTCAAAAATTGCATCGTGTAAATTTGTATAAAATTACAAGATCAAAGGGGATAAAACTATGCATATCGCACCGAAACGATCAGGCCAATCGCATTTCAATCAGGTGCTTTTTAAATCCTATTTTTTCATACGCCTTGATGGCCGATACATTGTCGTTGTATACCGTCAATCGAATTTCGTTCAACCCTTTTAAAGTCGCCCATTCTTTCAACGTAGCGATGATTCGACCATTAATTCCCAACCCACGATATGCTGGTATGGTATACATTAAACCCAAATGGGCATACGTCTTATGATCCAAATAATGTCGGGCATTTTTTTCCATTCCAATACCACATGCGACGATTTTATGCCCTTCTAGTGCCACAAGAACTTCATTCTGCTCATCTAAAATCAAGGATTCAAGATCATAATACCATATGGGATCCTCGGCGATGGTCTTGTCAAAAGGCCGTTCCCATTCAATGACACCCTGTTCAAATTGTTGAAGTAACGGCAAGTCGCCCAAGTTCGCGCGTCGTATTGAAATGCTGTTCATAGTGCTTTTTTTGTCGGTTTAAAATACTACATAATTCTATATTTTTACAAAAATTAAACGATGCACTTTCTCTCGACCCAACTAGAGCACTATATTCAAGACCATTCCCAAGATGAACCCCATATTCTGCAAGAATTGACCCGGGAGACCCACTTGAAGGTGGTGCGCCCGAGGATGCTGACGGGCCATTTTCAAGGGAGGGTATTGAGCATGCTATCTAAAATTATCAATCCACGTTACATTTTAGAAATCGGCACCTACACCGGGTACTCGGCACTCTGCCTGGCCGAAGGGATTCAAAAAGACGGGGAACTTCACACCATAGACCGCAACGCGGAACTGGCCGCAATGCAACGGCGTTATTTTAACAACAGCGGTCAAGGTCACCAATTCATTCAATATACCGGGGATGCCCTTGAAATCATACCCAGCATGAAGTTGATCTTTGATCTCGTCTTCATCGATGCGGAAAAAATCGAATATCCGGCGTATATCGAGGCCGTATTAAAAAAAACCAAGCCAGGCAGTATCATATTATCAGATAATGTCTTATGGTCCGGAAAAGTGATCGAGCCCCTAGACCCAAAGGATAAGGCCACAAAGGTGTTATTGGAATACAACAAAAAATTAAAGGAAGATCCTCGACTTGAAACCGTACTCTTGCCGATCCGGGATGGTCTTACCCTAAGTAGGGTGCTTTAAACCGACTGTATAGGTAATAAAATAGCCACGCAAACAAAATGCCGATCATGGCACCTACCAGGACATCCAATGGATAATGAACTCCCAGGTAAATACGGCTATACGAGAGGAGTATGGCCCAGAGGATGATACCGTAAATCACCTTGACCTTTTGTCTGAGCAAGAATATGGAAAGCATGGCAATGGCAAAAGATGTTGCCGTATGGCCAGAAAAAAAACTATGATTAACAGGAATCGCCGGAAGTTTAATCGTCCGGTCCAAAGTCATTGCATTGAGAGGACGTACCCGCACGATCAATACCTTGGTTAACAACATCGCCAAGGTAACCGCCAAGATCATCCCAACATAGGTAATCACCATCCAAACGGCCTTTGCTCGTGGATTCTTCCAAAAAAGTAGCCCTATCAGGACGATATAAAGGGGAATGCTGAAATAAAAGTTGGAGATACCAATCCAAAAAGGGTCCTGTTTTTCTGAACCGAGGCTGTAAAGAAATAAGAAGGTGTTTCGGTCCCACCGAAGCAATGCGTCGAGCATGTCACATCAACTTCGCTTAATGGTTCCTGAGACGTCGTCAACACTTTTCTTCACCTGGTCGACGCCTTCCTTAAGCTCCTTCCCTACACTTGACTGAATATTGTGCTTTACCTCATCGAAATCCTTTTTGATATCGGTAATGAAACTGGTATCGATGCCCTTCTTATCGGCACTCTTCTGGATTTCCTTTTTGATATCCTCAGTGGCATCCTTCAATTGACGCATGCCTTTACCAAGGCCCCTGGCGATATCCGGAATTTTATCCGCCCCGAAAACCATGACCACAATGAACATGATAAAGAATATTTCGGCGCCGCTGATGAATAAAAAATGGGTCATATGCATACACAAATATAATGAAGTTTCGATCAGTTAAATAAAAAGTCCCAACGATATTATCGTTGGGACCAAAATTGTAGGGAGGCTATCGGGTTACCCTTTTATTTTTGCCTTGAATTTATCAAAATCGGTATTTTCCTGTTTTTTTGGCCAGGAATTATTGGTAACATCAATATCGGCCGTCTCTGCCTTAGGGTCTACGACGATACCTACTAATTCTTTTTGACTGGCGATCACCCTTTTAACCTCCACATCATTTTTTCTCCATATTTCCGGGGGATACGTAATATTTTCCTTGGTACCATCGGCATAAGTATACTCTACGATCAATGGCATCGGTAG
The DNA here is from genome assembly GCA_038316335.1 of Flavobacteriales bacterium. Lineage (GTDB taxonomy): Bacteria > Bacteroidota > Bacteroidia > Flavobacteriales > Flavobacteriaceae > JALHST01. The sequence goes on from JBBQAM010000078.1 coordinate 5,211, forward strand.
CCCTCCCGGCTTGTCGAAGGTGACTTCATAAAAGTACTTTGGCTCCTTAACGGCGGCCCTTTCAGCCTCGGTCATATTGTCCATCATATACTCCTTTAATGTGGTAGAGGATTCCGATGGATATTTGGCCGCTAAATCTGGATTTTCGGCATTTTCGGTACTATCGATTTGTATAAGGTATACCAAGGGGCGCAGATCGGCCTCGGTCAAATTGTGTTCTTGCATATACACCTTCATGGCGGGCGAGGGTACGTTTGAAACCTGGTATTTCTTAACGTCTTTCACCCCGATATCGACATAATCGGTGGTATAGAACCACCCTCTCCAGAAATAGTCGAGATCTACGGCCGAGGCATCTTCCATCGTTCGAAAGAAGTCTTCGGGCGTCGGGTGCTTGAATTCCCAACGACGTGCATAGGTCTTAAAGGCATAATCGAACAGCTCCCTTCCCATGATCGTCTCTCGCAGAATGTTCAAGGCGGTTGCCGGTTTTGCATAGGCATTCGGACCCAATTGGTAGACGTTTTCAGGATTCGACATAATTGGGGAAATCGTACTCTGGTCCCCACCCATATACGGGACGATCTTAGATGGGTCTCCCCTTCTCGAAGGATATTTCGCATTGGGGGCTATCGCCTCAGGATATTTTTCGCCGAATTCCTGCTCGGCCATATATTGCATAAACGTGTTGAGCCCTTCATCCATCCAGCCCCATTGACGTTCATCCGAATTCACGATCATCGGAAAAAAGTTGTGTCCCACTTCATGGATGATTACGCTCAACATACCATATTTGACACGATCCGAATAGGTACCATCCTCATTGGGACGGCCGTAATTCCAACAGATCATCGGGTATTCCATTCCCTGGTTTTTGGCATGTACCGAGATGGCCTTGGGATAGGGATAATCAAAGGTATGGGAGGAATAGGAGCGCAAGGTATGTGCCACGGCCTTCGTTGAATATTCTTCCCAAAGCGGGTTGCCTTCTTTCGGATATAACGACACGGCCATAACGTCTCGGTCGCCCATTTTAACGGCCTGCATGTCCCAAATAAATTTACGCGAGCTGGCAAACGCATAATCCCGCACATTTTCGGCCTTGAATTTCCAGGTCTTCGTTTTTTCCGAGAAGCCCTTTTCGGCAGCCTCTGCTTCTGCCTGGGTTACGATGATAACGGGCTTGTCATATGATTTTTTAGCCTTTTCATACCGGGCCATCATCTCCGGTGTAAAAACTTCCTTCCGATTCTGAAGTTCCCCGGTACCATCTAAAATATGATCGGCGGGCACGGTGATACTCACATCATAGTTCCCGAACGTAAGGGCAAATTCGCCACTACCCCAGAACTGGTGGTTCTGCCATCCTTCGACATCACTATATACGGCCATCCTAGGAAAGAATTGTGCGATTACATAGGCGCGATTGCCATCCTTTGGAAAGTATTCATAACCTGAACGCGCTCGGCTTATCGTATGGTCCACGATGTTATACCACCATTTTACCGAAAATGACACCTGCTCCTTGGGCAATAGGGCTTTCGGCAGGTCGATACGCATCATGGTTTGATTGATGGTGTAGGGTAATGCTTTTCCGGCCGCATCTTTTACGTAGTCAATATTAAACCCTCCATCAAAGGGCGCACTGATATATTTACTGACAAAGGTATTCGCAGGCTCTGCCATAGGAACCTCTTGCCCATCGCGCAAGGGCGATTTCGAGTCTTTGGCGCGTACATTCTGATCCAATTGTACCCACAAAAAATCAAGCTTATCCGGGGAATTATTAAAATAGGTGACCGTTTCCTCCCCATAGAGTTTGGCATTTTTGTCGTCTAAGGTAACAGCGATCTTATAATCTGCCTGTTGTTGGTAATAATCAGGCCCCGGTGCCCCAGAAGCCGAGCGATAGGTGTTGGGGGTGGCAAACTCGTCGTAGAGTTGTCTGAATTTACTTTGGTTAACATGTCCGGGTTCCTTTTCTTTTTTCTCAACCTCCTGAGCGGTGGCCACGGCTGCAAAAAGAAACAACAATGATGCAAAAGCATATTTAATTTTAGTCATTCGTATAAAGATTTTAAAAGCTGCGAAAAATAAAGTATTTCATGGAAATGGTCATTAATTGTTACAGATTTAACATTCCTTTAGTATTGGATTTCAGAAGTACCATGCTCTTCCTCAGGTCTTTAATATTAAAATGCACCACATTCTGTTGGGCGTCGAAGAGATCGGTAAGCACTTCATCCTGAATTTGGATGGTTTTTATACTGTCAAGGCCGATTTTCGGAATTTCCATATAGCAGACCACCATATCGTCATCATATTCCTTGCCCAAGAAGTTATATTCCTTGACCGCCCCGTTCAGCTCGATCACCATTTTGGTGCGCAGGTATTTTTCAAGATATTCATCCACTAGGGGAGATTCCGACTCCGTGGCCATGTTCATTTTAAGCGCATATCGCGCCTCTATTACTTTTTCAATGTCGTCGATAAAGATACGGGTGGTAATCTGCAGGGCATCGTCCTTTTCGGAATACCCGACATGAGTAACGGTCAAATAAAATTTATGGGCCACCGTAAAGGCCATCAGGGGCAAGAGTAAAATTAAAAATCCCTTTTTCAATTGCTGCATACTGTCTTATTTAAGCGAACAAAAGTAAACAAACTTCATACCAGAAATCCAAAATCCAAAATCCAAATTCCAAATTCCATCCCGATAGTTATCGGGACCAAATTCCATCCCGATAGCGATCGAGAACCTTGTACGCTTCAACGTTTTTCAGGTTCCTTTTGATCCGGGGCATTGTTCTTTTGATATTCAAGGCTTCGTTGCTGCAGGTAGTCCCAGATTTTCAACCGGTCATGGGTATCGACGGTTACCTGAAATTGGGGGTCGACCTCACAGAAATACATAAAATCATCGATTTTTGCTTCCGATATCCTAAAGTGGATGCGAAACAGCGAATCGGCATACATGTCCCGCACACGTTGTGTTCTCGCATACAGTCCATCTCTTGCCACACGTTCTTTCAACATTTTTGTGCGCCCGGTGAACGCATTGATAATCGGATTCAAAGGTATTCCGACGCCCCCGGAGGTAGCCTCGAACAATTCACGTTCCGCCTTGGTCGGGACATATACATAGGCATTCGGCAATCCCAATGAAGAGGCCGTAACCACGGGTTGTATCGCAGCGTGTTCGGTATCCTGTGATAGATTGCCCGAAAGGTTATAGGGGCGCACGACCACTTCCTCTAATTCGGTAAGGGCGTCTTCAAGGGGCACCAAAATCGAGGTGCTATGCAATATGGAGGCCTTTACGACGATTTCCTTGCGTTTGTACTGCACGGCTGAAAAAACGATGGTATCATACAGGTGGGCCGGGATGGTAAAGTAGCCTTTTTCATCGGTGATGGTGGCGCGATGGGTGGTAGTATTCAGAACATGGGTGCCGGCCACATCGCCATCCTTACTTTGTACCCTGCCTTTCAAGTCGGTCGAAAAAAAGGACTGCGCGCCTACAGCGGCACTACAAAAAAGGAAACTTAGACTAAGGGCACTATTTCTTATCATTCATCTGGGCGCGAAATTCCTTGCTTTGGGTAACCAAAAAATCGATCAACTGAAATTCATTGGCTTTTTGGAACAAGGATTGGGGCGGTATCTTGCTATCACAATAGCCCAAAAAGGCATCGATTTGATCATGGGGCAGTTGCAGGTCCTGTACGAAAAATGCGTCATCATAGATATGCCGTAACACCTCGCTTAATTTTAGTTTTGGCGCCTTCGCATCCCCATTCTCCCTGTTCGATTTTATAAGGGCCTTAAATATATTTACGATATTCAGGCCATCCCGGTACATGCCGCGGTCTGCATTCGAGAGGGCGATATTCTCGACGGGCGTAGAGCGGTCCTGTTCGTATTCGAATTTTTTGAGTTCCTCGTTTTTGACCTCCAAGAATTTCTCCTGATTTTCAGGGGTTACGACCACTTCATCAAGCTCGGTCACCTTTTCATTGACTTCGACTACCAAGCGGTTCAATTTAAGGAGGTCGGCCGTGATGGTAACGACCCTGAGATTATAATTTACCGCTGTAAAGGCTACTTCGTCCCCTTCTTTAACGGCAATGGCAAATTGGCCTTTATCATCGGTAATCGTCCCGTTTTCGGTGGTGACATTGATAACGTTCTCATTGGGGATCGGGACATCGCGATAGAGTACCTGGCCACGTAATAAAACACGCCCATCATCTTGGGAATAACCGGTTGCAACGCACAAAAAAGCGATCAAAAAGGGTAAAATTGCTCTCATTCAAGGTTTTTTAACAGTGATAAAGAAAATACAAGTTCGGTTTATAAAAAAACGGAGGCCAATAAACTTTTGTTAATTTGTGATACAGGCGATTCTAAAGGCTAAAAGTAGGCGAAAAGATCCAGCTAAGAAGTGACGCCCATCAGTTTACCGAAGAAACACTTCACTTCATCTTTAGAGCACGTGATTTAACGGGGAAAGTTAGGTAGATGCCCAGAGAGTGCTATTTTTGTAAGTCCGTGTATTCTGGTATTCGCGCACCCACAAAATCGTTAAAAACGCCAATACCCAGAGACTTGGAAAGAACCCTATAAAAAAATTGAAAGATGAAGTTACGCAATTGGCTCCTGCTGTTCGGCCTCTTTGCCGGCGTTGCCCTTCAGGGGCAGATCAAAATTGGCGATAATCCACAAAATATAGATCCCAGTTCGGTTCTTGAACTCGAAAGCGGCACCCGGGTGCTGGTGATTACCCGGCTGACGACGGTCGAGATGGATGCCATCACCCCTATCCGGGGTGCCTTGGCCTATAATACCGATACGCAATGCGTTCATTATTACGATGGCAGTCAATGGGTCAATCTCTGTGATTCGTTGGGGCTTACCTTTAGCACCGACCCGGTCGTCAATGCCGCCTCAGGGATCGAGACCATTGTGATTACCCAGACCGGGGGCAATTATAATTTCGAGATCGCGCCCAACAGCATCAAGAGTGCCCAGATCGCCGATGGGGGCATTAACGGGGTCGATATCCAGGACAACTCGATCGGGCAGAACAAGCTGGCCGATGATTCGGTCGGGGCCGCCGAACTGCAGACGAACACGGTGACCGATGACGAGATCGATTATAATCTGGTGACCTTACAGGATTTTACAAACGATGTGGGGTATATCACCGGGGCGCAGATCGTGAGTGCAACCTCGGGGAATTCAATTACCGATGATAATGGGGCCTTTTTTAATGCTGCTCCGCTGCAAACGGCAATAACCCAGAATACGACGAATATTACCAACAACTCCCAGACCATCACCCAGCATAGTGGCACCATCGCGAACCATACGGCTACCCTCACACAACATACCAGTGCTATCACGGCAAATACGAATGCGCTGGCCACCAAGGAAAATTCCTCCAACAAATCAAATGGACCGTTGGGATCATCGACAACGCTTTTTCCGACCCAAAATGCCGTTAAAATCTATGTTGATAATGCCGTGGGTGGATCTTCACAAACCATTGTAAGTGGAAATACCCCCAACTCAATTTCTACGGGAACTGATGGTGGAGCCTTGTTTAATGCCGTACCCTTACAAAATAGTATCACCACAAATGCCAACAATCTGGCCGCCCATATTGCGAGTGACGATACCGATGCTACGAATGAGCTGGTGGATCTTGCTTTTAATGTTGGGACCAATGTGCTGAGCATTTCAAATTCGGCCACTCCAGGCGGAGCAAGCGTAAATCTTTCATCACTGGCCGGAGGGGGGGGCGGCAGTCAAACGCTCAATGATGTGTTGACCCTGGGAAATGACGGTGGCGGGCAATTCATAAAAAATATTGCCGATCCCATAGCGCCACAGGACGCAGCTACACGGGCCTATGTTGATGCAAACGGTGGAGGAGGAAACCCGAATCTTAGTCAAGTGTTGACCGTTGGGTCTAGTGCTGGAAATAGTCGAATCAACAACTTATTAGACCCAGCACTCCCTCAGGATGCGGCAACCAAGGCGTATGTTGATGCCAATGGTGGTGGCGGAAGTCAGGACTTAACACAAGTTTTAGCACAAGGTAATGATGCCGGAAGTGTCAAAATTATTAATCTATTGGACCCTAGTAATCCACAAGATGCGGCCACCCAAAATTATGTTGAAACAAGGATAGCCACAATTTTAGGTGCGGGAGGTGCTGATGGTGTAGTTTCCAATGTAGGCATATCTGGAACGGCAATTGCCTTTACCGGCACCAATGGCGGGTTCAACGGGAATATTGACCTTGATCCAGTTTTCGCGACAGACGTACAACTCGCAACGGCAATTTCGAATATAACGCCGGATTGGACCACACTCTTAAACGTACCGGTTGGCTTCGCAGACAATGTCGACAACGATACCCAATATACTCCTGGGATCGGGCTCTCCCTGAACGGCACCGCCTTCGACGTGGACAACCTTTCGGGGGACGTCACCGGGCCGACCACGGCGACCGTAATCGCCAACAACTCCATTACAACCGCGATGATAATCGACGGACAGGTGCAGACCGGTGATATAGGAAACAGTGCCGTGACCGGGCCGAAAATTGCACCAGGCTCCAATGGTCAAGTACTCACCACAGTGGGGGGCAACGCGCAATGGGCCGCTGCAACGGCCGGGGCGGTTGGGACAGGGACCACCATAAACGGTGACGGTACAGTGGGCAACGAACTCGACGTCGCGAACAACTCGATTACGACAGCCATGATAATCGATGGAC
>JBBQAM010000100.1:0-5608 GCA_038316335.1 Flavobacteriales bacterium
TTATTGGTTAGTTAACCAAAAAAAATAGAAATTTGTCACTGCCTGATTAAACCACCTAGCATTTTAATAGTCTATATTTCAGTGATACCTTTACGCCAGGAATAAAGCAACCTAAATGAGTTTACCGAACAGTCCGGTAGAAAATTCTACATAATACTCAGTGGTACGATTGCCAAGTGGCAATTGATCCATTTTCCCCAAAAAACACCCTAGGTCGGCACTTCATAAAAATGAAGTTTATAGGATAACGCCGGTCCCTAAAATAATCCATCAATATTTTTTCCAAATTCAACCCATGAAGATATTCGCTATTTTATGTTTCCTATGGCTCGCCTCCCCTTTAGTTGCGCAACAAACCGGAACGCTCCATGGCGTGTTACAAGATACGGAGCAACTTCCTATTGAATTTGTTTCGGTTTATGTGACCCCTTTGAATGATGCCACCCACATGATTGCCGGCGCCACTACTGATGAATTCGGTGCTTTTACCATTAAGGACCTTCCCCTCGGCACCTTTGCCCTTCACGCCCAATTCCTGGGCTTTCAGACGCTCTCTCAAACAATAACCATCAATGGCTCCAACCTAAATTTGGCATTGGGAACCCTCATCCTGGAAGCTGACACCACCTTGCTCCAAGGCGTTCAGGTAACCGCTCAAAGAAAACTCGTTCAAAAGACCCCCCAAGGGTTGATCATTAATGCAGAAGCTACCCTAAGCCAACAAGGGGGATCTGCGATCGATCTGTTGCGAAATACCCCCACCATTTTTGTTGATGCCGAAGGTGGCATTACACTACGTGGCAAGGCACCCCTTATTTTATTGAATGGTCGCAACTCAAGCCTTACCAATTTAGAGAACATTCCGGCAAGCAGCATTGCCAGCATCGAGATCATTACAAGCCCCGGGGCCCAATACGATGCAAGTGCTGAAAATGGCATCCTTAATATCATCCTTAAAAAGGGAGAGGAAAACGGCACCAATGGAGCCTTTGCAATCGGTTATGGCTATGGGTCAAAGTGGCGGGCGAACAGTTCGGCACAATTAAATCATAATTCAGGTAGCTTCAACATTGCCGCCTCCTATGACAATCGGTTCGCGAACCGAACCCGAAAAGTCGATGGAGATCGTGTAAATTTTTTGATTCCCGACCGCTATTATCTTACCCAACGGCGTGCCGACGATCGTCAGGAACGCAATCATAACCTAAAACTAAACCTGGACAAGGAATTCGAAAAAGGCCAATTGGGTTTCGAATGGCTTGCAGCCTATACCGATGAAGACAACTATGAAGCCTTGGTAAGCACTTTTGACCAGCAAGACAATAGCTTTGTGTCAAGCAATCGTCGTTTTTCGCAGGAGCTGAGGCGGGCAAATGTGAATGAATTGGCCCTTAATTACGAACGAAAGTTCACGGATCCGGATAAAAAGTTGAACTTGGGCCTGTCTTCCTCCTTTTATCGCTCAAAGGAAAACACCAACATCGACACCCAAGATCGGGCCGAGGACATGACCGATCTAGCGGATCCTTATTTACAGCGAACCAACTTTAATGAAACGGGGAACATTACGAATTTTAGGGCCGATTACGCGCAAAAACTAGGAACTGGAACCTTCGAAGGAGGTTATAAATTGATTTTCCGATCTACCGATGACGATTTTCAGCAACAAAACCAAGTAAACGGAATCTTTGAATCGGTTCCCGAACAAACCGGTGTCTTAACTTTTAAGGAACAGATCCATGCGGTGTATGCGCAACAAAAAGGCCCTATTGGAACGAAAGAAAAACCGATCCTCGAATATGAGGCCGGCCTCCGGGTCGAACAGACCAATAATAACGGGAATTTGGTACCTCAGGGCGATGCGTTTAAAGCGAATTATTTTAGCGTTTTTCCGTCAGTGGGACTTACACATCGATTTTCGACTACCTCCTTTCTGAGATTGGGCTATAACCGAAGGATCAATCGACCAAGTTTGGGTCAATTGAATCCGTTTACCGATATCACCGACTCCTTGAGCCAGCATAGTGGCAACCCAAATCTAAAACCTGAATTGGTGAATGCCCTCGAATTGAACTTCAGTAAGGATTTTAATCATACCGGAATCAGTGCAAAAGTGTTCTACCGTTCCGGAAAGAATCCGATCATGTCCTACACTGAATTGCGTTCGGACGGGGTGTTGCTTTCACGACCGGAAAATGTGGGCAGCCAAAATATATACGGCCTGGAAACCATTTTCACCTTTAGCACAGGACAAATTTGGAAAGGCAATCTTAGCTATAGCATTTTTCAACAGAACATCGATGCAGGGAACATCGGGGTAGAAGCTTTAAACCAACAGGTGAGTAGTAATTTGAAATTGATCAATGATCTTACGCTCTGGAAAGGGGGCCAAATGCAACTCATCGGGGTGTATAACTCCCCGGTTGCGACCGTACAAGGCACCCGAGTGGCCCTTTATTATGGCGATATGGCTTTTCAACAAAAAATATGGAAAGATCGTGGAAGATTGGGTATCATCTTTACCGATATTTTCGATTCCCAGCGTGGTGGTTATAACCTAAAAACTTCGGAATTTCAATTTGACCGAAGATTCAAGATCGATTCAAGGGCCTTCTTGGTTACACTAGGCTACACCTTTGGCACCAAATTCAAGGAAGAATTAATGGAGAATCAATTCGAGAATTAAGTCAACCTTCATTGCCTATTTGGCATCTAAAAAAGAAAGCGGCATGCCCATTTGATTTCCTAGGTTTTCTAGGTGCAATCATTTTCATAGTGATCGTCAAGTAGTTAACCCATCCATCTTTTGATCAAAAATGGGGAAAAAGGTATTTGAATGGTATGATGTCTTAAATACGGAAATATGTCATATCTTATACATATTAAATCTAAAGGGCATCCTGTACAAATTGTATAGTTTCCCATCCCTACCAGTATGCCTGCCGGATCTCGCGGGTCGGTGGATTTAGACCTTAAACGATTGCTATGAAAGTACTTTTTTATACCCGGGAATTTCCGCCTTATGTCTATGGGGGTGCAGGCGTACATGTGGAGTATCTTTCTGCCGAACTTGCCAAACTCATGGAGGTCGAAGTGCGTTGTTTTGGGGATCAAGATGAGAAGACCGATCATCTTACTGTCAAAGGCTATCCGTATGAGAACACCTTATACAAGCATTCGAACCCCCAATTAAAGGCCGTATTGCAAACCTTAAGTACCTGCGTGCAGATGAATGCCGAAACCATCGATGCCGATATCGTGCATTGCCATACTTGGTATTCAAACTTTGCCGGCATCATTGCCAAATTGTGTTATGGTATTCCTTTGGTCGTAACGACCCATTCCTTGGAACCCTTGCGACCTTGGAAGCGCGAGCAATTGGGAAGGGGTTATGATGCTTCCCTTTGGATCGAGAAAACGGCCATCGAAATGGCCGACGCCGTCATCGCGGTATCAAAGGAAACCCGGGATGATATCTTACATCATTTCAATGTGGATCCCGAAAAAATAAAAGTAATCTATAACGGAATCAACCTAAAGGAATATCAGTCGACCCAAGAAACAACCGCCCTTGAAAAGTACCACATCGATAGGTCAAAACCCTATGTACTTTTTGTCGGAAGGATTACCAAGCAAAAGGGTATCATTCATTTGGTGAATGCCATAAAATATATCGATGCCGACACCCAGATCGTGCTTTGTGCCGGAGCGCCCGATACGCCTGAAATTGCAAAAGAAATGGAGGAAAGCGTGCACAAGGTCCAAAAAGAGCGGGACAATGTCATATGGATCGCCGAAATGCTCGATAAAAAATCGGTCATTCAACTCTACTCGCATGCCGATGTATTCTGTTGCCCTTCGATCTATGAACCCTTTGGAATCATCAATATTGAGGCCATGGCCTGCCGAACGGCCGTCGTTGCCAGTGCGGTTGGCGGCATTAAGGAGGTGGTGGTCGATGGGGAAACCGGCATCCTGGTACCCTTGGATCAACAGCAGGTCGCCCCATTTGAACCGAAATTCCCGGATACGTTCGCACGTAATCTGGCCACTGGAATAAATAGGCTCATCAATAATCGGGAATTGCGCGAAAAAATGGCCGAAAATGGCCGAAAAAGGGTCGAAGAAACCTTCGATTGGTCGGCCATTGCGCACCAAATCAAAGCCTTATACGAATCATTAAAGTAGAAAGATCATGTTCAATAATAAAGTACTAGCCATTATTTTAGGCGGAGGTCAGGGATCTCGGCTCTTCCCATTGACCGAAAACAGGGCCAAACCCGCGGTACCAATCGCCGGGAAATATCGTTTGGTCGATATCCCGATCTCAAACTGCATCAATTCTGAAATCAAAAGAATGTACGTATTGACGCAATTCAATTCGGCTTCCTTGAACCGACATATTAAAAATACCTATCATTTTAGTTTTTTCAGCTCTGCCTTTGTCGATGTCTTAGCGGCCGAACAGACCATGCAGAGCGGCAATTGGTTTCAAGGAACCGCTGATGCCGTACGGCAGAGTATGCATCATTTTTTGCAACACGATTTCGATTATGCCTTGATCCTTTCTGGTGACCAATTGTATCAGATGGATTTTAACGAAATGATCGAAAAACATATCGAACACGCTGCCGAAATATCGATCGGAACAATTCCGGTACATGCCAATGATGCGACCTCCTTTGGTATTTTGAAAACCGACCACGAGGGCATGATCGCCTCCTTTATCGAAAAACCGTCTACCGAACGCTTGCCTGGCTGGGATTCGGAGGTAAGTGACGAAATGAAGCAGGAAGGGCGCATCTATTTAGCTTCCATGGGCATTTATATCTTTAATCGCGAGGTGCTTATCAACTTGATGAACAATCCCGACACCATGGATTTTGGAAAGGAAATCCTCCCCCAATCAATCGGTAAACACAAAATCATGAGCTATCCCTTTGAAGGGTATTGGACCGATATCGGAAATATAGATTCTTTCTTTGAGGCAAATCTGGGTTTGACCGATAGCATCCCTAAATTTAATCTCTACGATACGAAAAAGGTCATCTACACCCGGGCCAGAATGTTACCGACCTCAAAAATTTCGGGCACCCAAATGGATAAAGCCGTGATTAGTGACGGTTGCATCATTCATGCCTCTAGGATCGAACGATCGGTCATCGGGGTGCGTTCGAGGATCGGAAAGGGGTCTACCGTCATCAATACGTATATGATGGGCAGTGATACCTACGAGACCTTGGAAGAAATAGAGCACAACCATATCAAGATCCTGGCAGGCATCGGGGAGCGATGCTATATCAAAAATACCATCATCGATATCAACTGTCGCATCGGTGATGATGTTACCATCGATGGAGGGCCGCATCTTCATGATGCTGAAACGGACACCTATGTCGTAAAAGATGGCATCGTAGTCATAAAAAAGGGGGCGGTCATCCCGGCAGGATTTAAATTGGAAGGTCCAAATAAATAACAATTTCCGAGGTACGAAGTCGGAAGTGTAAAGTACGAGGTACGAAATCGGAAGTCGGAAGTGCAAAGTCGAAAGTGCAAAGTCGGAAGTCGGAAGTCGGAAGTGTAAAGTACGAGGTACGAAATCGGAAGT
>JBBQAM010000058.1:0-23991 GCA_038316335.1 Flavobacteriales bacterium
CGTTGAGCCTTTGACGAACTATTTTGTGGGAAGGGTGCAGAAAGATTTTAATGATAAAAACACGTATGTCGGGGGCATCTTTACGGCCACCAACCGGGATGAACTTTCTCCTGGGATTGATTTTCTGCACAAGAAGGCCTATACCGGCGGATTTGATTTTAAACATCAATGGAACCAACGTGATTGGTACCTTGGCGGCAATATCGTATGGAGCCATATCGAAGGAAGTCAGGCAGCCGTTCAAAATACCCAGGAATCGATCGGACATCTTTTTCAACGAACCGATGCTACCTATGTGACTGTCGATTCCTCAAGAACATCGCTTAGTGGTACAGGAGGGAATCTGCAGTTGGGCAAGATCGGCAATGGCCATTGGAAGTTTGAAACCGGGGCCACATGGCGTTCACCAAAACTTGAGTTGAACGACTTGGGTTTTCAAAGGCAAGCCGATGATATACGCCATTATACCTGGATAGGCTACCAAACACTGAAACCTGATAGTCTTTTTAGAAAGGTGGGCATAAATTATAATCATTGGAGCGTGTGGGATTTTGGCGGAGAACACAATAGCCTCCAGTTCAATACCAATAGTTGGCAAAATTGGAAAAATAATTGGTTCACCAATTTAGGTATTACCTATCAACCTATCCAATATTCAAATTTTGCGTTGCGCGGAGGTCCACGTTTGCGCCAATCGCCTGATATTAGTTTTTTTAACGGCATTGAATCAGACGGGCGTAAAAAAATCAAGTTCAGTATATTTCAAAATGGGCATAAGGCCTTCGATGCTTCCAATAGTTCGTATAACCTAGAATTTGGATTAAGCTATCAGCCTTTTAATGCGCTACGGGTTTCGGCCTATCCTTCATATACTATAAATGATGATAAGCTTCAGTTTATTGACAATATCGCTGTAAACGGCAGCACCAAATATTTAAATGGCCAAATTCAGCAAAGAACCTTGAGTATGTCGTTAAGGCTCAATTATACCATTAACCCCAATCTTTCAGTGCAATATTGGGGACAACCTTTTATTTCGCGGGGTCGATACGGGGCCTTCAAAATTGTTACAGATCCCTTGGCCCATAACTTCGAAGATCGTATCACGGCCTTCTCGGCGAACCAGGTTTCTTTTGCCAATGACACCTATTCGATCGATGAGGACTTGAACGGCACTGCCGACTTTAGTTTTGCCAATCCCGATTTTTCCTTTATCCAATTTCGGTCGAATCTGGTAATTCGTTGGGAATATATCCCGGGCTCTGAGATTTTCCTGGTATGGTCGCAAGACAATTCCCTCACAGGCAATCCACAAGAACAGTTGTTAAGCAGTTTGGGATCAAATATTTTTGGAGGGAGCAAACCTCAGAATATTTTTCTCCTCAAGGCGACCTATCGATTTGTATTTTAATGGATTCTATTTTAAGAACTCCATTATTTGTGAAAGTCACCCTATCGAAATGCCCTGCTTTTCATCATTATTGGTACCATCGTTTTCATGGGATTTGGTAAATAGCAGATTGTATGCCTGAATTTTAGTGGAAAAAAAGGAAATGATGGCTTTGCATTTGATGCTGAGCCGTGCTCTTTGAAATATAGGGAAATCAAGTTTATGAATTTTGGCTATCTTAGTAAAGCCTGATGCCTGTTTGCAGGATTTCTTGCAAGTTTTATAGCGCTAGGATAACGTGAAGTATAACTGGAAATTAAGGTCCCGGCACCTGATCGTCTCGATCTGCGTTGGTTTCTTCTTAGCTGAGGGGTGTGTAGACCCTGTAGGGCCCCAATTCGAATATACGGTGGGACTCATATATATCGACGCCCTGGCTTCGACTGTGGAGGGGTCTTCCTATGTGTCAATTCGGGAATCGACCCAGGAATATGGGGTCTTCAAGAACAAGGTTGTAAAAAATGCAACGGTCGCCTTCGTGAATTCGGGGACCCAAAATAGTGTGCCGCTCATCGAAGAAGGTGATTTTTATCTCCCACCCTCAGATTTCAAGGTACAGGAAGGTGAACTTTGGGAACTTTTGGTACGCCTTGAAGATGAGCGGTCTTACAAATCTGAATCGGAAAAGGTACTGGCTGGAGTTGAAATCAAGGAGGTTGATGTTGCTTATGACCCGCAATTGGAGTTCAATGCGCCCTTGGACAAATTTATTCCGGGCCATGCTATCACAGTGAGGTTTGATGATCCTGGCGATACAGATAATTATTATTATTGGCGGTATCGCTCGTTTGAGAAACTGATAAATTGCCGGATTTGTTTTAATGGCTATCTGAGGAATGGGGAATGCCAACCAAATGTCTCGAGCATTGCCGACCTATATAAGCCCTATTATACCTATGCGTGCTCATCCGACTGTTGGCAAATACGCTATGGCAATAAGGTGAAAATCTTCGCCGATGCGTTTACCAACGGCCGTACGGTTTCTCAACTCCAGGTTGGTGAGGTTCCCCTCTATACCAAAAAGGATATCCTGATCGAAGTACAACAGTTCACGATTTCCCCGTTGGCATATCGTTATTTTCAGACCCTGAAGGATATCATTGACAATAATTCGGGCATCAATTCGCCCTTACCAGCAGCTTTGGTCGGAAATCTGTACAACCCAGAGAACAAGGAGGAGTTCGTTTTAGGTAGGTTTACTGCTGCGGCCACCACTACGAAGCAGCTTTTAGTGCGAAGAAATACCATTTTGGAAGACCCGCTTGAAGATGAATTGGTAACGCAGCCTGAGTCGTATATTGAACCCACCCCGCCGCCTCAGGTTTACGGTGCGCCTTGCGTGGAAAGTCATTATCGGACAGGGAGAATGCCCCAAGGTTGGGTAGAATAGTTCCTTTGATGGCTACCCGTATTAAAATACTACTTATATTTAAAAAATTTAAATACAGTGATTCGTTTAAAACTACCCCGATTACCCCGAAATTTCCTGATGTTATTTTTTGCCTTTTTAATGGCTGGGTGCATAGATCCCGTAGCACCCGAATTCGATTATAAAGAAGGATTGGTCTTTATCGAAGGTTTCGCTTCAACGGCGCCAGGGGCTTCTTTTGTGATCGTGAGTTCATCTACCCTTGAATTTGGTATCTATGGTATAAAATTCCTTGCTGGGGCAACGGTCAGTTTTGTGAATGTCGACACAGGGGCCACCGTTTCCTTGACAGAAGCTGGGGAGTCTTATTTGCCTCCACATGATTTTGTAGTGGCACCCGGTGAACTCTGGAAGCTGAACGTTACTTTGGCGAATGGTAAGAATTATGAATCTTCCCCTGAAAAGGTCTTACAACCCATACCCATTAAGGATATCCAGGCGCGATACGATCCAGAACTGGTCTACAGGCAAACAAGCGGCGGTAAATTTGTTCCCGGCCATGCCATCACGGTAAGTTTTGATGATCCTGTCGATACCGATAATTATTATTATTGGAGCTTTCGGTCTTTTGAAAGTCTTTATTATTGTGAAAAATGTAGGGACGGTATCTTTCGTAATGGGGCCTGTACACCCTATGATTTGGGGGGGCGGGGGAACCGATATTTTGACTATTCATGCGATGTCGACTGTTGGAAGATCCGGTTTCCGGAGAGCATCTCTATTTTTAATGATCAATTTTCAAATGGTAAGACGATTACAGATCTTCCCGTAGGCGATGTTTTGTTGTATACCAAGGAAAATGTAGTGGTTGAAGTCCAGCAATTTTCACTTACTTCCGCTGCCTTTGATTACTATAAGATATTAAAGGACATTGTTGACAATAGCGGGGGTTTGAACGCACCCCCGCCCGCCGCATTGATAGGCAACCTTACGAATCCGGATGACGCAAATGAATTTGTCTTTGGTAGGTTTACCGCGGCGGCAACTTCGGTGGCTTCCATATTTATTGATAGAAGCGGTGTAGCCGCCTCACCTTTGGAATCTAGGGAGCCCATCGTCCTAGAGCCTCAGTTGAATTCTCCCTATCCACCGCCACCGACCATTACCGCCCCATGTCTGGAGACGAAATTTAGGACGGCAATACGACCTGTTGGGTGGGTCAATTGAACGACTTGTACATTCGAAAAAAAGGTGGCTTTATAATATCGGAAACAGGGAATAAAAAGTTTATGTAAGGGATTGCATTGTAATTGGAATGGTGATATTAAAATCCATAGAATTTAGCTGCAAACAGCTGCCAAAGGTGATTGCCATAGGTGGTATGTTCTTATCTTTCGCGAGCTGTATAGACCCAGTGACCCCTGAATTCGAATATAAGGAAGGGCTCATTTTTGTGGAAGGTTTTGCATCGTCTGTTTCGGGGGATTCGTTTTTGACGATCAATGTATCAGCCATTGAATATGGGGTATATGTTGTGAATTTCATAAGTGGGGCAGCGGTATACATTGAAAATATACAGACAAAAGAGAAGGTCACCTTTAATGAATTTGACGGAGTCTATGTTCCGTCACCTGATTTTTCAGTCACACCTGGCGAGCAGTGGAAATTGAAAATCGAGCTTCCCAATGGGAAACGATATGAATCTTCGATCGAGCAGGTACTGGATCCCGTACCCATAGTCAACCTGCAAACGCGCTATGATCCCGAATTGGAATTCCAAGAAATATTTGGGGGAAAATATTTGCCAGGGCACGAACTGATGGTCTCCTTTGATGATCCACCTAATGAGGATAACTTTTACTATTGGACGTACAAATCCTATGAAAACCTTGATATTTGTGAGAAATGTTATGCAGGATACTTCCGCAACGGGGAATGTATTTCTTTTCCACCGAGTGTTTCCGGTATTCCCTATTATGATTATCTCTGTGAATCTGATTGCTGGCGCATACGCTTTCCAGAAAGTATCGCAATCTATGATGATAACTTCACCGATGGTAAGTCCATTACCGATCTCTCAATCGGTAATCTATTGTTATATACCAAAGAAAACATGGTTATTGAGGTACAGCAAATAGCGTTGACCCCTGCGGCCCATAAGTACTATAAAGTACTAAAGGATATCGTAGATAATAATAGTGGCATCAATGCCCCTCCGCCTGCGGCCTTGGTCGGTAATATGTACAACCCCGATGATTCCGAGGATTTTATTTTTGGGCGGTTTACGGCCGCAGCGACCTCAACCGCTGCCATTTATATCGAAAGGGAAACCATTACTGAAGATCAGATCGAACGAACCGATGAACTAAGATTCGAGGACTTCGGTGCTCCGGTACCCCCACCAGTGACCACCACGACTCCCTGTTCCGAAAAGAGATACAGAACGGCAATACCCCCACCAGGTTGGGTGCAATAATAACATCAAAAAGAACAACATGAGAAAAAAGGTATTTATTCTATTCGGTTGCATATTTTTAGGCATAACCGGTCTGGCGGGCCAATCCCAAGAGTTTGCCCTGTCTTTTGAGGTGCTTACTGCGGCCGGTGGATTACCGCTAGAAGATGCGCAAATTGACATTACCCCATGTGCTTGCGGAGGAATTACCAATACTTCAGGGAGATTTTCAATCCAATTGCCCCAAAACAATTATACGATTACGGTTTCGTATATCGGGTTTAAGGATTATGTAAAAAAGATGCTGTTAGACAAAGCGACCATTTTAAAAGTCCAACTTCAAGAACAAGACCAACAGTTATCGGAGGTCGTGGTGCGGGCAAAACGAATTTTGGACAACGTAGAATCCCCACAGATGGGCGCCGTACAACTGCAGGTACAGGACTTGAAAAAAATTCCATCCGCAGTGGGGGAAGTAGATGTATTACGCGGAATGACCTTGATGGCTGGGGTAAACAATGCCGGGGAGATAAGTAACGGGCTCTCGGTACGGGGTGGTTCGTTGGATCAAAATTTACTGTTGTACGATTATGCGCCGGTTTTCAATCCGACCCATTTATTTGGCTTATTCTCTGTTTTCACCCCAGATATGATTTCGTCCGTAGAATTGTATCGGGCGAATATTCCTGCCCGCTATGGAGGTAGGAACACTTCGGTATTGGATATCAAGGTCAAAAACCCCTATGTCGATAAAACCCGATTGTCGGGTGGTGTTGGCTTGGTTTCCAGCAGACTTGTGCTCGAAACGCCGATTATAAAAGACAAACTCCTGGTGAACGTTGGCGTGCGGGCCGGGCTGACCGGTTTCTTATTACCCATAATTTCCAAAAGATTGAAAAATACAAAGGCCAATTTTTATGATGGTACTTTTAAGCTGTTATATCTTCCAACTGACAACGACCAGGTCTCCTTTACCGGTTTTTGGAGCAAGGATTTCTATCAATTGGATTTGATCAGTCAAGTGCAGAACATCAATGCCAAAAACAATCAATATGATCTTCAAACCGTGAACGGCACCTTAAACTGGACACATACCTTTAAAGATGAATCAAATTTGCGGACCTTGCTTATTTCGAGTGATTATACCCCGAAGACCATTTTCCCCGAACAGGTTGGCGACAATGAAATTGTATACAAATCGAAAATCGGCTATCTTAGTTTTATTTCCGAATACTCAAAAGAGATCAATGAAAACTTAGGATATTATGGAGGGGTACAGGTCAATCGGTTTAAAATACAGCCTGGGGAACTGGATCCGGGATTTGGCAATAGCATTCTGCCGGTTAAACTTGAAACAGAGACAAGTTACGAATTTGCAGGTTATGGCAACCTAAATTGGAATGTCACCAAAGATTTTATCCTATCGGGGGGGCTCCGCATCAATCAATTTGTATTTGTCGGGCCCTATACCCAGGGCACCTTTGATGACATCACTGGTAATTTGGTCGCCACCAGGGTCTTTGAAAAGGGCGAAGAAGTAGAGACCTATAACAGTTTGGAGCCACGCTTGGGAGCCACCTTTAAATTGGGCGAGAATACCTCCTTAAAGGCAAGTTATGCCAGATTGAACCAATATCTGCAAAACGTTTATAATACCACTACGCCTTTGCCCACTTCACGGTGGAAAACCGCTGATATGAACATAAAGCCCCAATCGAGTGATACCTATGGTTTTGGGATCTATAAAGATTTCAATAACGATGCAATCGAAGTGGGCCTCGAAGGGTATTATCGGGAAACAAAGAATAATTTGACCTATAAGCCAGGAGCCGATTTTTTCTTAGAGGAGTTTCTCGAACGCGACGTAATCCAAGCCCAAGGGAAGGCCTATGGGGTTGAGCTTAGTTTTAAGAAGTCTACTGGCAAATTTAATGGGTGGTTCAACTATACCTGGTCCCGAAGTTTGTTGCGCTCAGAACAGGAGAAGTTGGCCGATAGGGTAAATAACAACCAATGGTATCCATCCGATTTTGATAGGCCCCATGTGTTTAATGGTACCGTGAATTTTGAGGGGGATAAATACAATACGTGGAGCTTTAATTTTACGGCACAGACTGGTCGGCCCTATACCGTAGCCAATAGCGTTTTTGTTTTGGAAGACATTAATGTCCCCATCTTTATCGATCGCAACAATGCACGTTTAAGGCCCTACCATCGGCTCGATTTTTCGTGGAAGGTCAAGTATGGCAGGAATCCCAATAGAAAATGGGTCGGTGACTGGACGTTTACCATTTACAATGTGTATAGCCGACGAAATCCTTTTAACCTGTATTATTCCCAAAGACAGGGTTCGGTCGATTCGGATGTTTTCTTGGGAAGTCCGTTAGGCACGTATGAGCTTTCGGTGATGAATAGTCCGTTGTTTGCCGTAACCTACAATTTTGTATTTGATTGATACATAAAGGCTATTGCTTGTAAAATTTGGTCTTTACAAGCTGTTCGGGAGAGTTGACCGTAATCATATAAACTCCTTGTTCTAGGGCGGTAACCGCTATATTAATGGCATTGTTCCGAATTTCCCAATGGTATGTTTGAACTAGGTTGCCATAGAGGTCCGAAATCAGGATTTCGGCGTTCGAACTATTTTGAAGCCCAAGGACGTTTACGACCGTGGTGGCCGGATTCGGAAAGATTTTGATTTTTTCTTCACTAACATGTCTATCGGCTTCCTGTTGCCCACTTGCGGCTTGGGAAATCGCAAAAATCATAAAAAACAGGACACCTATTCGTTTCATTATCAAACTGGCTTGGTACATGTGCATTCACAGTAAGCAACGCGCAAATTTGATATTTAGTATCAATGGGCCTCCAACCAGTTATTTCCTTCGCCCAACTCCACTTCTAGAGGAACGGCAAGTGTATAGGCTTGTTCCATTTCTGTTTTGATGAGGGTTTTCATTTGCGGTAATTCTGGCACATAAACATCGAATACGAGTTCATCATGTACTTGGAGAAGCATTTTGGTCTTGTACTTGCCATCGCTCAATTTTTTATGGATGTTGATCATGGCAATCTTTATGATATCGGCGGCACTTCCTTGAATTGGGGCGTTGATGGCGTTGCGTTCCGCAGCCCCTCGTACGACTGCATTCCCGGCATTGATGTCTTTAAGATAACGCCTTCTGCCCAAAACGGTCTGAACATACCCATTTTCCCGCGCAAATTCGATCTGCTCGTTCATATAACTTCGAAGTTTGGGGTAGGTTTTGAAATAGGTATCTATAAGGTCTTTGGCTTCCGACCTGGAAAGATCGGTCTGATTACTTAATCCGAAGGCTGAAACGCCGTAAATAATTCCGAAGTTAACGGTCTTGGCGTTACTTCTCTGGTCTCGGGTAACTTCCTTTAAAGGCACATTAAAGACCTTGGAAGCTGTTGAGGCATGAATGTCCTCTCCATTTTTGAATGCCTCGATCATGGTCGTCTCATCGCTAAGGGCGGCTATGATACGCAGCTCTATTTGTGAATAGTCGGCAGATAACAACCTATAATTTTCGTCCCGCGGAATAAAGGCCTTTCGCACTTCCCGACCCCGTTCGGTGCGTATGGGGATGTTCTGTAGGTTCGGGTTGTTGCTGCTCAGCCGTCCTGTAGCCGCCACCGTTTGCATATAATCGGTATGAACCCTTCCGGTGCTTGGCTCGACCTGTTCGGGAAGCGCGTCGACATAAGTGCTTTTAAGTTTACTCAAACCCCTATATTCTAATACGTCCCTGATTATTTCATGATCTTTTGCCAAATAGGAAAGTACGTCTTCGGCCGTCGAATATTGACCCGTCTTTGTCTTTTTTGGTTTATCGATTAATTTCAGTTTATCGAATAGGATATCTCCCAATTGCTTTGGGGAGGCGATATTGAATTCCTCCCCTGCAGCCTTATAGATTTTTGCTTCCAGTTTTGCGAGGTCGCTTTCCAATTCCTTGGAGAGCACCTTTAAAAAGTTCTCATCTAAATTAATGCCCTCGAGTTCCATGTCGGCCAGTACATTCAGCAGGGGGATTTCAATGGTTTTGAAAAGGTCTTCGGTTTTGGCTTCGGCTAATTCCGGGCGAAAGTGGTGTGCCAGCTGAAAGGTAACATCGGCATCTTCTACTGCATATTCGGTTTGTTCGTCTAAAGGAACGTCGCGCATATTCAATTGGTTCTTCCCTTTTTTGCCGATCAGTTCGGTTATTGATACCGGGGTATAGTTCAGGTAGGTCTCTGCCAGGACATCCATATTGTGCCGCATGTCGGGATTGATCAAGTAGTGTGCCAGCATCGTATCAAAAAGGGGGCCTTTGACCTTGACCTCGTATTTATTGAGCACTTTGATGTCATATTTGAGATTCTGGCCTATTTTTTCGATTCGCCCTGATTCAAAAAAGGGGCGAAGTTGCTCTATGATCTTTTGTGATTCATTTCGGTTTTCGGGGAACGGAATGTAAAAGCCTTTTCCACTTTCCCAAGAAAACGCAATGCCGACCAATTCGGCGGTTAAGGAATTGAGCCCTGTAGTCTCGGTATCAAAACATACCGAAGTTTGTTTCATCAAATTCTGTAAAAACAGTTTCATGGCCATTTCCGAACCGATACTTTGGTAGACATGGGCCACCTCTTTGATGGTGTTTCTACTTGATACCGATTTGATCGTCGCCGCTGCCGTTGCGTTCCCCTCGTTCCCAAAAAGTGAAAATTGCCCTCCTCCGGCTTCCTGAACCTGTTTTTTCGCTGTAGGGGTACCGCTCACTTGCGTGGGGGTGGTCGTTTCCTCCCCTGAGAAAATTTTAATAAACTGGTCGTTTAATCTGCGGAATTCCAATTCTTCGAAGATTTCCTGAACTTTCAAACTGTCTGGGACCGAAAGCTCATAATCCTTGGCGTCGAATTGCACGTCGCAAGTAACACAGATAGTGGCCAATTTCTTCGATAGGATCCCAAGCTCTTTGTTTGCCTCGATTTTTTCTTTCATGGCACCTTTGAGCTTATCTGTATTGGCCAAAAGATTTTCCATAGAGCCAAATTCCTCTATGAATTTCTTGGCAGTTTTATCGCCAACACCGGGCAAGCCCGGAATATTATCGCTTGCATCACCCATCATGCCCAAATAGTCAATGACCTGTTCAGGTCGCTCCACACCAAAACGCTTCTGCACCTCTGGAATGCCCCAGATTTCAATCCCATTTCCCAAACGGGCCGGTCGATACATAAAAATATTTTCAGATACCAATTGGCCGAAATCCTTGTCAGGAGTGACCATGAAAACTTTATAATCCTCCTTCTCTGCCTGTTTTGCCAAGGTGCCGATAATATCATCGGCTTCCAAACCTGAAAGCTCTACCACGGGAATATGCATTGCCTTCAGGATGCTCTGAATATAGGGCACTGCAATTTTTATGGCATCGGGTGTTTCGTCGCGATTGGCCTTGTAATCTGCAAAAAGCTCGGTACGTTCGGCACTCCCATCCTTATCAAAGCACACCGCCAAATGATCCGGTTTCTCACGCTTGATTACATCGAACAAGGAATTGACGAAACCAAGTATGGCAGAGGTGTCCATACCCTTCGAGTTGATCCGCGGACTTTTGATCAGGGCATAATATCCACGAAAAATAAGTGCAAACGCATCGAGCAGAAAAAGTCTTTTTTGGTCTGACATGTAATAGTGAGGTTAGGATTTAATAATTAAAATAGCATGTACGGGACATCTTTTAGGTTTTTAAGAGGGAATGCGATGGATGGTTAATTTGTCCAGTTGCGGTAATCATATTATAACTAAAACCGGGATGTATACAATAACCCCCGGTCTCCCCTTTTTTATTGATAGCGATAAAACCGATTTGAAAATCGAGTGTACCCTTATTTTTGGCTACGATTCGTTTTACGCCTTCCTCACAGGCTTCCTGGGGCGATTTGCCCTGTCGCATCAGTTCTACGATCAGAAAACTTCCCACTGTACGAACCACTTCTTCGCCAACGCCGGTCGCGGTCGCCCCACCTATCTCATTATCTACAAAAAGACCTGCTCCGATAATCGGTGAATCACCTACCCGTCCTGCCATTTTATACGCCATACCGCTCGTAGTGCAGGCACCGGCCAAATCCCCGTTTTTATCAATGGCAAGCATGCCGATCGTGTCGTGGTTCTCGATGTTAATGACCGGCTGGTATTTTGAGGTCTTCTTCCATTCGATCCATTCTTGCCGTGATTGTTCGGTCAGTAAATTTGTTTTTTCAAATCCTTTCTCGTAGGCAAATTGTTCGGCTCCTTTTCCGGCAAGCATCACATGGGGTGTATCCTCCATTACTTTGCGGGCCACCGAGATCGGATGCACTATGTTCTGCATACAGAGTACGGCACCACAGTTGCCATCCTTGTCCATAATACAAGCGTCCAGGGTTACGTTACCATCCCTGTCTGGCCGACCTCCAAGGCCCACGGTCTGGTTGCTCGCATCGGCTTCTTCGACCATGACTCCTTGTTCCACCGCATCGAGCGAACTTCCACCGACACTAAGTACCTCCCAGGCCTTGGCCGTGGAATTGTGGAAATCCCAAGTGCAGATAACAATGGGTCGCACTCCTTCTGTATCGATTGTTTTCGGTACCATATCCTGTTTTTTATCGGTAGAGGAGGCCATCATGGGAGCTGTTAGTATGCTGGCCGTAATTGCGCTCGTATTTTTGAGAAATTTTCTTCGCTGCATGAATTTGGATGTTTACTTTTAGGGCGTTAAATATAGCAAAAATGCTGGTAGAAGTCTGTGCTAATTCGGTTGAATCTGCCCTAAATGCACAAAAGGCGGGAGCAGACCGTATCGAGCTTTGTACAGAGCTCGGCGTTGGGGGCGTAACGCCTTCGTACGGCCTCTTGAAGCAAATAAGGCAAAGACTACAACTGCCTGTTAAGGTGTTGATCCGACCTCGAAGTGGGGACTTTACCTATTCAGAGGCGGCATTCGATGCGATGCTCCAAGACATAGACCTGTGTGTTAAATTGGGATTTCAGGGTATTGTTTCAGGGGTCTTGCACAGCGACTTTACATTGGATGTGGAGCGTACGAAACAATTGATAGCCCGATCGAACGGTCTCGAATTTACATTTCACAGGGCATTTGATTGGGTCAAAGATCCATTTCAAGTATTACAACAACTTGAAGAACTAGGCGTACATACCGTTTTAACCTCAGGACAAAGCAGTTCGGCATTGCAGGGTATCGAATTGCTTTCAGAACTTCATAAAATGGCTTCCTCGTGCACAGTTATGCCCGGAGGAGGTATTCTTCCCGAGAACGCTAAAATATTCAAGGATAAAGGTTTTGGGGCCATTCATCTTTCTGGCATCAGATTTAAAAAATCGTTGCCTGTCTCACCGTTAGTCCCTATGTCTTCTCCTGCCCTTCTAAAAGATGACGAAATCGGGATATCGGATACTGAATTGATTCGAAAGATTGTACGAAACGTTAAATAAACGAAAAATGAGGTAGCCGTGACCTATTTAAAAAATACTTTTGTAAAAAAGGAATATGCTACGTTGGATCTTATTTGTACTTATTTACCTGGCCTTAGGACTTTATTCGCTTCAAGCCCTAAAAACGGCTACGAGATACCCTTGGGTGTATTATTTATTCATGGCAGTGTCGTTGGTCGTTTTGGGTAATTTTATCTATCAATTTGCGTTAGGTGGGGACGATGGTCGTGTTCTGAGCAGACCTAAAAGCTATGCGTTTGGATTTTTACTTACTATAGTTACGTTTGAATTGATCACCATCTTTTTCCTTTTTTCAGAAGACATTTTCCGCCTTTTATCAGGCAGCTATCATAGATTTTTTGGGGTTGCCAAAGAATTCAGCCTTCCCGAAAGACGCAGGTTCCTGAGTATCCTTGGTCTGGGAATCGCTGCAGTTCCGTTTGGTGCCTTATTATATGGCATGTATAAGGGCAAGTATAATTTTAAGGTATTGAAATATACGGTTGAATTTGATGACCTGCCCGACGCGTTTGACGGGTATCGGATAACGCAGATCTCTGACATACACAGTGGCAGTTTCGACAATCGAAAAAAAATCGAATATGCCGTAGACCTTGTAAATCGGCAAAAGAGCGATGTTCTTTTTTTCACAGGGGATTTGGTAAACAACAAGGTAGGGGAAATGTATCCGTGGCAGGAACTTTTTACCACGCTTACGGCCAAGGACGGGAAGTTTTCAATTTTAGGGAACCATGATTATGGGGATTACGTAACCTGGGACACTGAGGAACAAAAGGCTGAAAATCTTGAGGAATTAAAGCGCTTGCAAAAGGATATGGGCTTTGATCTATTGCTAAATGAAAGTCGATACCTGCGTCGTGGAAATGATCAGATTGCCCTTATAGGTGTCGAAAACTGGGGTAGGGGCGGATTCAAAAAAGCGGGAGATCTCACAAAGGCCGCCTCCAAAATAGCGAAAGATGATTTCAAGATTTTATTAAGCCATGACCCTTCGCACTGGGAAGATGTCGTGATTCATGATGAATATCACTATCATTTGACCCTGAGTGGCCATACCCATGGTATGCAGTTTGGTATCGAAATTCCGGGATGGGTGAAATGGAGTCCTGTAAAATGGCGCTATAAATATTGGGCGGGTATGTATGAAGTACTGGGCCAAAAAATCAATGTGAACCGAGGATTCGGGTTTTTAGGCTACCCAGGAAGGGTAGGCATTTGGCCTGAAATCTCGGTAATAACACTTAAAAAGAAGACCGTAGTTTAATTTTTTCATAAAGTTAGCAGACAAAAACTAGGGTAACATCGAATTTTTAACAATTTTTATTACATTTGGCCAATAACCCAATGCTATTTATATGTCGAAATTTGGCGATCTTATAGATTTAAAAGTTCCTGTTTTGCTTGACTTTTATGCGGAATGGAATGAACAGTCAACGGCTATGCATCCTGTGCTTAGGGATGTTGCGGCCGCCTTGGGTGATAAAGGCAAAGTCATCAAGATCGACGTAGATAAGAACAAGGAACTTTCACAGGCCTTGCGCGTGAAGGGATTGCCAACCCTAATGATCTACAAGAAGGGGGAAATGGTTTGGCGACAGAGTGGGGAACAAGATGCCAACACCTTGATAGGTATCCTTAACGAATACGTTTAAATACCATACGCGCTACTTCGTTTTTAATTACGCATACATTGCTTGTTTGCTGCGACCTATGATTAGGCAATTTGACGGTTGCTTGGTGCACCCCTGAAAATAGGCATTGTACAATGACTGCATTGACAATCGTCTAAAACGAAAGGCTGACAAGCTGCTGATCAGTTCTTTGGGACCAATGAAGTGTCCTTTAATTCTTCCAATTCCCCTTTTTCTTCGACCTTGATGGCATCATTGGCCACGGTATCGATTATGGGTAAAGTGTCCTCAATGTCCGGGTCTGCATTCAATGCAGGATTTACAGTCCCCTCATCTTTGTAGAAATGACTGAACTTGTCGATGTATTCATTAAAGATCAAAGTCTCCTTTTCAGCCATTTCACGGTCATTATTATCGATGAGGATGTCGATAATCCTTCGATACGCTTCCATGTCAGATATGATATCATCGATCTTGCCATATTGGGCGTCCAAAGGTATGCCCTCGTAATACTGCAATCTTTCTTGGTAAATGGTCTTTAATTTTTCAAAAAGATCCCGGGCATTCTTGGTTTCACCTACTTTATAGTAACCGTCGACAAAAGGTTCAACAAAGGTATAAAAGCCAAAATACGCTACGGGCATATTCTCCATGGCAATATTGATTACTTCTTTGGCCTTTTCGATCTTATTTTCTTTCAAAAGGGTTTCCATCAAACGGGCCAAGTTACTTCGATATGAGATTCCTTGAATGCGCGTTTGGGGATCGTGATAAATATCAGGACTCCCCGAATTGCCCCATTCCCATTTTTTGATGATGTCGAACATCAGGTCTGCATCGATCCGGCCCATATCAAATGAATTTTTTCGTTCGGTCTTTATGGGGACCAACTTATAGGCCATCCCGTCTAATTGTAGATAATCCTTCATCCAAATATATTCGGCGTCATCAAAGCTTCCTCCAGAAAAATAAATAGGCCGTTTCCAATCATTATTTGCAAGGATATCAAGCATCATCATGCTTTTTTTGGTAATGGCATTCGTTGGAAGGTCGACATCGATATATTCCAGAATAAGTGCGGAATCTTTTTCTTTTACCAGCCCGCTCTCTAGCACATGCTGCTTGTTTACGGGAATGCGGATCTTATTGGTCGGGTAATACACAATATTCAGGGTATTATCAGAGTAATCACTCAAGTCGGCGCCTTGCTGTTGCAAGATGTGCTTCAATTTCGTTTGTGGTTTATCACTATCGATCCAATTGATAAAATCCTTTATGGGCCATCTGTTTTCTGTGATGCCTTGATGGTATAGCACGTCCCTGGATCCCCATCGATACCGATCATGCGCGATTTGCGATGGGATAGGATCACTTTCGTAGGCCTTCCGCTTCATTTGGTCTACGTACCAATCGGTTTCAAAAAGGCTCGTGCAAACAATGCGAACGTCAGTACGGTATTTTTCGATTTCCTGGGCGTACCAAAGTGGAAAAGTATCATTGTCGCCGATCGTAAATAATATTGCCCCTGCATCTTCCTGACACGAATCAAGATAGGCCTTGGCCGATGCTCGGGTCGTATAGCGGTTTGCACGGTCGTGGTCATCCCAGTTTTGATATGCCATCACCGAGGGTACTGCCAAGAGGCAGATCAAAGTCACTGCTGGCGCAAGTACTTTGGGGGTCACCCATTTTTTAAATTCATCGAAAAGGCCGTAGACCCCCAAACCGATCCAGATGGCAAAGATATAAAACGACCCTACCAATGAATAGTCACGTTCCCGAGGTTGAAAAATGGCGGGATTCGTATAAAACTGGATCGCGATACCCGTGAACAAAAAGAATATGAGCAATACCCAAAATTGCTTTGGGTTTTTTGATACCTGAAATATCAGGCCGATAAGGCCTAAAATCAGGGGGAGAAAGTAATAGGTATTGCGTGCCTTGTTGTTCTTGATATCACTCGGTAGGTTCTCCTGACTCCCCAGCCGCATGCTGTCGATAAAATTAATACCGCTTAACCAGTTTCCATTGTCATTATATCTGCCCTGGACATCATTCTGTTTTCCAACATAATTCCACATAAAATAGCGCCAATACATATAGCCGAACTGAAATTCGAACATGTACTTTATATTTTGCCATAAACTTGGAGGCTGTACTTCAAGATATTCACCAAAGCGTTTGAGAAAACTAATATACTGTTCGGCATCGATTTCACCATTTGCAAAGCCTGTTTTCACCTGATCGACGGCTTTGCGAAGTTCTTCACTCGATTGTTTCATCTTAAAATCCAACGGGCCAAAATAGCGCATATAGTTCTCGGCATTTTGGGTGCTCCACATTCGGGGCAAGAGGCCTTGATGATTCGGATTCGGGCCTTGTTGGGCATTTTTATAATGGTTTACGATGATATATTTACCCAAAGTTTCATCTTTTTCGTATTTGGGCTTTTCGTCGGTGTCCTCCCCTGCTGGTGCAAACATATCTGAATAGTAGGTTCCATAAACCGGGCTGTCAACGCCGGGATATTGTTCCCGATTGTAGTAGGCGAGCAGGGATCGTGCATCCGATGGATTGTTCTCGTTAATAATCACATTGGCATTGGCACGGATAGGTAGCATAACCCAAGATGAAAATCCGAACAAAAGGAACATAAGGCCTAGCACAATGGTATTGGCAGTCTTGAAATTATTTTTTCGAGTATATCGCAGGCTAAAATAAAAGGCGGCAACAAAAAGTAGGCCTATAATTATAGAACCCGAATTGAATGGGAGTCCGATACTATTGATAAAGAATACCTCGCCCCACCCGAAGACTTTTAACACGTAGGTCAATGAAAATTTATAGACCAACATCAGAATCCCGATAACCGCAATATTGGCGATGAGGAAATTTTTGACGGTCGTGGTCTTATACGTTTTAAAATAATAGAGTAGGCCAATGGATGGAATTGCCAAAAAGCCCATGAATTGAATTCCGAAGGTAAGACCGACAATATAGAAAATCAATATAAGCCAACGGTCACTTCGTGGATCGTCAAGATTATCCGTCCATTTTAGGCCCAGCCAAAGCAGTAGGGCCATGATGAAACTGGCCATGGCATACACTTCGGTCTCGACCGCATTGAACCAAAAACTATCGGTAAAGGCGAAGGCCAACGAACCTATAAGGCCGCTTCCCAAAATTGCAATGCACTTGCTGTTGGTGAGGGTATCTTCTTTATCGATTAGTTTGCGGGTCAGGTTCGTAATGGTCCAGAAAAGAAAGAGGATCGTAAAAGCGCTTGAGACTCCTGAAACATAATTCACCATTCGGGCTATTTGATCTGGCGCCAGGGCGAACATGGCGAAAAAGGCTCCGATCATTTGCAGTAAAGGGGCCCCTGGGGGATGGCCTACCTGTAATTTGGCGGATGTGGATATGTATTCGCCAGCATCCCAAAAACTGCTTGTAGGTTCGACCGTAATCATATAGGTAATCAGGGCAATAAAAAATGCGACCCAGCCAAGGAGGGTGTCCCATTTCTCGAAGTTCTTTAAAAACATCTAATCTAAGGTTTATCGAATGTGGCGAATTTACTAATTAAAAAAGATATGGGCAGCTAATTTTGATAAAGCTTTAACAGCATTGAAGTGGGGCCCCAATCGATTATTGTAACCAAAAATGTTTGTGCAAACCAAACTTTGTTCTAAATTTGCACGCTCTTACGCCGAACTTGTTTCGGGATAGGGTGCGGTATTGGCCTATGGTGTAATTGGTAACACAGCTGGTTTTGGTCCAGTCGTTCTAGGTTCGAGTCCTAGTAGGCCAACAAATTAAAATGATCTCAGTAATTTTACTGGGATTTTTTTTTGCCTTTAAATTAGGTGGGATACCACAAATACATACAGCGCTGTGACCCTTGTGTTGACTGTAAATGATAGTTCGTCAAAATATAGTTGCGGCCAAACATTTTTAAGCCATTAGGCCGATTAGGGCAATGGTGGCGGAATAGGGGAGGGAATCCAAGGATGAATACCCAATTCTAAAGCTGTGGTTCTATAACAG
Organism: Flavobacteriales bacterium; assembly: GCA_038316335.1. Lineage (GTDB taxonomy): Bacteria > Bacteroidota > Bacteroidia > Flavobacteriales > Flavobacteriaceae > JALHST01. The sequence continues at coordinate 18,484 of JBBQAM010000058.1, forward strand.
ATTCTTTGGTCACAGGTATGACTCAAAAGCGTACATATTCTGGAAAATGGGATTTACAAGGATTATAATGACATTATGGGGAATTCTCGCAACGTTTCTTTATAGCGGCTAGTTCGTTGCTAAAGACGAGGTCTTGCCAATCACTAGTAAATTTAAGATTAGGGAAAGATGGGAAGCTAAACCCTTACAAAACAGCATCTGTCATATGAATGTAGACTTCACCTACTTTTGGGCAGTTTACCTTGATTTCTGTGCGAATTTCATTGATCAGATTTTCTGCCGAAATCAAGTCAAGTCCGTCAATCACTTTCAATTCCACAACAACCAATATGTTGTCAGGGCCGAAATGTACGGTCTTTGGAAATTGATAGGATGCAATATTTTTATTTTGTTTCAATATGTCCTCGATTTTCCCCAAGGTTTTGATATTGGCACTTTCCCCCAACAACAATCCTTTCGTCTCTTTCGCAAGGAAAATGGCCACTAGGAAAAGCAATGTTCCGATAAGCAAGGAAGCCATTCCATCTAAATACGGGTTCTCTAATTTTATTGAGAGATAAACTCCCAACAAAGCAATGACCAAGCCCATTAGGGCTGCCGAATCTTCAATTACCACAGCAAAATTAGCGGGGTCCTTACTCTTAATGATATTTGCAACCAACCTCCCGGAAGCATGCGATTTGTTGAACTGTCGCACCGCAATAATTAACGAAATACCCTCAAAAAGTATGGCGACCCCCAATACTGAATAGTTCCAAACAGGGTCTTCAATGATTTGGGGATCTTGCAGTGTGTGAAAGCCTTCATAGATGGCGAATCCGCCACCCAATGAAAATATAAGGATACTGACCACAAAACTCCAAAAGTAGATTTCCATGCCATAGCCAAAAGGATGTTTTTTATCAGCAGTTTGGACAGACCGTTTAAGGCCCAATAAGAGCAATAATCCATTACCGGTATCGATGGCTGAATGGATACCTTCAGCGAACATAGCTGAACTCCCCGTGAAAAAGGCAGCAATAAATTTGCTGATGGCTATCAGTATATTCGCTGAAATAGCGCCATAAATCGAAACTTTAGAGGTACCTGACATATAGTTTTACCGTTGAAGGATTAAATTATGTGTATTTTCTTGAGAATAATCTTAAATTAGGCTTTAATAATGAATTTTACTAGGTTACCCAAAATCATTCAAAGGCAATCACGACATAGTAAAGTCTTTGATAAATTGATGTGTATATAACATTTCCCAGTTTATGAATTTTACTGAATTCCCAAAGACCTAAAAATCATTTGGGATTCCTGGGAAGAGGTCCTTGACTTTCTAACGAAGAAGTTGACGATTCAATAAATCTTTAAATTAATAGGACGAACTCAGGACTGGGGGTCATATTATCCCTGTCATCTACAAGCGGTTTCATACTTTGATAAAATAGGGACTTCAGTTGATTGAACCCTATCCAAATTTTTCAGATCAAAATTATGCTAGGAAGGCAGTAAGGCTGTAACGGCGCTTAGAGTTGGCAATGGAAGGACATAGGTTGTTCGATATAAGAAGATGGGATGATGGAATAGACATTATGAACGATTACTTTATAAATGAAGCGCGCGCCATTCCAAATTTCGGGAATAAAGTAGGCACGTACAATTCAAAAAATGATTTGCTCCCCATTCCCTTGACCGCCATTGATCTTCGTGGAGGGGTTCTGAAACTGAACCCTGGTTTTTAGGATTTTAGTTTTATTAATTAGTATTTATTTGAAAGCTAACTTATTATGAATATAACTACTATCCAGTTCAAAAATCACCTTTGTATTTTAACTTTTGCAGCCCTGCTAACTAGTTGTCAGTCCAAAATTGACGAACTGCCCGAGGGTTTTGAGATCAATCCTGATTTTAATTTGGTATTAGTGGCCTCCGAACCTTTGGTTTTTGATCCTGTGGATATGCAATTTGATGAGGAAGGGCGGAGCTATGTGCTCGAGATGCCTGGATACCCTTTAGGAGATATTGAAAGTCGATTGGTGGAATTAATCGATTCAAACAATGACGGAGTTTACGATAAGCGACAGCTTATGGATGACAAACTTGGTCCAGCCAGCTCTTTTATACCATATAAAAAGGGATTTTTGGTAGCTTCTCCGCCGTATCTTCTTTGGGTCGGGGATACCGATAATGATGGCAAGATCGATAAAAAGGAAACAATTTTGGCCGGATTCAGTAGTGGGAACCTTCAGCACAATTATAATGGCCTCGCCTATGGAATAGATAATTGGATCTATGCTGAAAATGGAGGAAATTCTGGCAAGCCATTTTTTAAAGATCGTCCTGAAGATGCAAAGGATTTTCGAGAAACTGATCTAAAGTTCAATTTGGGAAAGGAACTCCTGGCGCCGGTAGGACAATCTTCCCAAGGATTTAAATTAACATTTGACGACTGGGGGGATATGTTCGAAACCAATAATACCCAGCATATATTCAACTTGGTATTCGAGGACCGCTATTTGGATAACCTTCCAGTTTCCCCACCATATGCACTGAGCAATATAAGTGACCATGAGGAAAATGGTCTTGCACGGATCTATCCGATAGGAGAACAGGAAACTAGGATGAACCATCCGGAGCAGTCAGGTTATTTCTCCGGTGCGTGTGGTATAACACACTATGGGGGAGGAGTGTTCCCTAAGGGTTTCAACAACGTCATTTTGGTAGCTGACTGTGTCCTGAACTTAGTACACCTCGATGTATTATCGCCCCAAGGAAGTTCCTTTAAAGCTTCGAGAATGCGGGAAAAAGTTGAATTTTTGGCTTCCAAGGATCGTTCGTTCCGACCAGTAAACATGTCTGTAGGTCCAGATGGAGCCTTGTTTGTTATAGACATGCATCGCAAGGTTATTGAACATCCTGAATGGATTCCCGATGAATTGGAGGCCAAAATGGACTTAAATGCCGGTAAGGATGAAGGACGTATATTCAAAATTATACCGAAGACGAATTGGTCGCCCGTTAATACTAAATTGAAAGCCGACGATGCTGAGAGCTTGACCCAAGCATTGGGTAGCCCTAACCAATGGACAAGAAATACGGCGCAAAGATTATTGGTCACCAATAAGATGGTGGCAGCCGTACCTTTCCTAAACGATCAACTAAATGATGAGAAAAATCCGTTGGCCCGGTTACATAGTTTATGGACGTTGGAGGGCCTAGGCAAGTTGGAGCAGGCTGAACTGGTAAAAGCCCTGCAAGATCCCTCATCGGGAGTTCGGACAAATGGGATCATCATAGCGGAATTGCATCAAGTTACCGAAAACGGACTGATTGACAATATAATTACTTTGACTAACGATTCGAATGAAAGGGTACGTATGCAAGCCGCACTAACACTAAGTACCCTGAGCCCTGAGAATTATGGTAAATATGAGACTGCAATAGGGGAAGCCATGTTGACAATGATGACGTACGCCTCAAACGACATTTGGTCCACCGAAGCCATTGCGGCGGCGTTAAAGCAGCAGGCACTTCCGTTTTCAACAGCCCTCATTAAATCAGAAAAAGGGAATCCAAAACCGATAGATCTTAATATTTTATCGATTTTGACTAAAAAAATAGGTAAATCTAGAAATGTGAAGGATTTATTGGAAGTCATTGGTGCAATAGGTAATGAAAAACTCAAAAGCGATTTAAGCGCAAAGCTTTTGGAAGCATTGGCCAATGGATGGGAAGAAGGTTCAGATGACGAACCGAGCCCATTGGAAGTCCGGAATATGGCAACCGCTATCGGGATTCTCGAAACAGACGGCGATGTGATCTTAATTAGGGCGACGGGGCATCTACGCAGAGCCATTGGGCTTCCTGCATCTGACAAAATTAAGGGTCTAATGAAATCTGCGTCAAAATTGGTCCTTGACCAGAACCTGCCTACGGAACAGCGCATGGAACAATTGAAGCTGCTAGCACTCGAAGATTTTGATAGTAGGAAAGATGTTCTATATAAGTTATTGGACAACACGCAGCCCCTTTCACTCCAAAAAGTATCTCTTTCGCAATTGGGCGATATTAGTAGCCCAAGTGTTGGTAAGAGACTCCTAGAACTTTGGCCCGGTCTGGGGCCGGAAGCCAGACGAACAGCAACCGACATATTGTTGTATAAATCCTTTAACCATAATCAATTATTGACAGCCATGGAAGAAAAGAAGGTAACCCTTGGGGAATTCAATCTAGATCTTGAAAGACTTAGGGTTCTATTATATTCGGATGACGAAAATATAAGAAAAAGGGCCAAAGCATTGTTCTCGGATGTTGGCGTTGTCGAAAGAAAGGATGCCATCGAGAAAATGCGACCGGCCCTGTCTATGCCTGGCGATACCAATGCCGGTGGTGAAGTTTTTAAGGTCAACTGCGCCCAATGCCATAAATATGGCGAAATTGGAAATAATGTAGGACCAATATTAACGGAAGTAAGCAGAAAAAGCAAGGAATCGCTGTTGCAGGATATATTGGATCCAAATGCAGCAGTAAATACCCAATATTTAAGTTATCAGGTCCAGACTAGGGATGGAAGTATAATGACCGGTCTAATCTTTCATGAAACTGATGATGAAATCGGGCTTCGAATGATAGGTGGCACTGAAAAAATAATACCCAAATCCAGTATTGAAAAAATCTCATCGCTGGGAAAATCACTAATGTTCGAAGGATTTGAAGGCAATTTAAGCCTACAGGAAATGGCCGATTTATTAACCTTTCTACAATCGTCAGAATGAAACCAATTTTAATATTTTTAAGGTATATGATTGTGAGGTATTAATCCAATGATTTTTAATAACTTAAATAACCATAATAAAATGAAGAATATCAGGCTATTCCGGAATTGGAAGTAGTTGAAAAGCTTGGTAAAAAAATATCCCTAAATCTTTGCTTAAGTTCTCATACTAATGGGGAGGAGAAGTGCAAGAATATAGTCCGGATCTTACAACAGTTAGAAGTTGGATGCCGGAAAGACTTATTTCACTTAGTCTTGACCCCGGTTTATCAATTACAATTGGTTATGATTTTTGGAACGTGGAATTAAAGAATGGTGATGTAGAATATGGTATGATTTCATCCGAAACCCCGGCTATCGCGACACTAAACGATCCTGGTATCACAGAAACAGTATTTAGTCGCAATTTAATTAAAACTTTGACAGCTCTAAACACGTCTGCCATACCTAGCGGAATGGAACAACAATTTACAAAACAGGAAATGACTGATGTTATTGGCTATTTAAAATCCAGGTAAATCAAAATATTCTTTTAATTTAAAATTTATACGAAATGAAAATTTTATTAATTCTTGTCGCAATTCTTTTCGCTTTTTCCTTTAATGACTTGTCAGCAAAAAATATGCCGACGGCTCTGCATATTATTGCCTTTGGGGCCCACCCAGATGATGTTGAATTGAAGACTGGGGTGCAACAGGCCCCCTGTTCGATTTTTCGGAAACCTGGCAACTGGTCATCAATACCAG
>JBBQAM010000077.1:0-12212 GCA_038316335.1 Flavobacteriales bacterium
TTTTATAGGTTGGTCGGCTAAGCGACCAATTTTTCCTTGTATTTGGTTGGGGTAGTTCCGGTTTCTTTTTTGAAGGCGGAATAAAAGGCGCTTTTACTTTTAAAACCGACTTCGTTGCAAATACCCTCCATGCTCAAAAGACTATCCTCATTGTTTTTTAATAATAGTTCCGCTTTTTTTATACGAAACTTATTGACGTAGGTGTTGAAATTCTGCTTTTTTAGGGTATTTATTGCAGTAGAAACCAACTTAGGATGCACTAGTAATCCTTCGGCAAGATCCACTATGGTCAATTCGGGTTTCATGTAACTTTCAGTCATTTGCATATGGGTATCTAATTTCTGCATGAGGTCTTCTAATTTTTCGGCCACGGTTTCCGCCGAATAATTTGCGTCTAACGATTGATGCCCGGTTCCCGCTAGGGTCAAATTTTTGGTTAGGACCCCACGCACATTGCGTTGCACGATTCCAAAATAGGACACCCAATAAATAGCAATAAGGTCCATAATCGAAAAGATCGTATTCTCCTTGATCAACGTCGGAAAACCATAGGCCATTATATGTCCAAAAATAGAGGTAGCCAAAAGATAAATCAAGAACAAGCGTGCCCAGCGTAATTCCTTAGAGGCTAAATACGAATAGGTATTCTGAACTTCTATACTGTGTTTATGAAGAAGCCACAGATTCCAGCCACCAATAATCCAGGAATAGTAATTGCCAAGTTTCCAAAAAACCAAGGTATGCCACGCACTGTTTGCGATGGCCTCCTTTGACGCAATGGGTAGCAAAAAGATAACAAATTGTATTAAAACCGAGGCAATTCCGGGATAAAGTAGCCAATATTTCGTTTTCTCATCCGAAAGTATGGAGACTTGCTGCGTATAAAGAAAGTATAAAGGGAACAATAGCCAGGAAAAATTAAAAGGCAGAAGATAAAACTTAGGATTATAGCTGATGATTTGTGTATTGACAGAAATCCAGGTCGCTAATTCCAACGAATAGAATATCAAAAAAAGGCCTAGAAAAAAGGTACTCCTGTATTTACGCCGGTTCAATACAAGAAGTAAAATACCCAAAGTAGTGCCTTGTACCAGACCTATCGAATCTAATAGGACCTGGAAATTAAGGCTGTAATTCCCTATCTCGCTCATACCACATCCAAGATAGCATGTTTTTCTAAATTATTGTCGGATTTTATGTTGTAAATTATTGGTGGCCAAGTCAAGGATGCTGAAGTTTCTATTTGGCCCAATATCTCGAAAATCCCATATTTTCAAAAATCGATCGACGCTTGCTTAAATTAGGTGAAAACGAACGAAGTGATTCTAAAAATCGTGAACTCATTTTCAAAAAATGGGGCGAAATGGTTTTTTACGTTTCTGCTGAAAAAGTGAAAACCGGGAATCATGTCCCGGTTTCAAAATGGCACTCCTAAATAGGGTTATATTTCCTGGTCTAATTTCCTGGTTATAAAGAAACCTATTAACAGACCGGTTCCGGCCAAGAGAAAAATTGTGCCTGGCATGGCATAAAATGAATCGCCTGCCAAATTCTCCTGAAGAATCCCGCCGATTACGATTCCCGCACCAATGCCCATTAATAAAAGGGCCAAATTGAGAATGAGAATCTTCCAGATAGGCGCGGACTTCTCACTTTTGCCCTTCACAAAAATACTTGCATCGGCTCCTTTTTCTATAAGGGACATGCGTTCCTTGTTTCTTGTCGAAAAATAGAGATAACAAATTCCGAACACCACTAAAAATAAACTAATAAATACGATTACCGGACCATTCATACGCTTGTTTTTTGATCTGCCGACTGGCGGACAGATTGATTAATTAATAAATACGTTCAATTATCAGGTAGGACGAACTAATTTTCGAAAAGGTTACAATGTGTATAGAAAATTTCTAAATTCTGTAACCAAGTCATCCAATTAAACGTCCTATCGGTAGAATGAGCCGTGACCAACTGAATATTGATAAGATTATCAATGGAGATGCCAATGCCTTTGCAGAATTGGTAGATCGTTATAAATTTATGGTCTATACCCTGGCGGTACGAATTCTTCGCAATAGGGAGGAAGCCGAAGAAGTGGCACAGGATGTCTTTATAAAGGTGTATGGATCCTTAGCTAGTTTCAAGGGAGATTCTAAATTTTCAACGTGGTTATACGCTATTACCTATAACATGAGTTTGGATTATCTTAAGAAGCGAAATCGAAGAATGGTCACAAATTCGTTGGATGCTTTTTCAGAATCAAAAATGCAACACGAAGGAACGATTTTAGATGATTTGACGGCCATTGAAGAAAAACAGCAACTAAAAAGGGCCTTGGAAGCACTTCCTTCGGATGATGGTGTCTTGATAACCTTGCATTATTATGAAGAATTATCCTTGAAAGAAATCTCGCGGATAATGGCCATTAGTCCAAGTACCTTAAAAGTGAGATTATTCAGGGCGCGAAAAAAGCTTGCAGAAATTTTAAAATATAGAATAGAACCCGAAATGATTTATGGTTATGGAAACAAAAAGGGATAGCGAATTCGATGATTATTTAAAGCAAGCGATCCAGGAAGTCGGCATTGACTCCCCGTCGGTGAACTTTACTGATGGGGTTATGGGCAAAATAAAATTGTCACAAAATACCACGAAGGTAATTTTATATAGGCCTTTGATTTCTAGCGCAGGATGGATCGGTATTGCTTTTGGGGTATTGGCATTTTTAATTTTTGTGTTTTTTGAGGGGAAGGTATCTTCAATCGAATATTTTTCGGGGCCGAAATGGGATATTTTGATGAACTCGAATTTTTGGCAAAGAGCAACCGAATGGAGAATTTCAAAGACGGTAATCTATGGCTTCGCTTTTTTGGCCCTTTTTATGTCGATTCAAGTAGTACTGCTAAAGCATCATTTTGATAAGCGCTATAAACTCCGTTAAAACACATTGATTGGCTCTTTAAAGCCTTGAAAGATCACTAGGGGTTTTTACGAAAATGGCATGTTGGCCGCGTATTGCAATGGGCTCCTTTAAAAATTGCGGACTGTTTCGTAGCACTTTAATCCAGTCGTCATCAGAGAACGCGGCGTTTCCATACATTTCCTCATATTCGGGGTGTTCCTTATTGACCAAGCCGTCAATAGATACTTTTAAAAGGCTTGCCAATTCTTCCAACTGTGTCCCCGTAATTGGGTTTTTGAGGACATTGACATCGCGCACGGGAAGCCCTTCTCCTTTAGCATATCCTAAGGTTTTTGAGGCGGAGGGGGAATTTGGATTGTAGAAAAGTACAATTTCCCAATCAGAGGTAGCTAATTCTGGCATATGCTATATTTAGTGCGTTAAGATAGTCGATTTTACTTTGAATTTTGAATGGTAAGGGGTTAAATAGGTCTTAAATTTATGGCTGATTTCAGCTAGAAACATAACTTAACCTTAAAACTAATCTTTTTTATTCCTATTTTTAAACTTGATGGCTGTATTTACCTTTCTTCTGTTTACTTGTTTTGTGGCATTTTTTGCTACTTGGAAACTTCGCCGTGACAAACTCAATACAAGCGACGGCTATTTTTTGGGGGGCAGATCGCTTACCGGTATTATCATAGCCGGTTCGTTGCTATTAACCAATATTTCGACCGAGCACCTTGTTGGCATGAATGGTTCTGCCTATCGAAATGGAGCAATTATTGTTGCCTGGGAAGTCACCTCTGCCTTGGCCCTCGTGTTAGGGGCATTGTATTTTGCACCGCGATATCTTAAAATGGGCCTTACGACCATACCGGAGTTTTTGGAAAAGCGCTATGATGGATTGACACGAACACTTGTGGCCCTTCTTTTGATAATTTCATTTGTGGCGACCTTGCTTCCTATTGTGCTCTACACCGGGGCGCTGAATATCGAGGCCATTTTTGGGATTTCAGAACTACTTCATGTAAGCCAACGCGAAGGTATATGGATTACTATCCTCGTGGTAGGTAGTATCGGTGCCGTTTATGCCATCTTCGGAGGCTTGAAGATGGTGGCCTATACCGATACGATTAATGGTTTTGGATTACTGGTTGCCGGCCTATTGGTGCCTATATTGGCGCTACTTAGCATAGGAAACGGTAATGTATTCGAGGGGCTATTAAAAGTATTTGAAGCCGATCCTCAAAAATTCAATGTCGTAAGTCATGAACCGAGCATCGGGATCGGATCACGTACCGCTATCTTACCTTTTGAAGTTATTTTTACCGGATTGATGGTCAACCAGATCTATTTTTGGACTATGCATCAATCGATCATTCAGCGCGTGCTAGGGGCGGTAAATTTAAAAGAGGCCCAAAAAGGTCTCCTCTATACAGGGCTGTTAAAAATTTTGATTCCCTTGATTATCGTCTTACCAGGTTTAATAGGGTTTTATTATTTTGGGGAAAGTTTGTACGACCGTCCTGATAGTGTCTATCCGACCTTGGTCAAAAAGGTATTGCCCCTGTGGCTTACCGGATTTTTTGTTGCCGTTATGATGGGTGCTATTTTGAGCACTTTCAATAGTGCGTTGAATAGTGCGGCTACGGTCTTTAGCCTGGATATTTATAAAAAGTATCTCCAAAAGAACGCCCCAGAGAAAAAGTTGGTCTTGATCGGAAAATCTACCTCGGCGTTATTGGCCGTCTTCGCCATAGGCATAGCCCCCTATGTGGCGAATGCCCCCGAAGGTCTCTATCAATTATTGCAGCAACTGAACGGAATCTTTTTTATTCCGATTGCGAGCGTAATCATTGCAGGATTTCTATTCCCCAGGGTTTCCTCGGCAGGAGCAAAGATTGGACTCTTGTTCGGGCTTTTATTTTATGTAATTATGTATTACGTAATTGAGGTCGATCTTCATTTTGTGCATATCTGGGGCATTGAGTTTGTATTGAATATCCTTGTAATGCATTTGGTCTCCTTATGGTTCCCGAATACGTCGAGATTTGTCATGCAGGATGCTGGCATACTCGATTTGAAACCTTGGCGTCATGCGAAGGCCTTTAGTATATTTTTAATAGCATTTACCATTATTTTGTACCTTGTACTAGGAAATGTGTAGCTGTTCATACACCCTGCCCTGAACTTAGGCAGCGAATAGGAGGCTTTATACATTGGTCCTGAACCCATAGATAAATTTGCACTTGAACTGATTGTAATGGAAGAAAAAAAATTTAGAAACTACGAAGCTCCTGATGTATCGGTTGCCGTGAAGGAACATTATCGCAAAATGCGCAAGCACCAGACACTTGACTATGTTCAGCGCATGCATAAAAAGTATCTTACTTTTGATAAACCAATGCCACTTTGGGAAGCGATGGGTCATTTAAATAGCCTTATCGATGTAAGCGATCCGGATTTGGATCTGCCCAATGTACAGCACTTAATTCAAAGTGCAGAAGCAATTAGGGCCGATGGGCGGCCTGATTGGATGCAATTGACAGGGCTCATACACGATTTAGGGAAAGTGATGTTCTTATGGGGTAGTGATGAGGATGGTACCAGTCAATCAGAACAATGGGGTATGGTCGGCGATGTATTTGTAGTGGGGTGCGCCCTGCCCGATAGTTGCGTATATCCTGAATTCAATATGCTGAATCCAGATATGGCTGATCAACGATACAATACCAAGACGGGAATATACGAGCAAGAATGTGGCCTTGACAATTTGAACTTGGCTTGGGGGCATGATGAATATCTATATCAGGTTTTATCGAACCATTTGGAAAACACCTTGCCTGAAGAGGCGATGGTGATGATACGCTATCATTCATTCTATCCATGGCATAGCGGTGGTAGCTATTCAGAACTCCTCAATGGGAAAGATCAACATTATTTAAAATTGATTCGGGATTTCAATAAGTATGATCTTTATACAAAGAGTCAAAAAATATATGATCTCGAAGAGGTGCGCGACTACTACCAACCGATTGCCGAAAAGTATCTCGGGAATGGGGCAATATATTGGTAGGTTCTATTTACTCGGATGGCAGCAAATAATTAAGATAGGTGTTACTTTATTCGCAGGAGCAATATTTTTCGCTGTTCGACTTTTCGAAGCATTCTTTCCCTTCCTTAAATGCGAAGAAAGCAAGTGCCAACGTACCGATACTATCGATATACAGGATATTTGTAAGTTCAAAAATTAGGCTGCTTATGAGCAGAATGATCGACATATAAACACAGACCAAGGTACAATTGGCGTCTGCCAAAATAGGATCGGAATGCAACTTATTTCCCACACGCCTCTTCCAATTCAATAAAATAATCATAACCAGTATCGAAATTACTGAGATTACCACGCCAAATACAGTAGTTATCGGCCGATGACCGGTCCAAATATTGTAAAAACTGGTAACGACTAAGCCAAAAACCAAAACATAAAATGAAAAGCCCGTGATGCGCAAAGCCCTTCGTTCAAAAGTGTCCCTATTGCTATTCGATCGTTTTTGTATTCGTAGGATCATATGGGCAATGCCAAGTCCGGAGATAACTTCAATAAAACTGTCAGCACCAAAACCAAATAAGGTCAAACTCTCGTCCTCCAATCCGAAGTAAGTCGCAATAAGTCCCTCCGCGACGTTATAGATGACAGTAAAAATAGCGAGTGCATAGGCAATCTTGTAAAGTCTATTTTGTTCCGAAATCGATATTGATGAAGTATTCATTTTCGTTTTAGATGCCTGTTTTTCGGGTTGGCCAAGTCTAACAAATAGCGGCCGTATGCATTCATAAGATGGTTTAGCATAACAAAGTTAAGCCCTTTTAGAACATATGGCACGAAAAAAAGACCGCTTCAAATTAATGAAGCGGTCTTTTTTTGTTGTCTTTATAACAATCTTTTTATTTCACCATCTCATAACTTCGCTTGATGAAGTTCGTAAGTTCCTCACCTTTAAGCAACCCTTTTGACAACCTTGCCAGGTCGATACTTTGATTGATCAGGCGTTCCCGTTTTTTCTCGGTCTTGGTGTTGAGGATTTCACCGACCAATTCATGGTTTGTGTTGACAATGAGATTATACATGTCGGGCATATTGCCCATACCGAACATGCCTCCACCTCCGGTGCGCTGCATATCTTTCATCCGTCGCATAAATTCGGGTTCGGTAATTATAAATGGAGACGCCGAACTATCCATGGGTTCAAGTTGTATGGTATACCCCTTGTCCTTTATTACGGCCTCCAAATTGGCCTTGAGAAGATCTCTTTCCTCATCTGATAATTTTGAAATCTGTGTGTCGTCTTTTTGGATGAGTTTATCCAAGTGATCGGCATCCACTCTTGCAAAAGAGATTTTTTCTTTGGTGGTTTCCAATTTTTGCATCAAATGTGCGATAATCGGTGAATCCATCAACAATACCTCATATCCTTTGGCCTTGGCAGCTTCAATATAACTGTGCTGTGCTTCTTTGTCCGAGGCATATAATATGACCAGGGAGTCATTTTTGTCGGTTTGCACCCCTTTTATTTTTTCCTGAAGCTCCTCGAAGGTGAAGTATTGGCCATCAACGGTAGGATATAGTGCAAATTTGTCAGCCTTTTCAAAGAATTTATCTTCGGAAAGCATGCCGTATTCAATGACGATCTTAATATCATTCCATTTCTTTTCAAAATCTTCCCGATTATTTTTAAAGAGCGATGTCAATTTATCGGCAACTTTTCTAGTGATGTAGGAGGCTATCTTTTTTACAGCACCATCGGCTTGCAGATAAGACCGTGAAACGTTCAATGGAATATCGGGCGAATCAATAACACCTCGCAACATGGTCAAAAACTCAGGAACAATGCCTTCGACATTATCGGTGACAAATACCTGGTTCTGATATAACTGTATCCTATCTTTTTGAATGTTCAGATCATTGGTCAATTTCGGAAAGTACAGAATGCCAGTAAGATGGAATGGATAATCAACATTCAAATGAATATGGAATAATGGTTCTTCGAACTGCATGGGGTAAAGCTCCCGATAGAATTCCTTATAATCGGCATCTTTTAGGTCTGCCGGTTGTTTTGTCCATGCCGGATTAGGATTATTGATGATGTTATCAACTTCCTTGGTGGGAGCTGGGTCGTCTTCCTTGGCTCCTTCAGGTTTTGGCAATGTTTCTGTTTTCGTTCCGAACTTGATCGGGATGGGCATGAACTTGTTGTACTTGCTTAAAAGCTCACGAATGCGACTTTCTTCTAAAAATTCTTTTGAATCATCGGCTATATGTAGGATGATTTCGGTACCACGATCTTCCTTTTTGCCTTTTTTGAGGCTGAAATTAGGCGAGCCATCACACGTCCAGTGAACCGCTGGGCTATCTTGATAACTCTTCGTAAGGATTTCGACTTTTTGTGCTACCATAAAGGCCGAGTAGAAACCTAAACCAAAATGGCCGATAATACCAGTATCCTTGGCAGAATCCTCATATTTATTCAGAAATTCCTCGGCACCTGAAAAAGCAACCTCATTAATATATTTCTTCACTTCCTCCTCGGTCATACCGATACCTTGGTCAATGATATGAAGTTTTTTGCCTTTTTTATCGATCTTGACCTCTATCATCGGGTTGTCAAATTCAATTTTGGCCTCCCCAATCGACGTTATGTGTTTTAACTTAAGGGTAGCATCGGTTGCATTCGATATCAATTCACGAAGGAAAATTTCGTGATCGCTGTACAAGAATTTTTTAATAAGTGGAAAAATATTATCCACGGAAACATTGATCTTACCAGTTGCCATAATCTAATTTCATTTTTAATGTTATTCAGGCTTGATTGTCAAAAAAAATACCATACTGCGATTCAATGACAAACTGACACACATTTTATGGCTTCCTTACTGCCTTGTACATTTTGGCGGTATAAATCGCTTGAAAAAGGTCAAACGTTCATGTAGAAAGTTTAACAAAATATTTTGTTTAATATATATTGAAAATAGTTAAACATTATTTATATTTGTAGGGTTATGGGGAATAAACTGCTATGAAAAAGTTTTAATCCATAATCAAGCTTTATTATTTATTGGTTAGGTTGTTTGAAAAACGTGTTTCCGTCTCCGGAAGCACGTTTTTGTTAAGAAGTAGATTTTTGACAGTCTAACGAATATCAGCATATATTGACGAACATTTCTTCAACGAAAATCCTTACGACTGTATTGCCATGACAAAGAAGACACCTAAAAAACAGCATACCGAAGACCAAATTATCAAGGCCTATATGGACTATGCGATGGAAAATGAAGTTATTCCTAAATCGATATTCAAATTTTGCAAGACCACCGGGATACCTGAATCGGAGTTTTATCATCACTTTGGCTCGCTTGAAGCTTTGCGTAAAGGTATTTGGATAAAGTTTTACAACAATACAAGTAGTTTGCTCAAAAAAAACAAAGAGTATGATGGTTTCACGAACAAGGATAAAATGCTTGTATTTTTTTATTCTTTTTTTGAGTTGTTGACTTTAAATCGAAGCTATGTACTTTTTACCCTTCAAAATGAACGTGGTTTTTTGGCATCGTTGGATCAATTAAAAGGTCTGCGAAAACAAATCAGGTCTTTCGCGAGCGATTTAATCGAAGATAGCAATACCCAAAAGACCCTGAAGATAACTCAATACAATCCTATATTGTTCGCCGAAGGGGCATGGCTTGAATTTTTATTCATCTTGAAGTTTTGGCGAGATGATGAATCCGTCGATTTTGAAAAGACCGATATGGCTATCGAGAAATCGATCAATGCAATTTTCGATATATTCGACCATACCCCTATTAATAATATCCTCGATTTCGGCAAATTTCTTTTTACAGAGAAAATGAAATAATAGGACGTCAATTCCTAGAAGAACACTTCATGAAAACACTCGATAGTATACCTTCAAGAAAAATAGAACGTGCTGGTAAATTGCTCACTACTGGAGTAAAGATCGGGGGAAATTTTATGAAGTATTACGGCAAGAAGTTGGTAAATCCGGCCATCAATCGCGATGAATTGCACGCGCATAATGCTGGCGATATTTATGACTCACTCAAGGTACTAAAGGGGAGTGCCCTCAAAGTTGCGCAGATGTTGAGTATGGAGAAAAACTTACTACCAAAAGCCTACGTCGAGAAATTTTCACTATCCCAATTTTCGGTACCGCCATTATCGGCTCCATTGGTGCGAAAGACCTTTAAGACTTATTTGAATAAATATCCCGAGGAACTCTTCGATACCTTTGGGCGTAATTCGATCAATGCGGCCAGTATTGGCCAGGTTCACAAAGCGTCTAAAAATGGGAAATTGCTGGCGGTCAAAATTCAATATCCCGGAGTAGCACAAAGTATTGTTAGCGACTTGACACTTGTAAAGCCAATCGCCATGCGTCTTTTCAATATTAAAGGCAAGGATTCGGACAAATTTTTTAAGGAAATCGAAGAAAAATTAATCGAAGAGACCGATTATCAGTTAGAACTTACACAGGGCAAAGAGATATCAATGGCTTGCGGCCATATCGATAATTTAGAATTTCCTGTGTATTACGATGGGCTGTCAAGCAAGAAAATAATTACAATGGATTGGATGGAGGGCATGCACCTCAGCGACTTTGCCAAAACTGATTTTTCCACTGAATTGGGCAACCGCCTCGGCCAGACCCTATGGGATTTTTATATGTTTCAGATCCATGGGCTGCGCAAAGTGCACGCAGATCCGCATCCTGGAAATTTTTTGGTGAGTGAAAAAGGCAGCTTGATCGCCATCGATTTCGGATGCATAAAAGAGATACCCGAAGCCTTTTATACACCTTATTTCGAACTAGCAAAAAAGGAAATTTTTGATAATGAAACCCTTTTCACACAAAAATTATACGAACTCGAAATTTTAAAGCAGGGTGACACTGCACACGAACTTGACTTTTTTAAGGAATTGTTTCGGGAATTGTTGACGCTATTCACAGCTCCTTTCAATCAAGTGCAATTTGATTTTGGTTCAAACAATTTCTGGTCGCAAATTGCAGCGCTTAGCGAGCGCTTTTCCAAAGATGACCAATTAAGAACGATGAATGCAAATAGGGGTTCAAAACATTTCATATATATGAATCGTACCTTTTTTGGCCTTTTTAACCTTTTGCACGACCTGAAAGCGGAAGTTGTAGTGAACAACTACCAGAAATACCTAAATGACGGCGCCTAACATAATAAAGAACCTACTTTTTGTCTATATTAGTAATCCTATAGAATAATGGTCGACATGTCATTATAAGTAATGCTTAGTACTATGTACAATTCAAAAATAACCGGTCTTGGATTTTTTGTACCTGAGAATATCGTCACCAATGATGATTTATCAAAAATAATGGATACCGACGACGCTTGGATCCAGGAGCGAACAGGCATCAAGGAACGCAGGCACGTTATCTATGGGGAGGATACCACCACCACCATGGGAGTGAAGGCCGCAAAAATAGCCATTGATCGCGCAGGAATCAAGAATGACGATATCGACTTCATTATTTTTGCTACCCTAAGTCCGGATTATTATTTTCCAGGTCCCGGGGTGTTAGTGCAAAGAGATTTGGGTATAAAAACCGTCGGTGCCCTTGATGTCAGAAACCAATGCTCGGGTTTTGTATATGCTGTTTCCGTTGCTGACCAATACATTAAGAGTGGTATGTACAAAAATATTTTGGTCATCGGTTCCGAACTTCATTCCCATGGATTGGATATGACGACCAGAGGGCGCAGTGTTTCGGTTATTTTCGGTGATGGAGCCGGTGCTGCCGTTTTAAGTAGGGAGGAAACTGCCTCCAAAGGTATTCTCTCAACACATCTTCATTCTGAAGGACAGTATGCCGAAGAACTTTCTTTGATAGCTCCGGGCATGGGCAAACGCTGGGTAAATGATATTATCAAGGACAATGACCCGAATGATGAATCATATTTTCCATACATGAACGGGCAATTCGTCTTTAAAAATGCAGTAGTACGTTTTAGTGAGGTAATCATGGAGGGACTGGCTGCGAATAATTTAAAACCGAGCGATATCGACCTGTTAATACCCCATCAAGCCAATTTAAGAATATCCCAGTTTATTCAAAAACAATTTGGCTTACAGGACGATCAGGTATATAATAATATTATGAAATATGGAAATACCACGGCCGCTTCAATCCCTATTGCCTTGACTGAAGCATGGGAGCACGGAAAGATCAAAACTGGTGATTTGGTGGTCTTGGCT
>JBBQAM010000031.1:0-48143 GCA_038316335.1 Flavobacteriales bacterium
TTCCAGATCAACTGGCAATTTGTGCAAATGAGCCGGAGACGAAAATTTCTACCAGCATACCGGCCAGTGGTTACCGTTGGTACAGACTAAATTCAGACGGCTCTGAAACATTGCTCTCTGAAGAAAGGGAGGTTCAAATCAATCAACTTGGGCGGTATCGATTCGAAATATACAATACCATGGCCGCTGTTGGGACTACTATCGAGTGTACCGATTCGAAGGAGTTTGTAGCCGTTCAATCGGCGCTGCCCATCATCGATGCTGTCGAAGTATCGCGACAGCTGGGCGGCCTCAGTTATTTAATAAAAGTAAGGGGCAATGGCGCATATGAGTACGCCTTGGATACTGCAAACGGGGCCTTCCAAGAGGACGCCCTATTTACGAATATATCCGATGGACCGCATCGCATATTTGTTCGTGATATGAATGGTTGTGGGTATACGGATCGTTTTGTGGAAGGGGCCTTTTCAGAAGAAAATTTTCCACGGTTTTTTACACCGAACGGGGATGGTATCAATGACCATTGGCAATTTGTACCGCCCCGTGATACCGGCGAAGTAAATATAGAATTCATTAAAATTTATGATCGTCTCGGGAAATTGCTTGCCCAAATAGATCCAAAGTCCGAAGGATGGGATGGAAATTTCAATGGGAAACCATTACCTTCCTCCGATTATTGGTATTGGGCCATTTCATTTGGCGGTCAGAAAATACACGGGCACTTCACGCTTAAACGATAGGCTATCAACCTGTTGTAGGTGCACTACTTTTGAGATATGTTGAAAAATTGGATGTTTTTCGTTTTCTGCTGGGGGGGTATTTGCGCCTTCAGCCAGGAATGTCCTAACATCACCTATCCAAATAACGGCGATTCGAATATCCCCGTCGATGGCACTATCACCTGGACAGCGGTTATGGGTATCAATGGGTATATCCTATCGATGGGGACCACACCTGGAGGTGTTGATATACTAAATCGACGTAATACCGGCGTACTCAATTCGTATAAGGCACCGACTGGCTTGCCCGATAACACCTTGATTTATCTAAGTATAAGTATTGTGCCCTATGACGGTCCACCCATAGCATGTCCCGGCATTACATTTACCACAGAGAATGTGACAAGCCCACCACCATGCACGCGACTGATTGCGCCAGATAACAATGCGGCAAACGTGACCATTGTAACCGATTTAACGTGGGCATATGCTCCAACGGCCACCAATTATAGAATCTCTATAGGAACTTCACCGGGAGGCGTTGACATTCTTGACAATGAAAACGTAGGCAATGTCCTGTCTTATGAACCGCTCGGTGATTTGCCCAATGAAACCTTGATCTTCGTGCAAATAACACCTACGAACGAAAATGGGGAAAATGCACAGTGCTCCGAAGAAAGTTTCTCAACGGGCCCCCCGGCCTACAGTTGTGCGCCCTATGTCGATATGGTTACTGGGGAGATCATAACAACGAAACCAACCATCGAATTTCCCAGTATCATCGGCATTTGTAGTGACGAACTGCCCTATACAATTACCACAGTCGATTCAGCAGATGGCTTTCGGTGGTTCAGGACCGTTGGCGGGAGTGCAGAGACCTTGATGTCCGAAAGTCGGGAAGTACACCTCACTGAGCCAGGCAGGTATCGCTACGAAGCTTATAATAACATTCTGGTCAATGGGAGCACCGTAGAATGCGCCGAAACAAAACTTTTTTCAGTAGTTACCTCCGAAATGGCCACGATACTGTCTATCGAGGTACGGAATACCCCACCCGGAAAGGAAATTACAATAGTGGCAAGTGGCATGAGTACCTATGAATACGCTTTAGACTCCGTTGAAGGGCCTTATCAGGACAGTCCAATTTTTGAGCACATACTGGGAGGCGGCCACATTGCTTATGTTCGCGATAAAAATGGGTGTGGGATTGCACGACGAACAGTTGATCGAGACCTGAATATAAAGGATTTTCCTCCTTTTTTTACCCCGAATGGGGATGGAATCAATGACTATTGGCAGTATGTTAACCCACCCGAAAATTATGAGATGACCTTGTCGATTATTTCGATTTATGATCGTTACGGCAGCTTATTGGCCCTAGTAAAACCTGAGTCATTGGGTTGGGATGGCAATTCGAATGGAAGGCCGCTTCCTTCATCCGATTATTGGTTCAAAGCCGTTACCGCCGATAATATAGAAATAAAAGGCCATTTCACATTGAAACGTTGATGTAGGATTCTCCTGTTCTAAGTATATAAAATCAAGTGGCTTTCGTAATTTTGGGGTATGCGATTTAAAGTTATATCAGATTTCAAACCGACAGGCGACCAACCGGAAGCCATTCGACAATTGGTTGCGGGGATTCAGACAGGAGAACGGTATCAGACCTTATTAGGCGTAACCGGTTCCGGTAAAACATTTACCGTGGCCAATGTCATCGAAAAAGTGCAGCGGCCGACCTTGGTTTTGGCTCATAACAAGACGCTCGCAGCTCAGCTGTATTCTGAATTCAAACAATTTTTTCCTGAAAATGCCGTAGAGTATTTCGTTTCCTATTACGACTACTATCAGCCCGAAGCCTATATCCCAACGTCAGGACTCTATATTGAAAAAGATCTTTCAATAAATGAGGACATTGAAAAATTAAGACTAAGTGCGACTTCCTCCCTGCTCTCAGGAAGGCGCGATGTATTAGTAGTAGCCTCGGTCTCTTGTTTGTATGGTATCGGGAACCCTGTTGAGTTTCAAAAAAATGTAATCTCGATACAAAAAAATCAAGTAATAGCGCGTACCAAATTTTTACATCAATTGGTCCAGGGACTGTATTCAAGGACAACAATGGATTTTCGGAATGGGAATTTTAGGGTCAAGGGCGATGTGGTCGATGTTTTTCCAAGTTATGCCGACCATGCTTTCCGGATTCATTTTTTTGGGGATGAAATCGAGGAAATCGAAGCTTTCGACCCATTTAAGAATAAGGTCCTTGAAGTCTATGAGAATTTGAACATCTTCCCGGCGAATATGTTCGTAACCTCACAGGATGTATTGCAAAACGCCATCCATCATATTCAGGACGACTTGGTCAAGCAGGTCGATTATTTTAAGGAAATCGGAAAGCACTTGGAGGCAAAACGCCTCGAAGAACGAACCAATTTTGATTTAGAAATGATACGGGAATTGGGATACTGTTCGGGCATTGAAAACTATTCAAGATATCTCGATGGGCGCGCCCCGGGAACCCGGCCTTTTTGCTTATTGGATTATTTTCCAGACGATTATTTAATGGTGGTTGATGAAAGCCATGTCACGATCCCTCAGGTTCATGCCATGTATGGTGGGGATCGATCCCGCAAAGTGAATCTTGTTGACTATGGTTTTCGCCTCCCGGCCGCGATGGACAATAGACCACTAAAGTTTGAGGAATTCGAGGTACAACAAAATCAGGTCATTTATGTAAGTGCTACACCTGCCGATTATGAACTGCAATTAAGCCAAGGGGTGTTTGTAGAACAGGTCATTCGTCCGACCGGGCTTTTGGATCCTATCATTGAAGTAATGCCAAGTCTTAACCAGATAGACGACTTGGTCGAGGAAATACACCAGCGCGTAGAAAAAGACCAGCGTACCTTGGTAACGACCTTGACCAAACGAATGGCAGAGGAACTTGCCAAATATTTGGCCCGCATCGATGTAAGATGCCGCTATATTCACAGTGATGTGGATACCCTGGAACGCGTTGAGATCATGCAAGATTTAAGAAAAGGGGTTTTTGATGTGCTGATCGGGGTAAATCTGCTGCGCGAAGGCCTGGATCTTCCGGAAGTATCCCTTGTGGCCATATTAGATGCTGATAAGGAAGGGTTTTTACGTAGTAATCGTTCGTTGACGCAAACCGTTGGAAGAGCGGCACGGCATCTGAATGGCATGGCGATTATGTACGCGGATAAGATTACGGCCAGTATGCAGATGACAATCGACCAAACAAATTATCGTCGTGAAAAACAAACAGCCTATAATCTTACGCATCATATTACACCTACGGCGTTGAATAAAAGTCTGGACAATGCCCTTGCAAAAAATTCGGTTTCTACCTATCATTTTGAGAAAGAGGAAATACGTGCTGCCGAACCAGATCTTGCGTATTTGACGAAGGATCAAATTGAAAAGTTAATACGTGAAAAAAGAAAGGCAATGGAAAAAGCTGCCAAAGATCTTGACTTTATGCAGGCGGCCAAATTGCGCGACGAAATCAAAATATTACAGGAACAAGACTGAAAAACAAAAGAAAAGCAGCATTTTTAACAACAGGCACACCAATTTCAACTTTACTAAACTATTATTTTAGATAAAAATGCATAACAGATTGGTTAAAAGTATTATAACTTTATTTTTTAGACAAGTCTAAAAAATATATTATAGGAAAATAATTGAATTTATCATCTATTTTCGAGGTCATGACGCAAAAAAGAATTCTAGGTATCCTGTGGCTGTTTGTGCTTGTTTCCACGGACGTTCTATTGGCCCAGAAATTATCATCCGAAGAAATCAAGACGGCGGCACAGGAAAGATTCCCAAACGCAGTTGGTGCCCTTGATGTATTTTTAAGACTGCAAAATGATGGTCATTATCCTGATCAGGTTGCCGCTAATTTAGCATGGAGCGAACGCCTATTTGCAGCGTTGGATTTTGAGACTCAGGTAATTTCCACGAAGGGGGCTCCCCTCCTCTTCGCCGAAAAAAAGATGAACCCAAAGGGCAAAACCGTACTTTTTTATTTGCAAATCGATGGCCAACCGGTAGACCGATCGAAATGGAATCAGGCCGATCCATTTGTGCCCGTGCTCAAAGCGTACCGCGACGGGAAATGGCAGCAAGTCGATTTTAAATCCCTAGAATCAGGATTCGATCCCGATTGGCGCATCTTTGCGCGTTCCACCTCCGATTCAAAAGGACCTGCAATGTCATTCATTACAGCTTTGCAGATCTTACAGGAGAAAAAGATCAAACCGAACTATAATGTCAAGGTGATTATGGATTTTCAGGAAGAAATGGGCTCGCCCCAACTACCGGATGCCGTAATTCAAAACAAAAAATTGCTACAGGCCGACATGTTATTCATAATGGATGGTACGCGACATGTATCAAATTTACCAACACTGACCTATGGGGCCCGGGGAATTGTCACGGCGACGATCAAAGTGTATGGTCCACGATATGCGCTACATAGCGGACAATATGGAAATTTCGCGCCCAATCCGGTTTTCGGGATGGCCAGATTGTTGGGCGGCTTGAAGGATGCGGAAGGAAAAGTTACCCTTCCAGGGTTTTATGATGGTATCACCTTAAGCGATAAGGATAAAGCATTCCTCAATCAAATCCCCGAGAATACGGATAGTCTTCTCCTACAATTGGGGATTGCAAAGGCCGAGTCAATCGGAACTAATTATGAAGAAGCCATGCAATTTCCTTCGTTGAATGTCAGGGGATTGAATGCGGCATGGACCGGCAACGAGGTGCGTACGGTCATTCCGGCCGAAGTAACCGCTGAAATCGACATGCGGTTGGTACCCGAATCGGATGGCGGACGGCTAATGGGCCTTTTGAAAACCTACATCGAAGAAAACGGATACCACCTTGTTGATTCGATACCCACAGATGCGGAGCGCATGCAATTTTCTAATTTGGCATCCTTTAACTACCGTTTGGGCTCCTTGCCCTTTCGAACCGAAATCGATTCGGAGATAGGACATTTCTTGAATAAGGCGCTCTCAAAAATTTTTGACGATCAAATCGTGAACATGAGGACTACAGGAGGTTCCCAGCCCATGGCCCCATTTATTTCGGCTTTAGGTCTTCCGGCCGTTTCGATTCGCATTCCGAATCCCGACAATAGTATACATGGCCCGAATGAAAATCTTAGGTTGGGCAACTTTTTAGAAGGTATAGAAAGTTGTTTGGCGATTTTGACCGAACCCTTAAAATAAGTTTCCAAATGAAAAGTGCCCCCGCGATCGGAGGCACTTTCCCAACTAACCAACTAAACCAATCCTGCCTGCCCGGCAGGCCTTATGAACTTCCTATTAAAAGGCAATAGGATTGAACATAATTTCTTTCAATTTTCTTACGACAGCTCGATTAGCCGTTTTGGTTTGGGAAGGGATTCTAGTTTTTTAGGCAATTTGAATTTCAATAGACCATCAACATACGTAGCGTCGATTTTGTCGGCCTCTACGGTTTCAGGCAAGGTAAATGCCCGTTTGAAATTCGAATACGTAAACTCCCTTCGTGTATAATTGTCAGCGGACTTCTCTTCTTCCCTTTTGATTTCAGAAGAAACAGTTAGGATATTCTTATCGACCTCGATATTGAAATCTTTCTTATTCCTGCCTGGAACGGCCAATTCCAATTCAAAATCCTTTTCATTCTCCTTGATGTTTACTGCCGGAACCTCAAACCTGCTGTTTTCAAGACCTCCGAACCAATCAGGTTTAAAGATTTCGTTCATCAATGAAGGGAACAATACATCGTTTCTTTTTACTAAGCTCATAATCGTATGTTTTTAATTAGACGTTATTTTGACTTTCTATTCACGTATAGACAAAGGGTGTACCAAGTACAAAAACATGCCGTTTTGTCTTCTTTAAATAGTGTTAACATGTCACTGTGTCTTCTAAAATCGAATAATCACGCCATTTTCGCACAATTCAGGCAAAAGTAGCCGGAGGCATCCTGGGCTATTAAAATCTTATTGGTATCATAATTAGAAGGCACAAATAGATACCCATGGCGTCGGATCAACGGAATTTCAAGGGCGGACCACTCTTTTTTTAACTGGTTTTTTCTCAAAAAGAACCACTAAATCCCACTCTGGAAAGCAACAATCATAATTTTGTGATACCTTGCCAAAAATTGACGATTCATAATGAGTAACAATGATATTTTCAAAAAGCTGCGGGTTGCCCTAATGCTTCGCGACGACGATATCGTCGAAATATTGAAATTGGTAGATTTCAAAATATCAAAAAGCGAATTAGGCGCATTCTTCAGGAAGGAAGACCATCCGAATTTTATGGCGTGTGGAGATCAAGTGCTACGAAATTTTTTAAACGGCCTGGTTATCTATCTAAGAGGTACCAAGGAAAATCCGAAAACTCCAGGGGAAGTGTTGATGCAAAAACAATCGGCGGCAAAATCAGAACGGCCTAAACCTGTTTATAAGGCGCTACAGCGAAAGAAAATGGACAGGGATATTAGTGCTGTAAAATATAAGAACAAAAAAAAATCCTGACCTCGCAAGGTATGCGAATCAGGATTTTTTCCCAGGTCTTATTTTATTAAGACTCTGTAATTCGTACAGGTACAGTATACCTTTTTCCTTCACGATATCCATCAACGTCGACCTTTTGATAATTTAATCGACTCTTTACGAAACCTTCTAGAACGGGACTGTCAGTGTCAACAAAAAGGACAATGATTTCGCCTTTCTTATTCATTGTGAAACTAACATTTGCCGTCAAATCGTTGGAGGTGATTACGAAGTTGTTGTGATCTAATAGGTCGGCAATCTGAGCAGATAGGTCCTTGGCCATCTTATCCCTTTTAGGGGCATGGTTCGCGAAACTACTTACACTTGATAATAGCATTACAGCTATTAGTACTACACTAATTTTTCTCATGACTTATTTGTTTTTAATTAATTGATGATTGATGATGTTATTTAGAAGACGCCTATGAAGAAAGAATGTTACAGGAATCCTGATAATTAACATTTTTTTAATTTTTCCGGGCTTCTTTTTTGGCATGAAATTACTGCGTCGAATTTCCATATCAACACACTCATGCCGATTTAAACAATGTTAATTCGCTTTATGGTAGGCGCTATAGCGATCAAAATAAGAAAGGCCGTGTTTACACACGACCTTTTATTAAACTTCAACTAAAAATTTATAACTATGCCAAAACTGCCTTTACCTTATCGGCCGCTTCCTGAAACTGTACAGCGGAATGTACGGCCAGTCCAGAATTGTCGATGATTTCCTTGGCCAGCTCTGCATTGGTACCCTGTAACCGCACGATAATGGGCACTTTGATGGCGTCGCCCATATTCTTATAGGCATCAACGACCCCTTGTGCAACGCGGTCACATCGTACGATCCCACCAAAAATATTAATAAGTATCGCCTTGACGGCTTTATCCTTTAAGATGATTCGAAAGGCCTCCTCTACACGTTTGGCATCTGCAGTGCCACCAACATCCAAAAAATTGGCCGGTTCGCCACCTGCCATTTTAATAAGGTCCATCGTCGCCATGGCCAAACCGGCTCCATTGACCATACATCCAACATTGCCATCAAGATCGACATAGTTGAGGCCAACGGCCCTAGCCTCTACCTCAATTGGGTTCTCTTCCCATAAATCCCTCATTTCGGCATATTGCTTCCTTCTGTAAAGGGCATTGTCATCAATTGCTACCTTGGCATCGACCGCCATAATCTTATCATCGGATGTTTTAAGTACCGGATTGATTTCAAACATACTGGCGTCGCTCTCAATGTAAGCCTTGTACAAGGAGGTCACGAATTTAATCATCTCCTTGAATGCGGTTCCTGAAAGTCCAAGATTAAAGGCAATCTTTCGTGCCTGAAAAGGCAGCAGCCCAGTAGCCGGATCTATTTCTTCGGTAAAAATCAGATGCGGAGTCTTTTCGGCCACTTCTTCAATATCCATACCCCCTTCGGTCGAATACATAATCATATTTCTAGCAGCTCCCCGATTCAAAAGTACCGACATATAAAATTCACTTGTCTCGCTATCACCAGGATAATAAACATCTTCGGCTACAAGGACTTTGTGCACTTTTTTGCCCGCTGCCGAAGTTTGAGGCGTTACTAAATTCATACCGATTATTTTACCGGCAATTTCTTCTACTTCCTTAAGATTCTTGGCCAACTTTACACCGCCACCTTTGCCTCTTCCTCCAGCATGTACTTGGGCCTTGATGACATACCATGAGGTTCCAGTCTCTGCTGTCAATTGTTTTGCAGCCTCGACTGCTTCCTTGGCACTGTGGGCAACGATTCCTCTTTGGATGCGCACGCCAAAGCTTGCCAAAATTTCTTTTCCCTGATATTCGTGAAGGTTCATACAAAGGTGTCTTTAGGTTCGGTACAAAAATAGCAAAATTGTTAACAGTATCCTGTGCTGGTCGGCAGTAAAAAATATGAAAGTCAGTATTTTCACTACCTTCAAAAATAAACGAGACCTTTTGTTTTGCAATAAAAAGCACATCGTACCAAGGGCAAGGTCAAAATGACATACTAAATTTCAAACCTCGATCCTGTGATTTCGTAAGCCGATTCACTGTATTTTGAATTCGTGGAAATCCAATGGGTCGAAATTTCTAAAATCCCCGTTCAGTTTTATGGTCCGTTTCGTGCGGTCAACCTCTTGCAGCACGCGGATCGTATTTTCCAAATGGTTGAAGAGGTAAAGAAGCCTTTCGCTTTCACTGGCAATTTGGAGTAACTCAAATTCTTGTTCAAAGGAAAGCCCCATTTTGTGTGCCAGGATATAACTATTGAACTTGTCAATAGGTATGTGCGTAAAAGGCACGTCCATGAGTTTATAAAGTGCTTGGATTTTACTCAAAACCCGCAGCTTATCACTTTCCACCCCATCGTTGACAACATCCAAAAAAGCAACGGCCCCTCCGGCATAGGGCTTTCCAGGCAGTTCATTTTCGAAGTTCACTATTTTAAAAACCTGCCTGGCAACACAGACGACATCCATTTCACCATTTTCATAGGTAGTAACCACCTCTACTAACTGTACCTCCGTGCCAAATGCGACCGTTTCATAGATATACACTGGGATTCCAAAGGTAATGGCGTCTTTTTGACAATCTTTGATGAGCTGCTTGTAACGGGGTTCGAAAATATGCAAAGGCACGGTCTCACCTGGAAAAAATACCGATTGTAAAGGAAAAAATGGCAATTTCATAGCGCATTGGATTTGTTTAAAAATACAATTCCAAAGGCACATGGGCAAAATGAATTTAAGCCACGACTTGTTTTATTTATAACATTTTGTTGTATTTATAATTTTGTATTGGATATTTTTTGCGTAATTCAGACAATAAACTAGCTTTGTGCCAAATTATGAGATTATGAACTATGCCGATCTGTTGAAAATCGCAAAAACCTATGGGGACCCGGTTTATGTGTATGATTCTGAAAAAATCATATACCAGTTCAACCGCTTGACCAAGGCTTTTAACGATGTTAAACGATTAAAATTGAATTATGCCGCCAAGGCCCTTAACAATATCGCTATTTTAAAGTTGATGAACAGTCTGGGAAGTGGCTTGGATACGGTCTCAATTCAAGAAGTTCAGTTGGGCCTGCTGGCCGGCTTTAAACCACAGGATATCATTTTTACGCCCAATGGGGTTTCCTTGGAGGAAATCGAGGAGGCCGCAGCGCTTGGGGTACGCATCAACATCGATAACCTTTCCATATTAGAACAATTTGGTAGCAAGCATCCTAAAATCCCAGTTTGTATTCGCATCAATCCCCATGTAATGGCAGGGGGAAATTCAAAGATATCAGTAGGCCATATCGATTCTAAATTTGGCATAAGCATCCATCAGATTCCGCATTTATTAAGGATCGTGGATCTTACAAAAATGAATATCAATGGCATACATATGCACACGGGAAGTGACATATTGGATATTGATGTATTTATCTATGCCTCCGAAATTCTCTTTGAAACGGCCAAAAATTTCAAAAACCTTGATTTTATAGATTTTGGAAGCGGCTTTAAGGTACCTTATAAAGAAGGGGATATAGAAACCAACGTCGAGGAATTAGGAAAAAAACTCAGTACGCGATTCAATGAATTCTGCAAGGAATATGGCAAGGAATTGACGCTCGCCTTCGAACCTGGTAAATTTTTGGTCAGTGAGGCAGGTTATTTTCTGGCAAAAGTAAATGTGGTAAAACAAACTACCTCAACTGTTTTTGCAGGAATCGATAGTGGCTTCAACCATCTCATAAGGCCCATGTTCTATGGGGCGATCCATCGTATAATCAATATTTCGAATCCAGACGGAAGGGAACGCTTTTACTCAGTGGTCGGGTATATCTGTGAAACCGACACCTTTGCCAATAATCACCGGATCAATGAGATTACCGAAGGGGATATCCTTTGTTTTAGGAATGCGGGCGCCTATTGCTTTACCATGGCTAGTAACTACAATTCACGATTTAGGCCACCTGAGGTTTTATGGCATACCGGCAAGGCCCATTTGATTCGTGAACGGGAATCCTTCGAGGACTTGTTGAAAAATCAGGTAGATACTGGGAACCTGTTCGAATCGAAATCAGAAAAGGCGCACATCGGTATAAAATAGCCAGGAATTCCATAGGGTTCCAGTTAGAAGGTCTTTCGGGAAACATCAACAATAAGCTATAGTTTGCTCCAAAATGGGTAATCTAACCAGCGACTGGTCGCACTATTAAGATGCTATTGAAATAAAATTGGTGTATTTTCGTTAGATTTGGAAGTACGTAACGACTTATGGTCCAAAATACCGTAGCACCATGAAATTTCAAATGCGCTCCAGACTTACATTGATTTTTGTTCTTTTCCTAGGATGCTGCTCCGTATCGCTTCATTCGCAAGAAGTTAAATGGCTAACTTGGCAGGAGGCCGCCGCCATGGTGAAAACTGAAAAAAGCCCAAAAAAAATATTCATCGATGTATATACAGACTGGTGCGGATGGTGCAAGAAAATGGATAAGGATACCTTTCAAAATGAGGAAGTCGCCGCTTACATGTCAAAGAATTTTTATATGGTGAAATTAGATGGCGAGGGTACTGAGCCTATCGAATTTAAAGGGAAGACCTACAAATTTGTTCCTCAAGGCCGAAAAGGCTACCACGAATTTGCCGCAGCGTTGATGCAAGGCCGATTAAGCTATCCTACTACCATCTTTCTAGACGAAAAAATGAACATGTTGTCCCCGGTACCAGGATACCAAAAACCCGAACCCTTTTTAAACATCGCCAAATATTTCGGCGATAACATCTACAAGGAAAAGGATTGGAAAACCTATAGTGGGGAGGGTAAATAAAAAGGGTTTAAAATAATCTACACAAGGTCAAGTAACCCAATTGACCGGATCTAGTAGTCATCGCCCCAGTTATCGCAAATTTAGTTTTGTGGGGCGTTGGTCCAATCCATCATATAATTTATGGCTTGCATGATAATCAAAGTCTCCTCATTCATTAGGTTGTATTTTGAAGAAGACCACTGCATTGACAATTACTAAAAATGTCCACCAAGATTCTGCACGAACGCTGTGTATAAAACAAGAAATTCAAGCAAATGATACTACATTTCAGCCATTAGGTTGGGGTGTATGAAGATGTGTGCTCATAATTTTATAACTCGAAAGAATCCGACCCGTTGGCCATTGGCCATCAACTGTACAAAATATACGCCAGTACTTTTATCAACAAGCATGAAATTGATGGTTGATGTATTCTTAAACCTACTTTGGGTAATTACCTGACCTAGGGGATTTAAGACCGTCATTTCGACCTGCTCATAGTCCCGTCCCATATCGATGAATACTTCATTCGATGTTGGATTAGGGTACAAAATGCCATCATCTGGGATTGTAATCTCTTTGACTGGCAACATCATGGGGGTATAACTTTCCCCGGGACTCGAACAACTTTTTATGGGCTCGGCATCGGCATACCCATCGGAATCCGTATCAAGATACCATAACGTGTCGGGGTTTAAGTTGCTATCAAGGTCATTACAATCGGTGGTAGGCAACACAGTTGCATTGTAGCCCGTTCCCGGATTGGTGCAGCTATCAACCGTCACGGGATCTGCATACTGATCCCCGTCGGCATCTAAATACCAAGTAATCATTTGGTGAACCGTAGCATTCGAATCGTCGCAATCGGTTGCCGGCAGCACTGTTGAGGTGTATCCCGTTCCTGGATTCGTGCAGCTCAGTTGGGTCAGCGGGTCGGCATACCCATCCCCATCGGCATCTAAATACCAGATTGTATTCGGGTTGATGGCGGCATCATTGTCATCACAATCGGTAGTTGGCAAGACAACGGTCGTATATCCCCCTCCTGGACTGCTAGTACTGGTTATCGTGGTAGGATGGGCAAATTGGTCTCCATCCGCATCCAAGTACCAAATTTGATTTACTACTTCCCTTCTTTTTATGACCAGGGTGGTATTTTTATTAAATGCCACCTCATTCCCTGCGGCATCGATTTGCAGAGTTGCGTTATTCCCGCTGCTCGGATGTTGAATAGACATAAAAAGAAAGCGATAATCAGGTGAAAAGGTAATCCCAGTAGGTTCGGAACCGGTTGGGGTCCGACCAAAGATTTTGACTTTCGGAGCCGCCTGGGTATGTCCGTTCTCGACGACCCAAATATAATTTTGAAGATTGCCACTATCCTGAAGCACCCATAAGTTGCCATCGCCATCAAAGGCCAGGTTGTCATTGCCGCTGCCCCAACTAACTATTGAACTCCCATTTTCATTGGGTATAGTATACGAGGCATTCCCGACATAAGTTTCCACCTGAGGCACTGAAGTGCCGGTAATAGGATCCGAATCCTGTAAACGATACACTCGGCTTTCGTTCTTAACCGCAAAATAAATCCAGCCATCAGGCCCGATTTCAACGTCCTCGATGCCATTAAAGGCAGTAGCACCCACAGTAGTACTCTGTGCAACCGTCGTATTCTGCTCGGCCGGGGTGCTATTATTAATTTGTACCCAATCTCCAGGGCCGTTTTTCAAACCTTTATATACATACAGCCTACCACTGCTAAGGTCATCGGCATTGTCGGCTACGAACTTATATAAATACCCAGGATTGTTATCGGCCCCTTCGTATAAGGTTCTTCTATTAGGATGCACGACGACATTCTCATGTTTCATATTGCCGAGGGCCCATCTTTTATCGATTACGGTCTTTGTAGCAGGATCGATTTCTACACACCAACCT
Organism: Flavobacteriales bacterium; assembly: GCA_038316335.1. Lineage (GTDB taxonomy): Bacteria > Bacteroidota > Bacteroidia > Flavobacteriales > Flavobacteriaceae > JALHST01. The sequence goes on from JBBQAM010000031.1 coordinate 14,054, forward strand.
AGATCATTATGCCCATCAACATTGATATCTGAATCAAAAACGACCTCCTCGCACGATACGATCGTATTCCATGGGGTAACGGTTCCCGAGCAATTGGCTGCCGTACCTACCACGGACGAAAAATCTATAGCTTGTGACCTGGAAATGTTCCAAAGGCCATTACCCGCGTTGAAATCGATATCCAAAATACTTACGGCGCCAGGGGCCGTCTCTGAATTAATGCTTAGGTAGCCATTCTGGCTACTTCCGGCAATTGGGACATATCCTGTAAAATCACCCAAATTAGGCAGCGTACCGCCCTGTGTTAATAGGTCGCCCGCTTCAACAAGCTTCTGGAATATATGGGTAGACGGGATTACAAAATCGGTACTTTGTGGCGCGGGTTCGACGGAAATAAAATCCCCGATGGTCTGCTGGGCAAAAGTTGAGGATCCCAGAAGAAAGAAGAACAGGACCTTGGTATTCATAAACAGTCGATTAAAACACTTTGGGCACACCTTATAGCGATAAAGCCGGGTGTCAGTTACTTGCGAACTATCATATTCAATCGAAGTTACGTAAAAGCTACCAAGATCCGTGAAATTATCGATGTTCTACACTAAACGAATTGGAACGATTCGAACTTATCGGCTATAGTTAGGGGATTCTGAAGTAATGGTAACGTCATGTGGGTGGCTTTCGTTGATACCGCTGGCCGTTATCTTTACGAATCGGCCTTTTTCCTTTAGACTGACAATGTCCTTGGCACCACAATAGCCCATACCTGCCCGAAGTCCTCCAACAAATTGGTGAATACTCTCATACAAATCGCCTTTATAAGGAACGCGACCAACAATACCTTCGGGGACTAGCTTTTTGATATCGTCCTCGACATCCTGGAAATACCGATCTTTCGAACCCTGTTTCATAGCTTCTACAGAACCCATTCCGCGATACGACTTAAATTTCCTGCCTTCATAAATAATCGTTTCCCCCGGTGATTCCTTGGTTCCTGCCAGGAGCGATCCCAACATTACGGTATCGGCACCTGCGGCTATGGCTTTTGGGATATCGCCCGTGTAGCGAATACCGCCATCGGCAATGACCGGAACGCCTGAGCCCTTAATGGCCGATGCCACCTCAAGAACTGCCGAAAATTGCGGAAAACCTACGCCGGCAACCACCCTGGTGGTACAAATAGAACCTGGTCCAATACCTACTTTCACCGCATCGGCCCCGGCCGCAACTAAAAATTTTGCTGCTTCCCCAGTGGCGATATTGCCTACTATGACCTCGAGCGCGGGGAATTTTTTCTTTACCTCCTTCAATGTTTTGACAACATTTTGAGTATGACCATGGGCTGTATCGATAACCACGGCGTCTACACCTGCATTGACCAAGGCTTCTGCCCGCTGAACGGCATCTGCGGTAACACCGATGGCCGCGGCAACCCGCAACCTACCATATTGGTCCTTGTTGGCGATTGGTTTTTGGGTCAATTTGGTGATATCCCTAAAAGTAATAAGACCGACTAAGGTAAAGTCTTTGTCTACAACGGGAAGTTTTTCGATTTTATGCTCTTGCAGAATGCCCTCTGCTTGTTCCAAGGAAGTACCCTCACGGGCGGTAACCAGATTTTTGACGGTCATGACTTCGGATAAGGGCCGCGCATCATTTCTTTCAAATCGAAGATCCCGATTGGTTACAATTCCGATCAATTTGCCTTTGGAATCGACGATCGGAATGCCCCCGATACTGAATTCCCGCATATTCGCCTTGGCATCCCCCACCAAAGCAGTTGCTGGCAAGGTTACAGGGTCTAAGATCATACCGCTTTCCGCCCTTTTGACCTTTCGCACTTTTAGGGCCTGTTGTTCGATCGTCATGTTCTTGTGCAACACCCCGATACCTCCTTCTTGCGCGATTGCAATAGCCATGCGCGATTCGGTCACGGTATCCATCGCGGCCGACACAATGGGTATGTTGATAGTAATATTTCGGGTGAATTGTGATTGAATATTGACTTCCCTCGGGAGTATTTCGGAGTAAGCGGGCACAAGAAGTACATCGTCGTACGTTAAACCTTCTCCGAGAATTTTATTTAGGTGGGCTTCCATGGCAATTAAGGATTAATTGCGTGCAAATGTACTATTTTTATTTGGATTCTATGATTCGTATAAAACGGACTTTTTCATCAATTGGAATAGTACCAAAAATGTAGAACCTACGAAATTGATGGTCATCAAAATTCCCGATACCATAATCACATACTTCATCGATGTCATGCCGAGCCAGAGAAAATAAATCCCTCCAAAAGTCAAAATGACCGAAATAAACGGTTCGATTGTCAGAAAGAACTTCAATTTTTTTGGCAAATCTGCAAGCCAAACGAGACCGCCTAAGAGAAAGAAGATGAAGGACATGGAGAGTATGTGGGTATGAATGATCGTAAGCATTTCCCTTGGACTCTTTTTAAACTTCATTATTTCGGCCGCTTCACTTGATTCATTCCCAAGATAATTTTCTTCAATTCCACTGGCATGATACGTGCCTGTTTGTGATACAAATAATAGTCCGGTATAAAAACCTATTGAAAGTACGATTACAAAGGTTCCTATAAAAACTTTTATTTCTTTTGGAAATGATGCTAAAAGGCCGTTGTATTTCATTTTATAATTTTATTTTCTTGTAAGATACCAATGCTACGTAAGAGTTGGTCAATGGCAGTAGTCATAGACCTTACAGAAATTGTAGCGCCAGAAATACCATCGATATTTGTTTTGTAATCAACCCGATCTTTTCCTGTTTTTCCCAAGAATTGTTGCAACCATCTTTTGCTACCGATCTCACCCCCATATTCCTCCCGGTAGGTCAGAACTTTGGACTGAATGATTTCAAGCTTGGTATTAAAAATCACCAAATAATCAAAAAAGGCCGTTTTACTAGCAGCCTTATCCATATACGCATACCCTAGTACGGTTGCCTGTTTTTGAATCTTAAAAAAATTGTCAGGGGTCATTCGGGATGGCAGCTGTAATCTCAAACTTTCGGGAATATCCACGCTATCAACCGTAAAATCGGTAATTTGGAATACTTTTTCAACCTCTTTTCTAACCTTTTGGGGCAAATCCGCTACCTTAAAACCACTTAGTAGCGTAATCATAATTATGCCGTGTACCAGTAATATGGCTTTTTTTTCAAATTGTGTCATAGGTAATTATATTTCTAAAATCTATCTAGATAAATCGCTTCATTATAAAATAGTAGCATGTTTTTAATATGTAGGTCGATACTGCCAATAAAGATCTAGAACCATACGCCAATACCAAAATTCAACTGATTGGGTACTTGTGCACCATCCATAGCGTTTCCTTTAAATTGATAATCCGCTTTTAAGACGACACCAGGAGCAATATGATAGCTAAGACCTGTGGTAAGGTCCGTTCGATCATAGGACAAATTGATTGGCAAAGATCCGGCCGTAGTAGCGTGCGTATTATAATTTTCATATCGTGCAAAGGCGAATAACCTTTGATCTTTATCGGATGGCAATAGGTTATAGGCCCCTTCCAGATACCATCCACGTAAGGCACTGCCCAAATCGCTGCCGGTAAGCGTGTTGTAACTATCTGTATTCGAAAGTGCGGCATAAACATATTGACCCCTGGCTGTGAAGCGCCTATAAACGTATCGGGCATCCAACCCTACCATTGAAATACCAATATTGGCACCTTCCAAATCCTCAATTTCACTTGCTGCCTGGGTCTTCCCAAGATACGTAGCAAGGCCCAGCCGTAAACCTGAGATACCATAGTAATCGACTTTTGCTGAAAATGTAGGGCTATTCACGGTAGATTCGATTCCTTTTTGCCGCCCATTCCGCAATCCATTAGATCCGTTTAAAAACCCAATCAGTTGGCCTTCACCATTGACGTCAGTAGATTTGAATCCATTGAAGACATAGGCTTGATACCCTAGTGAAATAGTGTTGAACCTACCACTTACCCCTACACCGAGTTCGCGCCAAGTCGAAGGGACTATGTCATGATCCACGCTAGGGCGTTCAACCCCATTAAATGTCGTAGGTTCATGAAACTCATTTATAATGCCCATAGGTACGAGCATTAATCCACCACGAAGATTGACATTATTGGCGACGTTATAATTGATAAAGGCCTGTTCGACATACACTTCCTCAACATGTTCGATCTCAATTTCAGAAACGAACTGAACTTTTTCATTAAAACGGTATCCCAATAGCAATACCAAACGGTGAACATCCAAGATACCATTGTCATTTTCAGGTTGTAGGTATTGCATTTCTCCATAGGCTCCTATTGTCACTGTCGATCCATAGTTTCCGGATAAAATGCGTTGCGCCGCATTCAGTTGCTTTTGAGGGTCGAAGGTGATTGAATCGGATTGGGTCTGAGACCACACCATGGTAGAAATTAGAAAGCCAACAATGCATAGGGTATGTTTCATGAGGTTTATTCTTATTTAGATTTAATATAAATAATATGCTGCGCAAATTTAACATGAAATTTGATTTACACAAACTTTATTTATATTAAATCTAAATAAGAATAATTTTCGAGTCTTTATTTACTAAAAACACCTTAGTACCCGCATAGGAAGTCGGAAATAAGGGCCTATACTGTCTAATTAGGCCAGCCGGGATTGTGTTGCTTAGTGTAGTATTTAAGCTTTATTGTTGTTTTATTCTAACAGTTTTCAATTTAAAAATAGCATGTTCCAAGTGAAGTCCACTGCTTATTTATGCTCTGTAGACCTGGCGCCTCTTGTGGATTCTCCTTTAGACGTTCTACAATGCATATAGACTATTAATAATCCATCATGTTCTCAAAAAGGAAAATCCCATTCTTGTTGGCGATCACGATGTCCGATTTTCCGTCATTGTTCATATCGGCTACCGCGATATTGAGACCGGCCCCGGAATCGGCATCAATAATATGTTCCTTATAATAAGGCGGTTGTCCTGGCGTAAATTCGATCCACAACAAATAGGGGGTTTCTGCATCCCCGGCGTCCCGACCGTTATGGGCTAGATATCGTTTTCCGGTAATATAGTCTGCCCTACCATCCCCATTTAAATCAGCCATAATCGAAGCATGCGTCTGGGCGGTCGTATTGCTGATCAAATGGGTGGCAAAGTTTTGACCCTCCAATTGTTCATGCCACCAAATACCCAGTTTATGTGCCGAGGCACTTACCACATCCATTTTTCCATCGCCATTGACGTCGACCACTTGCATATGAGAACATGGTTCTCCTAAATCGGTCGGATGAAACTCCCAATCACCCGATTTTTTATCGGCCTTTCCTTCAAACCATCCTTCGTGAATTACCACATCCCCAAAGCCGTCCTGATTGATATCCCCATAACCTATCCCATGGGAGTACTCTTCCGTTCCTGGCACATTTTCAATGCTAAGCGGGAAACGTTTCCATTCAGTTTCTCCAGCATGCAATGGGGCCTGAAGCCATACAATTTGCCTTTTGACCACATCCCCGCAAAGTATGTCGAGTCTGCCATCCCCATCGATATCCACAAAATTTGGCGATTCGTTGGAGATCCCCATAGAATCGGCAATGACATGTTTCTGCCATGGTCCCGTACCGTTTTTGGGGTTCTCAAACCAAAACCCCGCTTTTCCGGGGTAATCAATAATCACCGCATCGTCCCATCCATCCAAATTGACATCCATGCCCAAATTCAGGAACGATTCGCTGTATTCCTGTCTTGGGTCAAACGTTCGTGATGGTGCCATTTCATGTTTTTCCCAGGACGGGGCCTCGAACCAATAGTACCCTGCTAGGATGTCTAATAGGCCATCCTTGTTCATATCGCCAACTGCAACCCCTTCCGAGATAAAATCCCTGGTTAATGTGGTTTTTGCGAAATCATTGGAAGAAATTGCCTGGGCAATAACGCATTGGGCACCAATACCAAGGTAGACCAGACTGCCGAATAGGCTTGCTATACTAGTTTTGCTTCTTGTTTTCATATCAACTTATTTTTATTGGGTACCTTTTGCATTGACCAATGAATCGATCTTTATCTGGTAATACTGACTTTCATTTGAACTTATTTTACTCAAACGACCCTTTAAGGCCTGGAGTGATTTATTGGCTGCAGTACTTTTTATGGCTGCCACCCTTTGTATGGTATAATCCAAGAGTTTAGGTATTTTTGCCTTTTCCGCCATTTTTAAGGCGCGCTCCGTGTCCAAAGCCGCCAAAGGTTCAAGTGCATACCATTCCATTAAAGGTAGGTTATGATCGGTTATATCTTCCGATTTCTGTACAAGGGCATCCAGTACGTCCCACCTTTGGGCCGGCTCCAATCGGAGCAATGCCGAAACAAGATATAACCTGACCATAGCGGAACCGTCATTTTTAGCCATATCGACAAATTTGTCCATGGTCGCTTGGGAAATGGCCCTGTCTTCGGTCATCAATTGTATGGCCCAGCTTCTAATATACTCATCTTGATTTCCCAGAAGTTCGTTCATCTCCTTATCGGAAAGTCCGTTGGTCACATGAAGCGTCCATAGGGCCCTTAGCTTTCGGGTTACATCCGGATTTTCATTTAGTATCTTTTTCAAGGCTTGATGCACTTGTGGGTTGGGGCCACGCTCCTGCAGTAAGGTCCTCGCTTGTCGAACATACCATTCATTCCGATTTAATTGATAGTTTACCAGCTCGGCATCCGAAGCTTTCGTAAGATCCACTTTGACCCATTGATCGTTTTTATGACTGATCTTAAAGATCCGGCCCAGGGTTTTGTCATGCACATCGGGATTCGGGCTATGACATTGGTTTTGGTCATACCAGTCTATTGCAAAAACCGAACCACCTGGATCATATTTAAAATTGAGCCATTGAGACCAAGAATCGTTCATGACCAAAAAATCCTTATTATGGGTGGCCAAATAGCCTGATCCAGAACGGGTGAGCTGATCATTGTTCAAGCGTGCACCATTGATATTATTCATAAAAATGGAATTGCGGTACTGCTTTGGCCAGGAATCCCCACCCAAATAGATCATCGCTCCGGCATGTGCGTGGCCGCCACCAGCCGCCGCTGATCTAAAATTGCCGGCATGTGGCCCGCGATCGCCCAAGTAGTGGACGTGGTCTGCTATCGTCTTAATGTCATCATAGGTATACGGATTGTAATGTTCCCCTCCTTGCCGCTGATACCGGGCACCCTGTATAATATGGTACATGTGTGGAATGACGCAAACGGTAATAAACGCCTGCCCATAATCATTAAAATCAATGCCCCAGGGGTTGCTGGTACCCTCTGAAAAGACTTCGAACTCATGTCTTGTGGGGTGGTATCTCCATACTGCGGCATTCAATTTAGTTCGTTGATCGTCCGGGGCCCCGGGTTTTCCGACATTTGAAAAGGTAAATACCCCATGCACACCATATAACCAACCATCAGGACCCCATCGTAGATTATTGAGTACTTCATGGGTGTCGTCAAGCCCCCATCCATCGAGTAGTTTTTGTGGTGGACCAGCTGGGCGGTCGTTTTCAGCATCGATCGGGATAAACAACAAATAGGGGGCCGCACCTAGCCATACACCACCCATACCTACTTCAATACCGCTGACAAGGTTAAGGCCTTCGGTAAATACTTTTCGTTTATCCAAGGTACCATCCCCATTGGTGTCCTCAAAAATCAGGATTCGGTCCTTGCCTTTTCCTTCTTCGGCCGGAACGGGATAGGTATGGCCCTCAACCACCCACAGGCGGCCTTTTGCATCTATGGTAAAACTAATGGGCCTTACAATATCTGGTTCGGCTGCCGCAAGGGTAATCTTGAAATCTTCGGGCAACGTCATCACTTTGGCCGCTTCGGTACCGGAAAGTCCAGAATGCAGCACAGGATCTAAAGGAGGCATGACCACAATATCTTCTTTATGGAGTTCATTCGGGAAATTAGGACGTGTAGGATAAAACCGAAAATCATCAAAACTGATATGCGCCATTTTATCATCGCCTATATAGGATATGGGGGAAGTCCCGGTTTCATTGTCAATGACGCGAATGAAGATGTCCTTGTTCAAATAATCCTTTAAATCGACTACGATCGGCTGCATAGTGGTCCGTCCTTGTCCTGAAGACGAAAAGATAACCTCTTGGGTGTCTTTGGTTACCAGCTCTACTCGGGTATCGGCAAGGGCACCACCGGAAATTAAAAAAGACGCAAAGGGATGTGTGACTTCGAAGGCAACGGAAGTCAAGGTACCTTTTAACTTATAATTTGTAGTGCCCCCACTGCTCAAAAAGTAATCCCCGTCAAACCCGATTTTCGCATCGGTTTCATAAGCGGTCGATGGACCTGTAAAAAGAGCGTTCTTAAAGGCTTCCCCAGTCGCGCTCCAATCGCTAAGAGTGCCCCTTTCAAACCCAAGGTTGAGAGGCTTTCCATCTTTCTTTGGAACTATTCCGACAATTGTCGGTGCCGTGATAGCTCCTTCGACAATTTCAAATTTGCCCACCATACCCGCTGCACGGTGACCCGGAACGGTACAAAAATAGATGTCGTCAGAAACGGCCGTAAAGGTGATGCTTGCACTTGAACCCTTCTCGGACAAAGTGGTACTCTTAATGCCTAATTTTTCCATAGCGATGTCGTGCGTCATAACTTCCCCATCGGTAATAGTGATTCGAACCCGATCGCCTTTATTGGCCTTTAGGGTAGGGTTTCGAGATCCATCTTGGGCAAAGTATCCCAGCATGGTCGCCTCTAGGGCATATTCACGATCAATAATCGTAGAGTCACGAACAAGGTTTTCAGCAGCTTCGCCCTTAGACTTAGGACGGCAGTAAATTAACAAGAGTACGAATACAAAGGGCAGGCTAATGCGGAAAAATGAACGGTACTTTCTCATTTTGGTCGGTTGGTTATGATTGTTTTTGTATGGTGATGCGGTGATTTTTTGATTATTCAAGTGCTTCCAAACGGATATCCTTAAAGGCGACTTGGGCCTTCCCGCCCCCATGAATTTGAAATCCGATCAAACCTGCCTGTGGTATGCCCGTATCGGCTTCCGTGTAATCGACAGTTTGATGTCCATTGACATAGAGCCGTATCCTTCGATCCTCTGCACGAATTTCATAATCGTTCCATTCACCGATCTTTATCCAGTCAAGTACTTTTACAGAATCGGGAGCGCTTAAGGTCTTATTGCGCCGCGATTCATCGTACAGACTCCCCCAATAATCAGCTCCCCAATCGGCTTGATAGCCAGTCATTTCATAATCGGGCTTCTCAAGACGCTTACTTCGAAATTGGATTCCTGAATTTATAAAACCGTCATCGCCAGTCAATTTAATTTTTAGTTTTAGAATAAAATTCGCATAGGATCGATCAGTACATAAAAAATCATTGTGAGGAACGACGGTATCGTTTGAGCCTCCAAGAATAACCCCTTTTTCAATACGCCACGTATGTAACGTATCGCCTTCCCAACCCCGGAAAGTCTTTCCATCAAAAAGTGGCACCGATTTTTCCTTTGTTTGACCATGACCGGCCCATATAATACAAAGAAGTCCGAAATAAGAAAGGAACACGCGCATCAGTTTTTGTTTAAGAAGCTTTACAATTTGATGAATGAGATGATTTTATGCCTTTTTGAGCGTAATTAAGTCAAAACGAATGCTTTCGCTTTGGTGTCAATGGCATCAACACAGTTTAAAAATAAAGATTTAATTCTAATTTCAAGGTATTATCCTTGGTCTTTCACTGGGTTATTTATGGCGTATACAGCAAATCCCGAATGGGCCAAAAAAATACACATAGGTTTTAGGAATATTTTGAGAACAATTCAGTGGCCTTATTATAGGCCGCCTCAAAAACCATCCAATTTACTCCCGTATCGACCTTCATCGAAGAAAAATAAGAAAGCAGTTTTTCGGTCGGCATATTCCCTGTGAGTTCATCTTTGGCCATGGGACATCCTCCAAATCCCTGAACAGCACCGTCGAATCTATGGCATCCTGAGCTATAAGCCGCTGCGACTTTTTCATGCCATTTAATCGCGGTGGTGTGTAAATGGGCACCGAATTCGATTTCAGGAAATTTAGGTATCAAATTGGAAAAAAGATATGAAATGGAATCAGGCGTTGAAGTTCCTACAGTATCGGATAGCGAAATAATACGACACCCCATGGCCGCTAACTTTTCTGTCCAATCCCCAACGATTTCAACATTCCAGGGATCTCCGTAGGGATTCCCGAATCCCATAGAAATATAGGTAACCACCTCTTTGTTACTCGCTTTTGCAATCCTCAATATTTCTTGCAGGGTAGCTACGGATTGTGCAATGGTCTTATGGGTATTGCGCATTTGAAAGTTCTCGGAAATGGAAAAGGGATAGCCCAAATAGCTAATTTCTGAATGTTGTACGGCATCTTCTGCGCCTCGCACATTCGCAACAATCGATAAAAGCTTGCTTTTGTTATTTGTTAGATCCAGTAGTGCAAGTACTTCGGCAGTATCGGCCATCTGTGGAATCGCCTTGGGGGATACAAAACTGCCAAAATCGACCGTATCAAAACCGCAACCCAACAACGACTGGATGTATTTTACTTTTTCCCCGGTAGGAATGAAGTCTTTCAAACCTTGCATGGCATCCCGTGGACATTCTATAATCTTAACTTTTACCGACATTAACTCGTATTCGACATGGATAGGCAAGCTTTTGACAGCGATCCATACCATGGTTGCTTCACAAAATTAGTACTATTTATCAGATAATAGAAGGTAGATCCCAATCCCGATGAACACGGTTATTTGCATCCATTTCAAAAATATACCGGCCTTGGAATGGGTTTTAATATATTTTGAGATACCACCTGATAGGAAGGCGATAAGCGCAAAAATAATCCCTGCAATGCCCATAAAAATTAGTCCCAAAATATAAAATTGAAAAAATGGCGGCATCGTTTCACTAAACAAAAATCCGGGAAAAAAAGCTAAAAAGAATATGGTCACCTTCGGATTAAGTACGTTCATGATAAATCCTTGTTGGAATAATTTTCCCAGTGACTTTTTTGGCACATTGGCGCTATCTATGAGTTGCAAAGAAGCCTCTGCACGAAATACCTTGAAGGCCAAAAAAAATAGATAAAGTGCTCCGAATACTTTGATACCAAAAAAAATACTGTCATTGTTTTTAATGACGGCCGATATTCCGAAGGCCAACAAACTAGTATGTACCAAACAGCCCGAAATAAGACCTGCCGCAGTTGCGAAACCGTACTTTTTACCATGCACGACGCTCTGCATTAGCACATAAATGTTATCCGGTCCAGGTGCTAAGGCCAAGGCCGCCGTCGCAATCATAAATGCAGATAGAATGTCGTAGTTCAATCCATTGTTTTTTTTGAGAACAGAAAAATACAAATTCCATACGATTAACCCTGAATTTTTATATCTTTCCATGATTTGTATCCTGAGAAAAGTTTGTTGGCCCGAATGCTCGGATAAAATAGGGCTTACGGTTCCCTGAAGCTAAGGTCTAATTGTTTTTCTAGGAATTCCGTATGGCCTTAGGTTATGACAAGCATCTTACAAACTTCATGAATAGTTCATCGGGGGCAAAGTGCACTTTTAAAAATTAATTAAATAGTATCTATGAAAAGAATAGTTCTTTTAGCGCTTGTAGTTTTTTCGGGGATTTTAGTGAGTTTCAGTCCGAGGACTCAGAACAATGAAGTAACATCTCAACATCAAATAATGTCAAAAATTCATGATAGCCTGCTGCGTCATGTTGTCCTATTCAAGTTTAAGGAAGGCGCATCGCCTGAAAAAGTGAAGGAAGTGGAAGCAGCTTTCAAGGCCCTTCCTTCTAAAATTCCTCAAATCGTATCCTATGAATGGGGCCTGAATAATAGCCCGGAAGGATTGGCAAAAGGATTTACTCATTGCTTTTTTCTGACCTTTAAAAGCGAGGAGGATCGTGCAATCTATCTACCACATCCAGACCATAAGGCATTCGGTGCGCTGTTATCCCCGATTTTAGACGATGTATTGGTAATCGATTACTGGGCGAACTAAATGAAGCTTTAAGGGCTTAATTACGCGCCGCTCATATCATACCGTTTAAGCAGTTCCTTATTTATCATTTTGACCAATCTCGGTCCTTCGTAGATAAACCCGGTATAAATTTGAACAAGATCAGCACCGGCCGCGATTTTTTCCATAGCATCTTCCGGGGAATGGATACCACCTACCCCAATGATTGGGAAGGCCTTTTCGCTTTTCTCGGAAAGATATTTTATAACTTCGGTACTTCGATGTGCCAATGGTTTTCCACTAAGTCCTCCTTTTTCCTCAGTATTCACCAAGTCTGACTTTAAATTGGTGCGTTGAATCGTCGTATTGGTAGCGATAACACCATCGATCTTAGTTGCCACAACGATGGTTATGATGTCATTTAGTTGATCGTTCGTAAGGTCTGGGGAAATCTTTAATAAAATTGGTTTGATTTTGGAACGCGTAGCAATTGCACATTTTTCATTCTCCTTTTTAAGTTCCTTTAATAAAGCCATTAAAGGCTCTTTTTCCTGAAGCTCACGCAGGCCAGGGGTATTCGGGCTACTTACGTTTACCACAAAATAGTCTACAAATTCAAAAAGGGCATCAAAACAAATGAGGTAGTCTTTGATGGCCTCATCATTCGGGGTCGATTTATTTTTTCCAATATTCCCTCCAACAAGTACTTTGTGTTTTTTTTTCAATCGCTCGACCGCATCAAAAACCCCATCATTGTTAAATCCCATCCGATTGATAATCGCTTCATCGACCTTCAGGCGGAATAATCTTTTTTTAGGATTCCCTTCTTGGGGTTTCGGGGTGAGTGTGCCGATTTCCACAAAACCAAATCCAAAATTAGCGAGTTCATTGAATAATTTTGCATCCTTATCGAAACCGGCTGCCAAGCCGACCGGATTGGCGAATTTCAATCCAAAAACCATACGCTCTAGGCGCGGGTCTTTTTCAACATACGCGGATCTTAAAATCGGACCGAGACCCAATTTCGAAAAGGTCTTAATGAGATAAAATATCATCTGGTGCACCGTTTCTGCATCAAATAAGAAAAGAATGGGACGAATTAGGTTTTTATACATGAAATTCAGTAGGATTTCGCCAAAAATACAAACTTCGTTTAAGTATTTCGAGTATCCTTAATAATTTAATGCGAAAGCCATTTTCTCTTTATTCTGGATCAGGAACGTTCTTTGCTGGAACGGGGTCGATTTGCAGTGGCTCCCGTAAGGCCTCTTTACATAAAGACAAATAACGTTGATATTGTTTAGGGTTAAAAGTAGCCAATAGTTTTTTATCGCCATCGAGAATAGTATTGACCATTTTCAGTTGTAGTTCGCGATATTTCTTTGCCAAGACCATCAATTCTTCCTGGGTGCTCTGGGGATGTTCCTTCATTAGTTTTTGTATCGCTACCTCGATTTGATCAGTCTCTATAGCCAGATTGGCTTTGATATCTTGAAGTGCCACTTGCTGGTCTTCGCTCAGTTGAAATATTCCAACAATAACCTGTGAATCTTCACCAGCAATATTTAAGGAGCACTTTTGGGCATGCGCCAAAAAGCATGAAAATAAGATTGCAGAAAAGAGAATACGAATTTTAAAGTACATCATCTTATGTGGCATATTGCTATAGTTTAAACAGTATTTTTGTCCAAAAATTATATCCATGCAGCACATAATAGATCGGTTTATAAGCTACATAACAATCGACACCCAGAGCAATCCCAATTCAGATTCCACGCCTAGTACGGAGAAGCAATTTATCCTGGCGCGTAAACTCGTTGACGAGCTTAAAACTATCGGCATGCATGATGTTACCATTGATGAAAAGGCATACGTCACGGCGACGCTTCCTGGCAATCTCCAAAAAGCGGTTCCAATCATTGGTTTTATCGCCCACTTTGACACTTCTCCTGATTTTACGGCTGTCAATGTCAAACCCCAAATCATTAGAGACTATGATGGTAAAGACATTCTGCTCAATGAAAAAGAACATATTGTTTTATCTCCTGAATATTTTGAGGATTTATTACTTTACAAAGGTAATACCTTAATTACAACTGATGGCACCACTTTACTAGGGGCGGATGATAAAGCCGGTCTTACGGAAATCGTCACAGCCATGGAATATCTTATTAACCATCCGGAAATAAAACATGGTACAATAAAAGTAGGTTTTACCCCAGATGAGGAAATCGGTCGTGGTGCCCATAATTTCAATGTGAAAAAATTTGGGGCAGACTGGGCCTACACCATCGATGGCAGTCAAATTGGTGAACTTGAATATGAGAATTTCAATGCGGCGAAGGCCAAGGTTACGATTAAAGGAAAAAGTGTACATCCAGGATATGCTAAGAATAAAATGGTAAATGCCATCAGCATTGCCAATGAATTCATGATGGCCATCCCTGCCTTGGAAACACCCCAGCATACTTTAAAAAGACAAGGATTCTTTCACATTCATCATATAAAAGGAGAAATTGAACTGACAGTACTTGAATTGATTATCCGCGATCATGATAAGGAAGATTTTCTCGGACGCAAGGAATTTTTGAGGAAACTGGTTGAAAAATTGAATCGATTGTACAACGATTGCATCACCTTGGAAATCGAAGATCAATACTACAATATGCGCGAAAAGATAGAACCCGTATTATACATTGTGGAAATCGCCAAAGAAGCTATGGAGGCCGTTGGTGTTGTTCCTATAATTAAGCCCATTCGGGGTGGCACCGATGGGTCACAACTAAGTTTTATGGGTTTACCTTGTCCGAACATATTTGCCGGAGGCCACAACTTTCATGGTAAATATGAATACGTTCCGGTAGAAAGCATGCAAAAAGCTATTGAAGTTATTGTGAAAATCTGTGAGATTACGGCTCAAAAATCGTTCTAGTTTGATTTCCGACCCTTACACCATAGGCAATTTCCAACCATTGTGATACTGGGCTTTTATAAATTCATTGGCGGCTTCCTGTTTGAATTTTCCTGTATTCGTATCCCAATAAATTCGATCCCCGGTCTTAAAGGCTACATTGCCCATATGGGAAACCAAGGCTGCATCATAGCCTACCTTGATAGGGGCATGCAATTTCGAAGCGTCTCGACTTTTGACAGCGTCTATAAAGTTCTGGGTGTGGAGATCAAGGCCGCTTCCCTCCCCCTTTTGTAAGGGTATGGCTTCCATTTTAGGGGTCCCTTCCTTTCCCCAACCCGCAAATTCACGTTCTGGGATAACTTCCCAACCTGCCCGGTCTAAAACCAAAGTGCCATTGTTTCCTATAAATGCAATACCATGATTACGGCCATAGTTGCCGCCGTCGATTCCTGTGGCATGCTCCCAAAGAATAGAAAATTGATCATATTCATACACGGTCTGCAGGGTATCGGGAGTTTCGGAAGCATCCTCGGGATAGGCGAATTTACCGCCTAACGCCATTACCGATTTCGGGGTTCCGGCCTTCATCCCATATAGAGCATAGTCAATAAGGTGTACGCCCCAATCGGTCATAAGTCCACCGGCATAGTCCCAAAACCATCTAAAATTAAAATGGAATCGGTTCGGATTGAAGGATCGTTGATTGGCAGGCCCCAACCACATGGCATAATCAACCCCTTCCGGTGCCGGGCCATCGGGCATAATAGGCACCGGTTTCATCCATCCTTGATAGGCCCATGCCTTGGCCAAGCGGATATTTCCCAACTTACCGGAATGAACAAAATTGATGGCCTCCAAGAAATGTGGCTGGCTGCGTTGCCACTGGCCGATCTGGACCATCCGATCACTGGCTCCAACATAGTTCAACATGATATTAGCCTCCTCTATCGAATTAGCGATCGGCTTCTCACAGTAAACGTCTTTGCCAGCTTGCAACGCATCGGTAAGTATCAGGCAATGCCAATGATCAGGAGTGCCGACTATAATGACATCAACATCTTTGTTTTCTAGGAGTTTTCGATAATCCCTATACCACATTGGCTTTTTAATACCCGCTTTGTTAAGATCTTCGGTTCTTCTTTTAAGTACATTCTCGTCAACATCGCATAGCGCAATAACATTCACTTCACTTATTTTCAGCATAGAACTTAGATCACTAAAGCCCATACCATTACAGCCGACCAAGCCAACATTAATTTGATCATTTGGGCCAACTTTCCTTCGCATCGTTGCCAAAAGTTCCATAGGGAATAAAAAAGAAGCGCCGGCACCGGCCAATGCCAAGGTGCCCTTTTGTAGAAAGTCTCGTCGATTTTGATACATGGTCGTATATTTAAATGAATCTATGAATATACTTATTTTTAGAGAATGATCCATAAAAAAAGCGCCGACTTATAATCGGCGCTTTTCTAATTTATGGGTCCTAGCCTATTTCTTTTCGGGAGCATTCAATTTTTTGCTCATTTCCATAGAAATCGCCGAGCGGTCAAATTTTAATTTTCCTGCCATGGTCTCGATGATACATGTAAAGTCACTATCGTTCAAATCCAATACCTTTCCATGCAGACCACTTTTGGTGATTACGCGATCCCCCCGCTTCAATTCGGCTGCAAATTTCTTTTCATCTTTCGACCGCTTCATCTGTGGTCGAATCATAAAAAAATAAGCCACCACAAAAATAAGAATCATTGGCAGGAACTGTCCTATATCACCCATTCTAAAATCATTAAATTATTAGTTAGTATTTATTGTGCAACCGGACCTGCAGGAGCGGCTCCTTTAGGGTTTACAAAGGCCTTTATTCTCAAAAGTTCTTGGCCTTTCTCGGTGTTGGCAGTTACAGTTATCGTTTTCGTAACCGGACCATTGCCTGTGCCATTGTACTTTACCATCAATTCACCTTTTTCCCCTGGAGCGATCGGCCCATCTGGTTTTTTAGGAACGGTGCATCCACACGTACTCTTGGCGTCTGCTATGATCAATGGCGCATTGCCGGTATTCGTAAACGTAAATATCGTTTCTTGAGGGGTACCTTGTTCAATCGTTCCGAAATCATGTTCTGATTCTTCGAATTCCATTACAGGTAGGTTTTTTGCTGCTTGGTCACGCTCGGCCGCAACGGCCACGTTATCGGTCTTAATTTTACTGCTTGCATTTTCCTTGCAAGAAATAAAAGCGAAAATCGATAAAAGACCCAAAGATAAAACTGCTTTTTTCATATGGTATACTTTTTTATTTAGTCGCAAAATTAGAAAATATTTTTCACAACAGGCCCCTGCCTATTTTTTTTAGTTTTCCTTCGCTTTTATATTCCTTTACGAGCTTGTCTAATACTCCGTTAATGAAAATGCTGCTTTTCGGCGTAGAATACTCCTTTGCGATTTCCAAAAACTCATTAATGGTAACTTTTTCAGGGATCGACGGGAAGTTCAAAAGTTCACAAATGGCCATC
Organism: Flavobacteriales bacterium; assembly: GCA_038316335.1. Lineage (GTDB taxonomy): Bacteria > Bacteroidota > Bacteroidia > Flavobacteriales > Flavobacteriaceae > JALHST01. Next base: position 31,517 of record JBBQAM010000031.1, read on the forward strand.
TTAAGGAGGATGGCATCTATTTCGGCAATCCGATCCTTATCCCAGTTCGGTGTCTTTCCTTCGATTTCCTGTACCCATTGGGCATCGTTCAAAAGCGTTTTGCCCAAAAGTTTTTTGGCATATTGGGCATCTTCCTCGTCTTTTAATAGTTTTGGTAGGAAGAAGGATTCATTATGGGTCTCCTTCACTTTTTTGAATTGTTTGACAATAAACGTATTTACAATGGGAAAGTCGTCGACCCATGTTAATTTATCATCTTCAAAATATTCATAAATCTTTTCGTTGGGTGCGATGATATCCTTATACACGCGTATTACAAAGTCCCTATCATCTTGATAGGTACTATTAGGCGTCATCATATAGGCAGAATACATATCACTTTCCACAATTTCCTTGTAGATCAATTTAACATATTCCTCATTGAGATACCAATTTTTAAGCTTTCGTTTGGCCAGTGCATCAATTAATTGGCCGTTGCCTGAAATTTGACGTAGCAGGCGATTGTTGGCAAATTTCTCTTTATTGGGATAACTGTCGGAAGTACTTAAAAGGTATTTTTTTGAGGAAAGTTTCAGCTGGCTAATCGCCATTAGGTGTACTTCGGCCAACAGGCTCAACATCAACAAATATAGGGTATACATGTTCTCAATGCTCATCATTAGGAATTTCTCCTGTTTTTCAAGGGAATCATCCTTGGATTGGGTCAAAGCGTAGATGCATTGCATCACTTTAACCCGAATATGCCTTCTTGTAAGCATTTTAAAAGAACTTTAGATACGATTTCGGCCAAGTTTCACACCGCAAAAATAACAATCTATTTAATATGGGGTGCTAGTTGCAATGTTTTATCTTATGTATTTAATAACATTTGATTTTAACGCAAACCATTATCTTTGGCACTTAACGGGAAAACCATTCCCATAGCTCACTTAAGCCGAATGAAGGAACTAAAATATTTAAACAAGTACTTTAAAAAATATTGGTTCAAATTATTGATGGGTATCGTCATTACGATCATCGCAAGGGTATTCACTTTGGTCTTGCCCCGGTATGTCAATAAGTCGGTTACGGCCGTTGAGGATTTCATGAATGGCAAAATATCGGAGGTGGTCGCGCGAGAAGAACTGCTAAAATTCATTCTGATTATTGTAGGTGCAGCCTTGCTTTCTGGCTTTTTCACTTTTTTGATGCGGCAAACCATAATCAATATCTCGCGGTATATTGAATACGACCTCAAAAATGAAGTATTTGATCATTACCAATTGCTCAGTCTTAATTTTTACAAAAAGAACCGGACAGGGGACCTAATGAATCGAATTAGCGAAGATGTGGGGCAAGTTCGAATGTATGCCGGTCCGGCCCTTATGTATGGCATCAATACAATAACATTATTTGCCTGTATTGTTCCCATAATGTTTATTACAGCACCTAAACTTGCTTTGTATGCGCTGATTCCATTGCCTATTTTATCAGTATTGATCTATCAGATAAGTATTATAATACATCATAGAAGCACCAAGGTGCAACAATTCTTATCAACCTTATCGACGTTTACCCAGGAAACATTTTCAGGCGTATCGGTCATCAAGGCCTATGTCCTAGAACCACAAGTCAATGATGAATTGAAGTTACTGGCAATTGACGGAAAAAACAAAAGTATGGACCTCGCCAAGGTCAATGCCTGGTTTTTTCCATTGATGGTATTGTTGATTGGGATCAGCAATATTTTCGTAATATATATTGGCGGAAAACAATATTTAAATGGACAAATAGACTCGGTAGGAGTCATCGCAGAATTTATATTATATGTGAATATGTTGACGTGGCCTGTAGCCATCGTAGGCTGGTTGACCTCGATCGTACAAAGGGCCGAAGCTTCCCAAAAACGTATTAATGAATTCCTCAAGGAAAAACCTGAAATTGTAAACCTAGTGCAGGAAGAGACTCCGATAAAGGGAAAAATCGAATTCAAAAATGTTTCATTTACCTATGAAGACACCAAGATTACCGCCCTTAAAAATATTTCTTTCATCATCGATGAAGGGGAAACGGTGGCCATATTAGGTAAGACAGGTTCGGGAAAGTCTACGATTTTGGACTTGGTCGCCCGACTTTATGACATCCAATCAGGGGAGATTTACATTGATGATCGACCGATCAAGGAATTGAATCTTCAAAATTTGCGTGAAAGCATTGGCGCCGTACCACAGGATGCCTTTCTGTTTTCCGATACCATTCAGAACAATATAAAGTTTGGGAAGGAAACTGCCACTTTGGAAGAGGTAATAACGGCGGCTAAAAATGCCGTTGTACATGACAATATTATGGGCTTCACGAATCAATATGAAACTATATTAGGAGAACGGGGGATTATGTTAAGTGGCGGCCAAAAACAGCGGGTCTCTATTGCCAGGGCCCTGTTAAAAGATCCAAAAATGTATCTTTTTGATGATTGTCTCTCAGCCGTAGATACCGAAACGGAAGAAGAAATATTGCAGAACCTTAAGAAAGCATCGCGCAACCGAACCACCCTGATCGTGAGTCACAGGGTTTCATCAGCAAAAAATGCCGACAAAATCCTAGTCTTGGCAAATGGCATGCTTCTACAGGAAGGTACGCACGAACAATTGAATAGTATTGAAGGTTACTATAAAGAACTTTACAGGAATCAACTGTCGGAGAAAGAAAATTAAAAAATTGTTGTCTGATACGCTTTTTTTTTTCATTTTTGAGGGATAAACACCTTTTATTTTAGGATAACTACAACTACACGAGATGGGCGACAAAGATTTAATGGATCAGGAAGAAATTTATTCCAAAGTTTTACGAGCGGGCAGAAGAACATACTTTTTTGATGTTCGGAGCACCAAGGCAGGCGACTACTACCTTACGATTACAGAAAGCAAAAAATTTACACATGATGATGGTTCCTTTCATTACAAAAAGCACAAGATTTATCTGTACAAGGAAGATTTTGTCGCTTTTAAGGAACATGTAGATGAAATGATGGACTATATCGTCGATGAGAAGGGATCTGAAGTAATCTCAGAAAGACACCAAAAAGATTTTAAGCGAGAGGAAGAAGAACCGATTGAAAACGGGGAGGCCAAATCGACCGATAGTTTCACCGATATTGATTTTGATGACATTTAAACTTTTAATTGGCACAAAACGATTTAACGGCCCTAAGTACAAATAGGGTCGTTTTTTATAGTATAACCCTGAAAAAAATAAGATTTCAAATGAAAAAGTTACTGATTTTAATTCTCTTTATTACACTTCAAAATTCGATGGCACAAGAAGCACTCGATTTGGGGTATTACTTACCAAAGGGTATTAGTTATGATGCCAATATACCTACGCCTAAGGAGATTATCGGCCATGAAGTCGGGGAATGGCATGTAACCCATGATAAACTAATGTATTACATGCAAGCTTTGGCAAAGGCTAGTGACCGTATTACTATAGAAAATCGCGGGGAGACTTTTGAAGGAAGACCAATTCTCTTATTAACTGTTACATCACCCAAAAATCATCAAAATATTGAAAAAATCAGAAAAGAACATCTTGCCTTGACTGAAAATAATGGTGCTTCACTTTCTATCGCAGATATGCCCATTGTGGTGTATCAAGGATTTTCGGTCCACGGCAATGAACCCAGCGGCTCCAATGCGAGTTTGGCCTATGCCTACTATCTTGCCGCGGCCCAGGGCCCCGAAATCGAACAGCTATTAGATAGTATGGTCATTTTGTTAGATCCTTCCTTTAATCCCGATGGTCTGCAACGTTTTGCCTATTGGGCGAACATGCACAAAGCAAAGAACCTAAACCCCGACCCGAATGATCGGGAATATCATGAAGTATGGCCTGGTGGTCGCACGAATCACTATTGGTTCGATGTAAATCGGGATTGGTTGCCGGTTCAATTGCCAGAAAGCCGCGCCAGGATAGAAACTTTCCATAAATGGCTTCCAAATATTTTAACTGACCATCACGAAATGGGCACCAATTCAACCTTCTTTTTTCAGCCTGGTGAGCCAACAAGAGTGCATCCCTTGACCCCTAAATTGAATCAGGAACTTACCGCTGAAATTGGCACTTATCATGCCAAAGCATTGGATAAAATCGGATCTTTATATTATTCCGAAGAAGGTTATGATGATTATTATTATGGAAAAGGATCGACCTTCCCGGATGTAAATGGCTCAATCGGTATTTTGTTCGAACAGGCGAGTTCGCGAGGCCATATCCAAGAAAGTGAAAACGGCATTCTTACCTTTCCCTTTACCATAAGAAATCAATTTACAACGGCCCTTTCGACCATTGAGGCCGCAAAAAACATGCGGACCAAAATCTTGGAATACCAACGGGCCTATTATCGGGATGTGCAAAGTGAGGGAGCAAAAAACAAAGTGAAAGCCATCGTCTTTGGAGACAATAAAGATGCAGCCCGTTCTTGGCATTTGGCCGAAATTCTGCAGCGTCAGCATATTAAATTTCATGAATTGAACAACGATGTCACTATTGGAGGTAAATCATTTGTTAAAGGCAAAAGTTATGTAGTGCCGATGAATCAAAAGAACCCACGATTGATTCGCGCAATGTTCGAAAAGCGCACTACCTTTTCCGACAGCCTTTTCTATGATATCTCAGCATGGACATTTCCCTTGGCCTTTGACCTAGACTATGAGGAATTGGCTACCCTGGCCAATGCTGGGAACGAAATAGAAACTTTAGAACCCCTTAGTGGAGGCGCAGCATCACAAAGCAATTACGCCTATCTTTTTGAATGGAACGAATATTATACCCCGAAGGCGCTGAATGCAATTTTAAACAATGATATTCGGGCGAAAGTTGCTAGGACCCCTTTTACCCTAGAAGGAAAAAAATACGATTATGGTACTATCATGATTCCTGTTCAAAATCAAAAGCTAAACGCCAGTGATTTATACGCATTCTTGAATAAAGTTGCACAGGAAAGCAAAATACCCATTAGTCCGGTGGGTACAGGTTTGACCAAAGGAATCGATTTAGGCAGTAATGATTTTGAAACCTTGAAAAAACAAGAAGTCGGGTTAATCGTCGGTAAAGGCATTACGTATAATGATGCCGGCGAAATATGGCACCTGTTGGATCAGCGTTATGATATGAAGCTCACTAAACTAGACACCGACTATTTCAGCAGCATCGACTTGAAGCGATATACTGCGCTTATTCTTCCCAATTCCTGGGGCAGTGCCCTTGATAAAAAAGCTGCCGAAAGAATAACGGAGTGGGTAAAAGATGGTGGTACGCTCATCGGGTTTATGAATGCAGCCGAATGGTTTGCCAAAAACGATTTGATGAAATTAAAATTTAAGAAAGATACCTTGGTGGCCAAGAACATTTCCTTCGAACAAAAGCGGGACTTTTTAGGAGCACAGGTTACCGGAGGGGCAATTTTTGAGGCCAAGGTGGATCGGTCACATCCGATTAATTTTGGCTATAAAAATGATATATTACCTCTTTTCAGGGATTCCAATATTTATATCGAACCCGACAAAGAGAGCTATAATAACCCCATTAAATACACTGATAACCCTTTACTAAGCGGGTATATCTCAAAAGAAAATCTTAAACTCCTTAAAAATTCGGTGCCGTTCCAAGTGCAGCACCTTGGCAAAGGACGCGTAATCATTTTCACCGACAACACCAATTTCAGGGCTTTTTGGTATGGCACTAATAAACTTATGATGAATGCTATTTTCTTTGGGGGGATTATGTGATTTGGCTTAAGGGTTTTAACGCATATTTTCGAGGGCGGTTTCAAGAAACTCCTCGATAATTGGCACTATATAAAAAGAGATCACCGTACCCTTTTCAAAAGTTGTAATTTCACCAAGGTAATCGCCATGACCTCCTGGTACCATGACCAATTGGCAATTGGGAATCAGACGATATAAGGCGACCATATGTTCAGGGCTGCCAATATCGACATTGCCATTAATGAGCAAGGTCGGTCTATCGATTGATCGCATTTGGTCATCGCTCCAACCCACGAAATCCTGCATTCTTCGGACATCTTTTTCGAACATGTTACGTAGTTTGGAGGTACTATTATTTACCTCGAGAAATGCCTTCTTGTAGGGTTTCGGCAAATCGCTAAATGCAACCTCACCCTCGAATCTTTCCCAAAATCCAGGAAAAACACCTGCACGATTGTAGAAAGTCGAGCAGAGAATAAGGGCATGAACCAGATGGGCATGCCTTAGGGCTACTTCAATGGTTACGTGGCCGCCATTGCTAAAGCCAAGGAAATTCGCCCTGTCAATTTGAAGATTTTTTAAAAGTTGGGCAATATCATCCGCGTCTTGCTGAAAGGACAGGTCTGAATTTCTGTCATTCGTACGACCGTGTGCTTGTAGTTCAATCGCAATGATCCTTTGTTTTTTTGAAAGCTCTGGAATGATCCGACCAAAAGACGTCTCGATCGTCGACCCTCCGCCATGAATCAATACCAATGGTATCCCCTGCCCATATACCTCATAATACATGCGCAGGCCATTTACCACCGAATAGCCATTTTTAAAATTCATAAGCATTTATAGGGCGTACAGTCAACTATTTTCCCGAATTTTTTCTATTTGCCAACGCCAAATTTTCCTGTTCCCTAAATTTCACGATTTTCACAATTAGGTCGTAGGGAATTGATTGATCAAGTGGAAATTGGATTGATCCCTTCCCCGTTTTATAATTTACCAACTCTTTTTTAAAGGCCGCGTTGCCCGAAGGAAGCGCATAGACCCCTATGTGTTTCGAAAATGCGGCAAAATAGACCAGATCCTTTCCGTGAATGCGAAAAGCAGGCATTCCATAACCAATTTTTTCCTGGGCTTTCGGTACCGTTTCTTGAATAGTCGTTCGAACCGTTTCCAAGATTATTTTGATATCCTTTGGAAAAGAAGCGATATATTCGTCTATGGTTTTGGGTTTCGTAGAATTCATTCCATTTACAAGTTAAGCCTGCAGCAGTTCCTTGATATTAAATTTAATCGATTTCATAATAACCTGCATTGTCCGATCCGCTTTTTTAGGATCATTCATCAAGGTCCCAAGAATGGTAGGTACGATTTGCCATGAAAAACCGAATTTATCCTTAAGCCAACCACACCGGCTTTCACTACCTCCTTCTGAGAGCTTATTCCAATAATGATCGATTTCTTCTTGGGTATCACAATCAACGACCATAGAGAACCCTTCGTTAAAGGTTAAAGTATCCATATGGCCACTATCCATCAAAATAAATTTCTGCCCCAAAAGTGTGAATTGGGCATGGGCTATTTTGCCACCTTGCAATGTATCGGAATTAGCATAGGGTGAAACAAAATTTACGTTTGAGTCGTTGAATATATTGATATACATTTCAAGGGCCTCCTGGCCCCTACTGAATTGAGTGCCGGAGAACATCATAGCGGGAACGACCTTTTGGCCAATGTCTTTCACCTTGCCCAGGGTCAACTGCCAGGAAACGCCATATTGGTCTTCCACCCATCCGTACTTTTTGCTCCACGCGTATGCGTCCAAGGGCATCATCGCTTTGCCATTGATCATCAATTTATTCCAAATCGAGTCTATTTCGAGTTCGGTCTCACAGGTTATATAAAATGACAACGTGGCATTCGGCCTGAAATTCGGTCCCCCATTTAGGCCCATGAATTTGACGCCCCCAATTTCAAATACAACGACTATGGCGTTTTCAGAAGTAATTTTACAATCGCCAAAAACCGTGCAATAAAATTCTGCAGCCTCCTTGGCAATATTATTAAACCAGATACAGGGATACATCTTATTTTTCATTGCCCTAATTTTTTATTAAATACGTAGTATCCACTCAACCACTCAACTCCGAATTTTTGCATGGGGGAGGCAACTATCATTGCGCTAATCCGTAGCATCAAAATAGCTTCCTTTTGCGTTTTATACGTTTATTTTGATTTAATCATACAACGACAATCATTTTCATTCAAATACCATTCGAGACAAAACCCATTAGGGTCTATCTGAGGATGGGCCATCAGCTTATTGAATGCTTCCCCGATCTTGGGAATACGTTCCATAAAATTATAGCTGGTTATTGAAATATAGGTGCCTTTTTCAATTCTAAATTCTTCCAATCCATGAGCTCGCAATTCGCCTATCTTCAATTCATTGGCCGCAGCCAGATGGATGATACCCTCTTCTGGATTTGGATAGGATATGCCGAAATACGTACGCTTTTTGGAGTACGAAATAAGGGCATGTAATGATTTATGGGGGTGCGTAACCCCTTCTGGAAAGCTGGGTGCTCGTATACAAAATACATCGATCCCCTGTTTTAGTTCAAAAAGTTCCATTTTAATGGCTATTTTTTGTTTTAAGAGCCGACCTTATTTGCTGTATATCACCTTCGATACGCTTGCTCTGTCGCATATGATGTCTTAGATGCATCGTAGCATAGCGAAGCCATTCCTCACCATTAAAATAGCCCAATCCGGGATGTTCGGTTTTCCCGGTTCGCTGTGTTCTCTTGTGCATTATTATTTTACCCAGGTGATTCTTCAATTCAGACATTTTCTCGTGCAACACTGCTTTATTAGAAGGCTGTGGCACGTTTTCGACAGTAGCCTGCCCTTTGATCTTCTGATTGGGAAACTCATTGGCCTGAAACATCGCCCGTGCCTTTTCAGACATTTGACGTGTCGCATTTTCTGAAATACCACTACAAATCTCAAGTTGCTGAAGAAACCATCCGGTCTCCGTTATCAAATGCATATAGAGTTGTCCCAAGGACCAATTTTCTGGATCTGGTTGAAACCTAAGTTCAGGTTCTCCATATAATTCGAGGTTCGAAAGCCAAATGTCCAGGGTCATGTAAAATTCTTCGATATAGCGATCCATAAAATTATCAAGTCTGTTTATTCCGGCACCTATACATCAAAGATAGTGTCTTAATTTTCAATGCTTCATGTGTAATTACGACAACTTCATGGGTTGTTTGCGACATGAATAAATGCTATCATTCCCAATTAAAAAAATCTTCCCACCCATGAAAACAGAAAGTATATTGGTCCCGGAAACCGCTGTGCCCACTGCCATAGATGGCGGCCGATATATACTTTCGACCGTTAACGACATGCTGTACGAAGTAGGCTATTCAGATACCAAGGCCTTGCGGGACGTATTTAGAAAACATAACGGCATGTTCCCAATTGATTCGCGTAAAAAGTATAACTGATACATTCATATGGGTCATGCCAGGCGTACGTAACTCCAATTTATGATCACGATACCGAGCACACAACCGACTGCGAACAAGATAGTGCCCTGACTGCTTAATACTAGAAATAGCGAAAGATAATAAAGGGGGTATACCAACAGGGCATAGGCAAAACGAAAGGTTTCAAGGAATTCGGCTTCTGGGACCTTTGGCTTGATAAACGCCCTCCACCCTACAAGTACCGGGAAATTTACAATCCAAAAGAGCACTTTTAAGAAGTCCGAAAAAAAGTTCGTTTTTTGTGGAGCCTTTTTGATCTTGATGTTGGATCTCAAATTTTGAATTACCCTATTGACCGCTTCTGGATTTAGATAATCAACCCCCAGCTCATCGAGCTGCCTTAAGATAACTTCATAGGATTCAATGGAGGGGATATCGGTGGTCAGCGTCTTTAATTTTTCGGAAACGGCATTCATTATTTTATGTGGAGACGACTCTGGATCTTTTGCATCGTACCATGCGTTTAGTGGAATATTTTTCCCGATTTTAATGTGTACCCGATTCGGAAAACAATTCGCATTGCGATAATTCATACCGACAGGAACCACCCGAAGATCAAGATCCGGTTGCTGTTCAATAGTACGCCTTAAAATTCTAGTAAACCCCTTTGTTAGCGGGCGTATGCGCCGTTTAAGACTATGGTTTGCTTCTGGAAACATCAAGATAGATTCCCCCTTGCCCAATAATTGGGCACACCTAGCAAAAATAGCCTCATTGTGTATCAGATTCTGCCGGCCATCACGTATCCGGTAAATGGGAATCATTCTAAAAAAATGTAGGACCGGAGTCACGAACCGATTATTAAAAATATCGGATCGAGTTAAAAAATAGGGCTTTCTGTTACTGGCAACGGCGAGCAATAGTGCATCCATTAAGGCACTTTGATGATTCGGCAGGAAAAGGGTGGATCGGGCATCTGCAACATTTTCAAGACCGGAAAAGGTAATTTTTCCGTAATAAAAAAAAAGGCCTGTTTTTATCCAAAATTTGACGAAATAGTACAAAATATTTTTCAAATCAATTCTTCCTGTTTTATGGGATGATAGCCCCAAAATGCGGCTAAAATCAATCCGGATATTAAATGCCAAATCCCCCAAAAAGCAGCCAACAAGGCCATCCCGCCCAATCCATCAAAAAAAGTGAATATCAACAATAGCCCCAAGCCGGCGTTTTGTATTCCGGTCTCAATGGTAATGGATCGCACATCTTTCTTGGACAACCCCATGATCTTTGCAAAAGAAAATCCCGTTAACAGTGCCAGTAAATTATGGATCAAGACAATCCAAAAAACGTATGTGATATAGTCTCTAAAAATGACCCTGTTGTCGTACAAAGCCAAGAATATCAATGCAATAAAAAAGAGCAAAGAGGCTAATTTTAGTACATGTGCCATTTTTCTGGCGATTCTTGGAAAACAATAGTTTACTGTGATTCCTGCAAATAATGGAATTCCCAATAGCAAGGCGACTAATTTGACCATCTCGAACGGGGAAATCGCAATTTCCTTTAAAAGTGTTGCGGTCGGTCCGTACAATGATCCCCAAAATTGCAGGTTCAAAGGAGTCATAATTATGGCTAACAACGTTGCGATGGCCGTGAGACTTATAGACAGTGCCGTATTGCCCTTTGCCATGTGCGTCATAAAATTCGAAACGTTGCCCCCGGGACAGGCTGCAACCATGAACATACCCATGGCAATGCCAGGTAAGGGCTTTAATAAGGATACCAACAACACAGTAATCATAGGCAGGAGTATAAATTGACTGACCACGCCGATTAATATTGGTTTGGGTTCTAGAATTAAACGCCTAAAATCCTTAATGGAAATTTCAAGGGCGATTCCGAACATTACCAAGGCCAAGGCAAGGTTAAGCAACCATAAATTCTGGGTGTCAAAATTGATGTGTACTTTATTTAGGAGGATATCAGTCAATGAATCAGGAGATTTTCAGGCCGTTGGGGACGTGGGTTCCGGGTTGAAGCACAATTACATCCTTCCCTTGTACCGCTCCCAAGATAAGGCATTCGCTCATAAAATTTGCAATTTGTTTTTTGGGAAAGTTGACTACGGCGATTACCTGTCTTCCTAATAATTCGTGTTTCAGATACCGTTCGGTGAGCTGCGCCGAGCTCTTTTTTATACCTATTTCAGCACCGAAGTCAATTTGTATTTGATAGGCCGGATTACGTACTTCCGGAAAATCGGCTATCTCGATAATGGTACCGACCCGCATATCGATTTTTGAAAAATCTTGCCAGGATATGGTTTCACTCATGGAGCAATCTTCAATTTATCTAGCATTTCCTGGGAAACATTCCCAGAATAGGCCCCATAAGCATCGACCAATAATCCCTTTTCCCCGTTTGAAGTTTCAATAACATATAGGATTGCATTATCATCGGGATTGGTCATCCCTTCAAACCGATAGTATTTTACAACATTTAGATCGTCTGCCTGATGAATCTGTTTTTTATGTTTATGTTCTAAGCCCGCATCGCAAAGGTTATAATCTTCTGTATATCCTTTCTTCTGTAGGTCTTGTATGGCCTCGATCATTGAATTATAGGAAACGTTCATACTGTGTATCGATTTTTCCTTTAAGGTATCAATTATGGGTCCAATACGCAAGAATTTTGAACTTACTTTTTATTTTTTCCCTTTAATTTGTAATTTAAAAGGAAAATGTCAAAAACGCCCAGTAATATGTTGCCCTTGGGCACAACCGTGCCCGATTTCAGCCTGCTTGATACGGTGACCGGTACCAGGATGCAACTTGAGGACCTACGTGGTGAAAAAGGCACCGTGGTCATGTTCATTTGTAACCATTGCCCCTTCGTAAAACATTTAAATTCAGGTATTTCGGCAATGGCCAGAACCTATCAACCGAGGGGCATCGGCTTTATTGCTATTTCAAGTAATGATATTGTTAACTATCCACAAGATTCCCCCGACGTAATGAAATTGACTGCCAAAAATGAAGGCTACGTTTTTCCGTATCTATATGACCAAAACCAAGAGGTGGCCCGTAACTTTGATGCCGCGTGTACTCCTGATTTTTATGTTTTCGATGCAGCGTTAAAATTGGTTTACCGGGGGCAATTCGATGATTCAAGGCCAGGTAATGGCATCCCGATAACCGGAAAAGACCTACACAATGCGCTAGATGCCCTTTTGGCAGGGCACCCGATTAGTCCCAACCAAAAACCCAGTATTGGCTGTAATATCAAATGGGTCAAGTCACCCACGTAATTAATAAAAATGAAAATAGACAAAAACCACGCGTTCGATAGCTTACAGGCAAGTGGTGCTCAATTTTTAAAGCGCTTCGGTCATGGAACTTTAGTAGTTGAAATCTATAAGCCCGATGGAGTCGATTTGCAGGAACCGCATAGCAGGGATGAGGTCTATGTAATAATTTCAGGCAGCGGTACCTTTTTTTGCGATGGTTCACGCACGCATTGTGCCCAAGGCGATTTGCTCTTTGTTGCCGCTGGGGTGGAACATCGTTTTGAAAATTTTACCACTGATTTTGCAACTTGGGTACTTTTTTATGGTCCGGTCAATGGGGAAAAAGACACGGATTCTTGAAAGAGGCCATACGCATCGAAGCGGTCACCACAGGAAGCTACGACCTTTATATTAAGGTTGGCCGATCTTCGTATTTACAACACTATGTGCATCTTTGGAAGTATCGAGATCCATCGGTCTATCTCGACAAAAATTTTACCCGCCAGGCGCTCAATGCCGAAACAAAAGTTTCCAACTCCTACTTTTTCCTTATTTATGAGGGCCCAATTGCCATTGGAATCCTTAAACTCCAAAAAAATGCCGCTCTTGCACCGTATGGTGCCCATGAAGCAATGTTATTGGATAAAATCTATATTTTAAATCAATTCGCCGGCAAGGGCATTGGCAATCAGGTACTCGATTTTGTAGTCGATTTTGGAAAAACCAACAATAAAAAACTTATATGGCTCGAAGCGATGCAAAAAGGAGCGGCCTTGCAATTTTATCTCAAATACGGATTTAGGATATATAATGAAATCGAACACCCTGCACCTCAGGTCCTCGCTGTGCATAAGGCCATGTATACAATGATCCTACCTCTTCAGGCCCTATAAGCTTAGTATCGATCGACTAGACCCAATTCTCGCGCTTTAATAGTCTTTCAATATGGGCGAAATGATGCCGACTATGCCAGGCATACTTCCCAATATTTTCAGCAACGGTTACTGCTACCAAACCATCGGGATGAATATAGACCCTTTTTAAAGCATCGCTAGAAAGCCCCTTTAATAAAAAGACCATTTTGGCATGAAGGGCCTTTAAATACGCCAATGACAATTCAATGGGCGCGGTTTGGGCATCGATTAAATTAGACCAGTCTTTTTCCTCATATGCTTTTATGACCGGGCGATTTTCGGTTAACGCCCATTTAAAACGCGTGTAACTGTGATGATGACTGTCTGCCAGATGATGTATTAGCTGTCGAACGGTCCATCCATCAGGGCGATACGGTGTATCGAGTTGCTCGGAAGAAAGGTTTTTGACCAATGAAAACAAGTTCGAAGGCAAGTCCTCAAGAGTTTGTATCCATTCGACAATCAACTCCTCGGTTATTGTTTCCGGCAATTGAAAATGGCCTATCGGATATCGCAATTGTTCTTCTATAGTAGTTTGCATAAACTAAATTTAGCAAGGAAAATTGGAATATTTAGGTTTTAATTTTTTGATGGAGGTACTTTGTAACCTTATAGCAAGGACGGATATTGAAATTTTAATACATTTTTAACGACTACCATCACAAGATTAAAGAATAATCTACTAGATTTATAGGATAAATAAAGATCAATTTAAACAATAAACTATATGGCAACAATACGACTCGGGGATTTAGCCCCGGATTTTACAGCGGATAGCTCTCTGGGAATGATAAATCTATACGACTACTTGGGTGATGGCTGGGGAATTTTATTCTCACACCCTGCTGATTTTACCCCCGTATGCACAACCGAACTCGGAACGGCTTCAAAGTTCAAGAAAGAATTTGACAAACGGAATGTAAAAATGCTCGCCCTTAGCGTTGACGGGAAGGAATCACACAATGAATGGATAAAGGATATTAACGAGACCCAACATACAGTGGTCAATTTTCCGATTATCGCCGATATGGATAAAAAGGTTTCCACGCTCTATGATATGATCCATCCGAATGCCAATGATAGTCTTACCGTGCGCTCGGTCTATATAATCGCACCTGACAAAACGGTGAAACTTATCATCACCTACCCTGCATCGACAGGAAGGAATTTTCATGAATTGCTCCGGGTTATCGATTCCCTGCAATTGACTGCCTATCACAAAGTCGCTACTCCTGCCAACTGGGAGCATGGCGATGATGTCGTAGTGAGCCCTTCTATTACCACCGAGGACGCCAAAAAGATATTTTCCAAAGGCGTGAAGGAAATAAAACCCTATTTGCGAATGACGCCCGACCCAACAACCTAAAATAATAACCAAGGGTGAAATTTCACAAACTTGTGATTTTATGCGTAAAAATAGGCCTTCACCGACATTTTCTTGCCCTTTAACGGAAAGATAACTTGAAAAAAATCACGAGAATAAATATTTTAATATTATATTCGCGCTTTAATCAATATTTAATTTTATTATTATGAGTAAAGGGACAGTAAAATTCTTCAATGATTCCAAAGGATATGGCTTCATCACTGAAGATGGTTCGAACGAAGATCATTTTGTACACATTTCAGGCTTAATCGATGAAGTTCGAGAAGGTGATGTTGTGGAATTTGAACTACAACAAGGTAAAAAAGGATTGAACGCCGTAAATGTGAAGGTTGTTGACTAGGTAGGTATAAACTTTTTTATAGTATAACCCCGACGGTTTTGTCGGGGTTTTTTTATGCCTTCTCTTAAAATTTTGGTAAGAATTATTTTACTTTTTCTTAACTTAGCTTGACTTTTGCGCAACCTTTATACTATTTCTCTATCTAAGGTTATACATTCGAATTCCCCCAGCTAGAATTGTAACTAAACTTGCAACCAAGATGCTCATTTTTTTTAGTATTCTATTTTTTCTTTTGATCGTAAATATCCTCTTGCTGGCGCTTAGCTTCGGGAACGTTAAAAATTAACCTTTTCCTCGAAAATTTGCCAGTTTAAAGTAGGGTTTTACGTTTTTTGGTTGTTATTACCGAAAGCGATTTATACTTTCGGTAATACCAAAATCCAAATGACGATTCTTTTCAGTGTCTTATGTTTTTTTATCCTTTTGAATACACTTCTGCTCTTGGGGAGTATCTATTTTCGCAGGCACGACTAATTTTGGGGTTCATTAATTCTTCCACTGAATTATAAAAAATCCCCATCGGAAAATATGCCGATGGGGATTTTTTATTTCCTTTTTGATTGCTATAATACGATGTTCATTCAACATCCATCAATTCCACATCAAATAACAAGGTAGCATCCGGAGGAATAACACCACCGGCACCTGCGCTCCCATAGGCCAGATCAGATGGAATCACCAATCGCGCTTTATCACCGACTTCCAAAAGGGCAATTCCTTCATCCCATCCCGGGATTACCTGCCCTACTCCCAATTGAAAATCAATAGGCTCCTTTCGTTTATAGGAAGAATCAAAAACTTTTCCACTCAATAATGACCCCTCGTAGTGGACGGAAACCTTACTGCCTTTTTTGGCTTTCGCACCAGATCCTTTTTGTATGATCTTATAGCGCAGCCCACTTTCGGTTTTTTTAAAGCCCGCGGCGATGGCATCCAATTCAATGGCTTGTTCTGCCTTGGCCGCTGCCAATCTTTTTGCTCCCGAACCTTTGAAATCATCAAAGGCCTTTTTAGCATCCCATTTTTCGGCCTCTTCACCCACACGGTTTATGCGCACACTTTTTATTGTGTCGCCTTGGGCAATGGCATCGACGACCTCCTGACCTGATACTACATTGCCAAAAACAGTATGTTTGTTATCTAACCAGGGTGTTGCGATGTGAGTAATAAAAAATTGACTTCCATTCGAACCGGGACCGGAATTTGCCATAGATAGCACCCCAGGACCATTATGGGCAAGATCTTCGTGAAACTCATCATCAAATTTATACCCTGGGTCTCCGGTGCCTGTTCCTAACGGACATCCGCCTTGTATCATAAAATCGGGAATGACCCGATGAAATTTCAGCCCATCATAAAAGGGTTTCCCTTTTGCCGTTTTGTTATTTTCTTGTTTGCCTTCTGCCAAAGCAACAAAGTTCCCTACCGTACCCGGGGTTTTATCATGGGTAAGTCGCACAAC
>JBBQAM010000064.1:0-20851 GCA_038316335.1 Flavobacteriales bacterium
CCCACCTTCATTAAATCCTCCTCGGAGCCCACCATCATCATCCTGTAATGAGCGCAGCCATTTTGTTAATTCAGCGGCCATGACATGGTAATTATCGTTGCCAGTAGTATGATAATATTGGTTGATAGCAATGAGTAGCCATGCATTATCCCCTATCCAAGTGCGATTGCCGTTATCCCCATTGCCGTTTCTGAATTGGTAAAATCCGCCAGAACCATTCAAGAGTTCGCTTTCTACTTTGGCATTAAAATAGTCAAGAATTTTCTCGGCCTGGGATATTTTTCCTTCGTGAATAAAAAGAATGGCGGCAAGTGCATTGTCATATAAGGAGACAAAATTTGAATTTTCCGAACTTTCGATAAGCCCAAGGGGGAGTTGCATTTTAGTCACCCAATTCGAGGTTTTTTGGAGTTCTGTGAATCCTTTTTCAGTCTCTGGAACTGAAGGGACTATTGGAAGTTCAACCGGAACCAAAGCGATGGCATCGGAATTGAATACTTCGGTGCTTTCTTCCCGGGCACAGGAAAGAAAAATTATGGCCGTCGCAAGTACGATTGATAGTCTTTGTAGCATAAGTTGATTTTGAAAAGGGGGTCCAAATTCAATTTAAAGCTACAGTACAAGCGCATTATATGATGTATTTTACTACGAATAGGTCGTTTGCTCGTTAAACGACCGATCCCTTCGCGGGTCACCTATTTTTTTTGCTCTTTAGACCTGGATGCGTACCTGCCATTCGTCGATGGTTCAATAAGATGAAAGGGTTCGCTTTGGCCTTAGCACATCAAAAACCAAAAGATAGTTTCGTCTTTTTGTTATATCAATAATCAAAAAGCTTTCTTATATTTGCCCTGTTGTGTTGTGACCCAAAGCCTGTAAAAAGGTGAGGGCCAATGAAAGGCTTTCCATAATGGGAGGCTTTTTTTGTTGTTAGTAAGCACCAAAAAAATAGCGATAGGAAGATTTCTTCTTTAAA
The DNA here is from genome assembly GCA_038316335.1 of Flavobacteriales bacterium. GTDB lineage: Bacteria > Bacteroidota > Bacteroidia > Flavobacteriales > Flavobacteriaceae > JALHST01. The sequence goes on from JBBQAM010000064.1 coordinate 977, forward strand.
AAGCTTAAAACCGGTATCGAATGTTGTGCCTTTGCCCATCTCACGAAAAGGATGAGGTGCGACCACTATTTTTAGTTCGTATCACACTTTTTTGGAAAGAACTTTAATAAATCTATTAAGCGTATCCATCCTGGATTGTTTCAATTGAAGGATTCCTAGAATTTCCAATCCCATTTTAAAGGGCCATTTCATTGTTTCACAAAACCTTTTAAATGTTGTAATTTTAAGTACGCTAAAACGAAAAAAGTATGCCATTGTATCATAGACTTGGAAAGATACCCGAAAAAAGACACACACAATTCAGGAAAGCCGATGGCACCTTACATTATGAGCAACTTTTTGGCACTGTCGGTTTTGATGGGATGTCATCTTTGATGTATCATTTGTACCGGCCGACTCAGGTGAAGGAAGTAGTCAAGACTTTGGATATTTCGCCTACTGCAATCGTTGAGCACAATATAAAATCACGGTTGTTAAAGGGATTCAATGTCAAACCTGAAGACGATTATTTGGAAAGCCGGAAGACCGTTTTGTTCAATGGGGATGTACATATCGGCCTTGCGGCCCCTAAAAAATCCGTAACCGATTATTTTTATAAGAATACCGATGCCGATGAACTCTTATTTATTCACAAAGGCAGCGGTACCTTAAAAACGATGTTAGGGGAAATCCCGTTTGAATATGGTGACTATTTGGTGATTCCGCGTGGTATGATTTACCAAATCGCTTTCGATACGAAAGAGAACCGCTTGCTAATCGCGGAAAGCTATCATCCTATCTATACCCCAAAACGCTACCGGAATTGGTTCGGACAACTGCTCGAGCATTCGCCCTATTGTGAGCGCGATTTGAAGTTGCCTGGGAATTTGCGGACACACGATGAAAAGGGTGATTTTTTGATAAAAGTAAAAAAGCAAGGACACCTGCATCACATGGTATATGCCACCCATCCTTTTGACATTGTGGGCTGGGACGGATACAACTATCCGTATGGTTTTTCGATTCACAACTTCGAGCCAATAACAGGAAGGGTCCACCAGCCACCGCCGGTACATCAAACCTTTGAAACTGCTGCGTTTGTAGTGTGCTCATTCGTGCCAAGGATGTATGACTATCACCCCCTTTCGATACCCGCACCCTATAACCATTCGAACATTGATTCAGATGAGGTATTGTACTATGTCGATGGCGATTTTATGAGCCGGAAGAATATTGACAAAGGTTTTATTTCCCTACATCCGGCAGGTATTCCCCACGGGCCGCATCCGGGCACCTATGAGGCCAGTATCGGGAAAACCAGGACCGAGGAATTGGCCGTGATGATCGACACATTTAAACCCTTGAAGTTGACCCAAGATGCTTTGGATATCGATGACGGTGTGTATTATAAAAGTTGGTTGGAATAAACGAAGAGGATAGCATATAGATGAAAGAGGAAAGAAAACAGCCGATAGAGAATACATAATTATTAACTAGTAACCCAGTACCCTAATAACCTTTTGTTGGTGGCTGAAACTCAAATGCTGAAATTGCCCTATCTATTTTTCAATTGGGTGATAGCGGCTTTAAACGCATCGACAATGTCGCTTCTTTTACTTGAATCCCTGGAACTGGGTAGTAGTTCCCCATGAGAAATCGTTCCCAGATACATACTTGCGTCTGCAGCGTACACGATAGTAGATGTCAAATTTTGGAGGGAAGTGGCGGTTATTAACGGGGATGACGCATCGATAATTACGGCGTTCAAGGATTCACCGATCTTAAAGAACTCGATTACATTATTTCCCATCGCCTTTTTACCCGAACCGCTGGCCATTGTTATGGCGTATAGGCCACTATCATTTTGTTGGGACGACACATACGTCGCTCTTTGGTGACTAACCAAGCGCTGACCATAGTCTAATATGCGAAGTTCTTCGAGCGGATTTAAACCAATATGACTATCTGTTCCGATACTCCAGTTACCCCCGTGTCTTTGATAGTTTAGCAACGGAAATAGCCCATCCCCTAGGTTGCCCTCGGTACTTGGGCAAAGCACGACATGGGCCCTGCTTTTGGCAATTCCGATGGTTTCGTCTTCGGTGATATGGGTGGCATGGATCAAATGATAACGATCTGACATGTCAATATTTTCCAAAAGCCATTCCACGGGTCGTTTACCAAGATAGTCAACAGCGTCGGCAACTTCTTGCAGCTGCTCTGAGACGTGTAAATGAAAGGGTATAACCTGAGGGCCGACTTTGGTGATTTCGATAATGTCTCCGGGTTCGACCCCCCGCAGCGAATGCACTCCCATGCCGATCTTGGCATGCTTGTAGTGTTTACACGCGTCCTGGCTTGCTTGTAATAGCCTTAAATAATCATCGATACTTGGCGAAATGAAGCGTCGTTGTCGTTCATTGGGTGCAATTCCGAATCCACCTTTTTGGTAAAAAATGGGAATCAAGGTGATGCCGATACCAGCGGTTTTTGCGGCTGCGATCAACCGGCTTCCCATTTCTGCCGGGGCGGCATATCGGTTTCCATTTTTGTCATGATGTAGGTAGTGGAATTCTGCGACGTTCGTATAGCCATTGCGCACCAATTCGGAGTATACCATGGTGGCGATCGCCTCCATTTGGTCGGGATCCACTCCCAGTGCCAACTGATACATCGCCTCGCGCCATCCCCAAAAATCATCTTTACGGCCTTGGACCTCATGTTTTTCGGCAAGGCCTGCCATCGCATATTGGAAGGCGTGTGAATGTGCGTTCTGGAAGCCGGGCAATGCAAAACCGTTGATGATTTCAAGGGAGGTATCCGTTGGGTCGAAGGAGGCAATGTTTGTAATGATGCCTTCCGAATTGAGCGTTACTGAGGCATTTTTCAACCAGCCCGTATGCTGCAATATCCCTTTGAAATAATACGTTTTCATGCGATGGTAATCATGTTTTTGATTAAGCCCTCCAACGCGGTACGCAGGACGTTTTGAACTAGCGCTGCTCGGGAGTCATTAAAAGTAAGTTCATTATCATCCATATAAAGTATTTTGTTCATTTCCAATTGAAGCGCATGTATCTTATTTTTAGGATTCCCAAAATAGCGTGTAATGTGCCCCCCTTTAAATGGCACATTATGGCGTAGTCCGAAAGATCCCGTCCCTAGGCCTTTCAATGCCGTCTGGATTATTTGGGTGTCTGCTGTTTTTTCGTCGTTATTTCCCAAAATCATATCCGGAAAGGGGTCTTTTTGAATGGTGCTTATCAGATGGCGTATCGAGTGGGCATCCCAAAGTAACACCTTGCCAAACTGGTTTTTTCTATCTTGTAAGAGCGTTTCAAGCTTTTTGTAGTAGGGCCAGTAATAGGCGTGCAGCCTTCGTTCGATTTCAGTTTGGTCGGGTTCGTATTCGGGGGATTTGTAAATTTTATTTCCATAAAAATCGGTGAGTGGAACATGGCTTGTAATTAGCCGGCCATCATCATATAATGGAATACTGTCGGGATCTCGATTCAAGTCAATAACCCATCTACTTAGGTTCGCCTTGATCAGTGTTATTCCCAGGGCAGGGGCAAAGCCATATAGTTTGGGTAGAAACCAATCGGTGTCGTCTAAGTAGGTTTGCAACCTTTTATTATAATGGCCTTTTAGTTCTGGGGGAAATTGCGTCCCGGCATGGGGAATACTGATGATTATCGGAACGAAATCGGCGGTGGGTTCAATAATTTTAAAGAGGTCCATACGTTCAAAGATAATTAAGATCTATGGTCTTTAAGTTGCCTTACCAGCTATTTCAGCAAAGATCAGCTCGCTTTGTTCAATGCCCTCAAAGTCTATGATTTTAGCGTTCAACTCACGAAGTATGAAAAGCTCGCCTTGACGTATCCGTTGAGGTGCCTCGGTTATAGGTATGGTAATTTCCCCGACATGTACATAAATAAAAAGCCAGTCGAGAGGTACGGCAATAGTATACCTGCCCTTGGATCCTTTGTTGATTTCACCCCCCCTAAGATTCGATGTAAAGGTGCCCCTGGTCATAAGATTAAAGTCGGTACATTTTCCCAAGGCCCTTGTTTTCTGGTCGCCTGTGAAGTGATCGACATCAAATTTATGGAGTTCTTTAGTACCTTGACGTTCATGCAGTAAGGTGATTTTGCCGGTGAGGACCATTAATTTTCGTTCCACACCCGGTAACACAGTGAAAATCGATTCATCCACAGTTACAGTCGCAACACTGATTCTAAAATCAAAGTCGCGGTTTTTGAGGTGTGCATGCTCGGGATAGATAAAAAGTTGTGTAGTCGTACCTCCCGACCAAAGGTCTGTTGAAAAACTATCGGATCGAAGATGGGTGCTTTTCATTCAATTTTATTCACTAAAATAGACCATCCAACAAGCGATCATCTACCAAATTCGGTAGCGTAACCCTTAGTGTGGGCGTGCGTTCCATTTCCCTTTTGATGGCAAAAAGTGCTTCAGGATTACGCGCCCAACTTCTACGTGAAATGCCATTATTCACGTCATAGAATAGCATATTCTTCAATTTTCGGGAGGCATCGTCCGAGCCATCCAAGACCATCCCAAAACCGCCATTGATGACCTCGCCCCATCCAACGCCACCGCCATTGTGGATGGAGACCCAAGTAGCGCCGCGAAAACTATCCCCGATGACATTCTGAATGGCCATATCGGCTGTAAATTGACTCCCATCATAGATGTTACTGGTCTCTCGAAAAGGCGAATCGGTACCGCTAACGTCGTGATGATCACGGCCAAGAACGATCGGGGCTGAAATTTCCCCGGATCGAATGGCCTGATTAAATGCTTCGGCAATCTTGGTTCGACCCTCGGCATCGGCATATAAAATGCGGGCTTGGGAGCCTACCACCAATCGGTTCTCTTCGGCTTCTTGAATCCATTTGATATTATCCTGCATTTGTTGTTGGATTTCCGTCGGGGCGTCTGCTTTTATTTTCCTCATGACCTCAAGTGCGATGGCATCTGTTTTCCGAAGGTCTTCCCGATTTCCAGAAGTGCACACCCAACGAAAGGGGCCAAAACCGTAATCAAAGCACATTGGCCCCAGTATATCCTGAACATAGGAAGGATAGGCCCATCTTCCGGCACCTTCATCTCGGGCAGGGGAGCTTGAAAAATCACCCTCCTTGGTTTTATAAACGGCCGCCCCTGCCCGGGAGGCCTCGAGCAAAAAGGCATTTCCATAATCAAAGAAATACGTTCCTTTTTTTGTGTGCCGATTGATAGCGGTTACCTGCCTTCGCAAGGATTCCTGTACGTGCTCCTTAAAGGATTTTGGGTCTGAGTTCATCAGGATATTGGCCGCTTCAAAGGAGATGCCGGCCGGATAATAACCGCCTGCCCAAGGGTTGTGCAAAGAGGTTTGGTCAGATCCCAAATGTATATAAATAGCTTCTTTATCAAATCGTTCCCAAACATCGATGATGTTGCCAATAAAGGCCAAGGAAACCACTTCCTTTTTTAATTGTGCGGTCTTGGTCCTTTCCACCAGCATCCCGAGGTCATCGATAAGCTCGTCGACCCACCCCTGGGCATGTCTTTTTTTGGCCGCTGTGGGATTTACTTCTGCGCAGATGGTAATACAGCCGGCTATATTTCCGGCCTTGGGTTGGGCACCGCTCATACCGCCCAATCCGGCCGTCAAGAAAATTTTACCAGCCGGAGTTTCACCATTTTTTAATACTTTTCGAAACGCGTTCATGACCGTAATAGCTGTGCCGTGCACGATTCCTTGTGGCCCGATATACATGTAGGATCCTGCCGTCATTTGTCCATATTGCGTTACACCAAGGGCATTGTACTTCTCCCAATCGTCAGGCTTGGAGTAGTTCGGAATCATCATACCATTGGTGACTACCACGCGCGGGGCTTCTTTGGCGGAAGGGAACAGCCCCATCGGATGGCCTGAATAGCTATGTAAAGTCTGTTCCTCGGTCATGGTCGCCAGATACCGCATCGTAACAAGATACTGCGCCCAGTTCTGAAAAACCGCCCCATTGCCTCCATACGTAATCAATTCCGCCGGATGTTGCGCGACCGCAGGATCCAAATTGTTTTGGATCATTAGCATAATGGCAGCCGCGTGAACCGTTTTAGCGGGATATTCGTCAATGGGCCTGGCATACATTTTATAGTCAGGACAAAACCGATGCATATAAATACGGCCATGACTTAGGAGTTCTTGGGCAAATTCTTTCGATAGTTCGGAGTGCCATTTTTCTGGAAAATAACGCAGGGCATTGCGAATGGCCAGTTTTTTTTCAGCCAGACTGAGGAGGTCCTTGCGTTTTGGGGCATGGTTTGCATCGTTGGCGTAGGCTTTTTTGGGAGGTAATTCGGATGGAATTCCTTGTAGTATTTGTGACTTGAAGTTCATTGATTTAATTTGCTTAATATAAATTTTTATACTCCCCTCCTTTTTTGGAGGGGTGGATTCGATTTAGCGAAGCCGGGGTGGGTATTATTTAATTTTTAGTTCAAAATCCCAGTCAACACCGTTTAGGTCGGCTGCGTCCCTTTGACAAAAAGGAGGAGCCAGGTACTATTTTATTTTTTAGCTTTTGGCGATCTCCTAATTCAAACTTCGTACTTCCTAATTCCGACTTCGTACTTCGTACTTCTTTCCCCTTCGGGAGTTAAGTGGCCGAATGCTTATTAAAAACCAATTCCCCGCTTTTCCATATCATACAGGGCTTTAGATTGCCTTGATTGTACAGTATCTCATTGTAATGGTTCGTATGGAAAATGCTGATATCGGCCAAATACCCTTCCTGTAGCATTCCTCGATCTTTTAATCGTAGCGCCCTCGCAGCCCGAAAGGTGATTGCCGCCAATATCTCTGCGTTTGTTAGTTTTTCAAACGCCCCAAGAATGGTTGCTTGGGTCAAGAGATCGCCCATGGGGGCAGATCCCGGATTGTGGTCGCTAGCAATAACCAAGGAAGCGCCCGCATCTAACAGGCGGCGTGCGGGTGTAAAAGCGCACCCCAAACCCAATGAGGCCCCTGGGAGGGCCGTAGCGATTACGTTACTTTTGGCCAATAGTTCAATTTCATTTTGGGTACTTACTTCCAAATGATCGGCGCTAACGGCATCGAAGGCCACGGCCACCTCACTACCACCGGTGGTAAATTGGTCTGCATGAACGGTGAGATCAAAACCCATCTCTTTCGCTTTTTGAAAATAGGGGGCGATTTCCTCTTTTGAAAAAGCACTTTCCTCGATAAAAGCATCGATGCGCCGGGTCAATTTTTCTTCCTTGAGTTTCGGAAAAAGCAACGAACTAATACGTTCTAAATATGCTGTAGCATTTCCATCAAAATCCCGGGGAAGCATGTGCGCGGCCAAACACGTGGTAATCAGATCGGCCGAAGTGATCCTATCGGCTTCCTTGATCGCCCTAAGAATTTTGAGTTCTTCGTCTATGGTGAGTCCGTAGCCACTTTTTACCTCTAGCGTCGTGGTTCCATTCTTAAGATGACGATTCGCCAACTTCACGGTGTGTTTGACCAATTCTGATTGGCTTGCTTTTCGTGTGTGGGTTACGGTATCCCAAATACCACCACCTGCTTTGGCAATTTCCAAGTAGGTTTTCCCCGAATTTCGCAGCGCATAGTCTTTTGCACGAGACCCTGCAAAACAGATATGCGTATGGGAATCAACGAAACCGGGAAGCGCGACGTGGTCACCCTCCAAATGAAAAATTTCGATGCCCTTATTTTGATTAAGGAGTTCGTCATAAGGTCCTAAGGCGCCGATTTTTCCATTGGTAATCAGGATGCCTGCAGCTTCATATACCACCAAGGCAGCGTCTGATAGCGCTCCTTTGAGCGAAAGCCCTGTCATGGGTACTATTTGTTTAAATGGGCCTATTAGGATTTGTTTGTTCATCTTTTTTTATCAATGGAAGTTCTAACTAAATAAGTCGTCATTGCGAATGAGGTTTTAGTCCGATGGGCAAGGGAAAACAAACTGTTTCGCAAAAATGCATCCTTTTGCGGATTTCCTTGTTCCCTGAAATGTCGACATATTGATTTTCTTTTACAATTACCTTTTTCTCAATAGGTCTCAAAAATCCCCGAATATTTCGTATCCAATGAAATTCCCGTTTTCAATCCAACTTTATTTAGAACCTCGATTAGTTCCTTATTCTTGATTATCTGGATTCCGATGGCGATATCATCGGCAAATACCCGGTCCTTGGCGGCAAAGGCTACTTTTTTACGGATGGCCTTATGAATTTCATCCAAAAAGATTCCGGATTTTAAGGGTTTTCTGAACTCAAAGGCTTGGGCAGCGGTCAAGAGTTCGATCGCTAAGATCTTTTCTACATTCTCGATCACCTGTACGGCTTTCCGGCCTGAAATCGAGCCCATGCTCACGTGGTCCTCCTGACCCAAGGAAGTAGGTATGCTATCGGCACTCGCCGGAAAGCAAAGGCCCTTGTTCTCACTTGCCAGTGCGGCGGTGGTATATTGCAAGATCATATAGCCAGAATTGATGCCGGTATCGTTCATCAATAATTTGGGCACGCCCGGGCTATTGCCCTCCAGCGCCAGATAAATCCTGCGGTCTGAAATATTACCGAGTTCGGAAGCGGCCAGACATGCGTAGTCCAGGGCCATTGCCAAAGGTTGCCCATGAAAATTCCCGCCACTGATGGTCAAGGAATCATCAATGATGACCGGATTGTCGGTTACCGAATTGAGTTCTATTTCCAGCAATTCCTTCAAATGGAGCCAGGCGTTTCTAGAGGCACCGTGAACTTGCGGGATGCATCTTAGGGAGTAGGGATCCTGCACCCGATCGCAATCAATATGATCTTCCAAGATTTCCGAGCCCTTCAAGAGTCGTTTCACCCGTTTCGCAACGTGTACATTGCCTTTGAAAGGGCGTAAGGCATGAAGTTCGCTGTAAAAGGGTTTCACCGATCCCTGCAGCCCCTCGATCATCATGGCCCCGATAATGTCGGCCTGCGTTAGACAACTGTGTAATTTTTCTACTACTTTGATGCCATGGGCGGCAATAAATTGGGTGCCATTGATCAAAGCCAGCCCCTCTTTTGGTCCCAGATCGAGTGGTTGCAGCCCCGTTTTTTTAAAAAGCTGTTCAGTTGATAGTAGGCTGCCCTGATAGTTCACTTTGCCCAAGCCGATCAGCGGAAGGAAAAGATGGGAAAGCGGTGCGAGGTCTCCTGAAGCGCCGACCGAACCCTGTGATGGTACTATGGGGATGGCATCGTTTTCAATATGCCAGATAATTCGGTCTAAAGTGGTTTCGGAAATCCCCGAATAGCCTTTGGCCAACCCATGTACTTTTAAGATCATCATCAATTTCGCCAGGATATCGTGAATCGGTTCCCCGACCCCGACACTGTGGCTTTGAAGAATATTCTTCTGTAAGGTCCTAGTCTCCTCCTTTGATATTTTGGTCGTACACAAAGGTCCGAACCCTGTATTGATGCCGTAAACGGGGTTCCCTTTTTCTACGATGACTTGAACGATTTTCCAGCTCGCTACTATTTTTTTACGGGCCGATTTGGACAACTTCATTTTGGTCTTCCCTTTGGCGATGGCAAGTGCCATACCCGCCGTAAGCCAATCTTCCCCTAGGAAAAATGTTTTTGGCATCGCATGCATGTGTTGGATCTGTTTTGTGGCTTAAAAGTATTCATTCCATTTGAGAATCCCCAACGGATTGTTTTTAACTTTGGGGTTTAAATCCTATCATATGATTTTAGACCTGATCAAGAAAAGACGTGCCGTTTTTCCGGCGCAATACAATGAGAAACCAGTGGTGAAAGCCGAAATCGAAAAGCTTTTAGAGGCAGCCAATTGGGCCCCCACCCACAAAAAGACCGAGCCATGGCGATTTAAGGTACTACAAGGGGAGTCCAAGGAAAAATTAGGTCTGTTTCTCTCGTTGAAGTACATGGAGAACGATCCAAAACCCAAACAGTTCACGGTTGAAAAATTGATTGCCAATCCAAAACGGGCAGGGGCCATCATTGCCATCTGCATGCAGCGAGATCCTTTGGAAAGCCTTCCTGAATGGGAAGAAGTGGCGGCCACCGCGATGGCGGTCCAGAATATGTGGCTGTGTTGCGCCGAAATGGGATTGGGTTGTTATTGGAGTTCCCCCGGACTCATTAAATATATGGATGAATTCTTTGAATTGAATGATGGGGAACGATGTCTCGGTTTTTTCTATTTGGGGCATTATGACGGGGAGCTTCCAGAGGTGACGCGAAAGCCCATTGTCGATAAGGTGGTTTGGATGGACTAATTAAAATAGGGAAAAAGGGCAGCGCGATACTCCCAAACGGTTGAAGTAAACATGCCAAAAAATACAGCGGCCACCAAAAATTTTAAAAAAGTACCCGTCAAAAACCCTAGGAACGAGCCAAAGGCCGCTTTGGTGGCGGTTTTTCGATCCGCCTTATTAAGTAATTCCCCGACCAAAGCTCCTAGAAAAGGCCATATGACGATGCCAAAGGGCCCTAGGACCGGAAAGAAAAGTGCGACCAACAGTCCGAGGGTCGTCCCAATGACCCCATACTTGGTGCCCCCGAATTTTTTAGTGCCTAAAGCGGGAATTATATAATCAAGGGCGATTACGAGCAAGGCAATGGCCCCGGTAATTCCAAGTAACAACCAGTTGTCGGGCACGGCCTTGGTAAAATACAACAACAACAAACCCAGCCAACTCAAAGGTGGACCGGGAAGTATGGGAAGAAAACTTCCCAAAATACCGGTGATCATAAGAAGTAATCCCATGAAGACTAAAAGGAGGTCCATCGACGATTTTTTGGTTTGACGAAGATACAGGGGTTTTGTTACATATTCTTGTTGATTGGGTATAGATGAAACAGGGCGTACCCTAAAAGCATGCTACAGTTATTATCTCTGGCTCGAATGGTAAGTATATTAAAGCAAAAATGGCCATTGATTCGAAATTTGATAAAAGTAGTTTCGATTTGCCCATTCCAGGTCCATCGCAAAAGTCAGAGGAAATAAATGAGGAAATAAATGAGGAAATGGTAGCTCAGCGAAAGCTGCTTGACCAGCACGTCGGTGAAAATAGCCTGATAATTTTTAACATCGACCAAAAGATTGTCTTGTTAAAGGAAAGCATGGACCCCAGTCTTCTTCAACCAATTGACTTTGCAACCATCGATGAGGTTCCCATTTTTCCGGGTTGTGAAAATGCCGATGACAAGCGAACTTGTTTTAATCACAAAATCATGCAGCATATCAGCAAAAATTTTAGGTACCCGCAAGAGGCCCAGGATAAAGGGATACAGGGCAAGGTGTATGTGCATTTTATGATTGATGAAACAGGAGGTATAACGGAAATCGAAGCAGAGGGCCCTGATACCTTATTGGAAGAGGAAGTAGTGCGAATTATTAAAAAGCTACCCAAAATGATTCCTGGAAAACAACAGGGCAAGCCCGTAATAGTTCCTTTCTCAATCGCTATTACCTTTAAACTGCAATGATCAAAGAATCTGGCCTGAATTTAATAAAGGCCGATTTATTTTCTGAAACGTATTAAGCCAAGACATTTTCCCTAAATTATCGTAATTTCAACCCAACAATACGGTAGATGCGAAAGGTATGGGTCATAGGGTTGCTATGTGCATTCGTGTCCTGTGATTTTTTTGAATCACAGGACAAAAAGGCACGGGAACTCGTAAATCAAGAAATGCGCAACATCGATTGGAACGAAGTCGATATTTATCCCCTATTCGAATCGTGTGATGAAACCCTCCCGAAACAAGATCAAAAGGCATGTTTTGAAAATGAATTGGTATCTCATTTTGCGGCAACCCTCAAGGAATTCGAATATATTTTGGACGCGGACATCAGTCCGACGGTATATGTAGATTTTGTGGTAGATGGCACTGGTAAAATTACGGTTTTAGACATCGAAAAAGATAATAAGATTGATTTGCAAATGCCTGAATTCGACGGAATCATTATACAAAGTCTAAAGGGGCTTCCAGAAATTTCGCCCGCCTTGAAGCGAGGCATCCCAGTGCGTACAAAATTTCGTATTCCCATCGTGCTTGGCGGTAACAGTGAACAATGAGCAATTAGCAATTGGCAATGCACAATAATTAGTGAACAATAAACAGTTGCAGTAATCAGTCCTCTTTCGCACAAGGCTTCTGAGGATGCGTAATCAGTAACCAGAAACATACATCATTTTGCCTTCAGAAAAGATAATTTTAGGGATCGATCCTGGCACAAGCGTGATGGGCTTTGGTCTCATTAAGGTGGTCAACAAACAAATGCAGTTTATTCAGATGAACGAACTGTTGCTGCAGAAATATGAGGATCCCTATACCAAACTGAAACTTATTTTTGAGCGAACCTTAGAATTGATCGACACCTATCACCCTGATGAGATTGCCATTGAAGCCCCGTTCTATGGCAAAAATGTACAGTCAATGCTAAAGCTCGGACGGGCCCAGGGAGTTGCGATGGCAGCCGGACTCTCCCGACAGATCCCGATTACCGAATATTTGCCCAAAAAGATCAAAATGGCCATAACAGGAAATGGAAATGCCAGTAAGGAGCAAGTGGCCAAGATGCTCCAAAGTGTTTTGGGACTGAAGACCTTGCCGAAGAATTTAGACAGCACCGATGGCTTGGCAGCGGCAGTCTGCCATTTCTATAACGAAGGCCGCGTCGAGGTCGGTAAAAATTATTCGGGCTGGGAAGCGTTTGTGAAACAGCATCCCGATAAGCTCGGTAAACAGTGAGCAGTTGGCAGTTGGCAGTGGGCAGTGAACAGTAGGCAGTAGGCAGTAAGTAGTTGGCAGTGGGCAGTGAACAGTAGGCAGTAGGCAGTTGGCAGTGAACAGTAGGCAGTAGGCAGTTGGCAGTAGACAGTGAGCAGTTGGCAGTAAGCAGTAGGCAGTTGGCAGTAAGCAGTAGGCAGTGAACAGTAGGCAGTGAACAGTAATCAGTAATCAGTAATCAGTGAACAGTAATCAGTTGGCAGTGAACAGTAGGCAGTTTACAGTTAAAGGCGATAGATCTCTAAACTGCAAAAAAAATGAATAAAAAAGAATAAAATGAGATTTCAGGATCTTTTGGCATACAAAAAGTCATTTGAATTGGCGATGCAGATTTTCGATATCTCCAAGACGTTTCCAAAAGAAGAAACCTATTCTTTAACAGATCAAGTCCGCCGATCTTCTCGAAGTGTTTCTATAAATATTGCAGAAGCTTATAGAAAGAGAAGTTATCCTAAGCACTTTCTCAGTAAATTATCGGATAGTGATTCCGAAAATTCGGAGACTCAGGGGTGGCTGCAATTTGCCCTGGCATGCCAATATATTGAAAAGGCCATTTTTGATGAGCTCATCTTTGCCAGCGAGGAAGTTGGAAAACTCATTCATTTTATGATAAATAACCCAGAAAAGTTTGGTTCAAAATGAAAATAACTGCCAACTGCTTACTGCCAACTGCCTACTAAATGGCCGGTATCTACATCCATATCCCATTTTGCAAACAGGCATGTACGTACTGTGACTTCCACTTCTCAACAAGCCTGGGGAAATCCACAGACATGGTCTCCGCCCTGCAGAAAGAACTAATTTTGCGCAAAGGTGAATTCAAGGGCGAGGTCGTCGAGACAATATATTTTGGCGGTGGTACCCCTTCTGTATTGGAAACCTCGGCCTTGCTGCAACTAATTGAAACGGTATACTCTCATTACAAAGTAACCGACACTCCTGAAATCACTTTGGAAGCGAATCCCGATGATTTATCAAGGCATCGAATTATTCAATTGGCGAACAGTCCGTTTAACCGACTTAGTATCGGTATCCAATCCTTTTACGATGAGGACCTTCGGTTTATGAACCGGGCCCATTCATCAAAGCAGGCCAGTGAATCCCTGGCCATGGCCGCAGACTACTTCGAAAACCTTTCAATAGATCTGATCTATGGCATTCAAGGAATGGGTAATGATCGATGGCGGCAAAACATTGAGAAAGCCCTTTCGTACAATATCCCGCATATTTCAAGCTACGCCTTGACGGTTGAACCTAAAACGGCCTTGGCACATGCTATAAAAAAAGGGTTGGTAAAACCCGTGGATGATGAAGTTGCCCAAGAACACTATGCTATTTTGGTCGATACCTTGGAAGCCGCAGGATTTGTCAACTACGAGCTGTCCAACTTTGGCAAGCCCGGGTTTTTTTCCAGGAATAATACGGCCTACTGGCAGCAAAAAAAATACGTGGGTATCGGTCCGTCGTCACATTCATACGACGGTATTCGCAGGGGCTGGAATATTAGCAATAACGCGAAATACCTACAAGCCATCGCACAGGGGCGACTGCCCCAAGAAATCGAGGTCCTCTCTAAAACGAACCGCTACAATGAAGCTATTATGACCGGTCTACGGACTATTTGGGGAGTTTCGTTGGCGCAAATTGCGTCCGAATTTGGGGACGAAGTTGTAACGTATCTGCAGAAACAATCAAAAAAACACATCGAAGGAGGGTTCTTGATATCGGAAGGCGATCTTCTTTTGACCACGAAAAAAGGTCGTTTTTTGGCAGATGGTATTGCGGCCGACCTTTTTTTAGTAGCTTAGACATCATGTTGGCAACCATACTCCATTCGAAAAGATCTTACAAGATCGACCTCTCCAAACCCTTGGATATCTCCATTTCCATTCATGGCGACTCCAAGAACGTGAATGCGTGGTACTTGGGTCCTCCTAGAATTACCCCGCATACCGAAGGAACCTTTATCGGTAAAGTTTCTGAAGGTGCCTCCACCAATTTTAACGATATATGGTTCAATCCGCATGCCCATGGCACCCATACTGAAGGTGTGGGCCATATTACGAATGCCTTCCATTCAGTGAATCAAAATCGAAAACGGACGTTCTTTTTAGCGGAAGTGATTACCATTGCACCCGAAAGGGTAAAAAAAGACTTTATCATCTCAAAAAAGCAGTTGGCATATGCCCTGAAGGCTAAAAACGTGGAAGCAGTAGTCATTCGAACCCTGCCAAATACGCAGCAAAAATTGTCAATGCAGTATTCAAATACGAATCCGCCTTATTTAACGGAAGAGGCTGCCCAATTCTTAGCGTATCAGCATGTACAGCACCTTTTGGTCGATCTTCCGTCGGTAGATAAGGAAAAAGATGGGGGGCATTTGCTGGCACATAAAGCATTTTGGGATTTTGAAGGAACTATACGCCATGAAGCCACGATTACCGAATTCATTTACGTAGATAACGATATACGGGATGGTGCATATTTCCTAGATTTGCAAATAGCGCCCTTTGAAAACGATGCCAGCCCATGTAGGCCGATTTTATACAGGATCGAAGATTGATAGGATGGCCCAAACCATATGGGCATGGCTTTAAATTAAATGTACACGATTTGCCCATAACTGCTTGGCCTTGGCAACTCGTACGAGTGATAGACCGTACCACGAACCAAAGAAATTAAACCCATGAAAAATGCACTTAGACTCGAAGAACTGGCTATGTTTTTGCTTGGAATTTTTATGTTCGATATCTTGGGATACCCATGGTGGTTGTTTTTAGTTTTGTTCCTAACACCTGACATTGGTATGATCGGGTATGCCTTGGGCAATAAGCTTGGTGCAGCGTCCTATACTATTTTTCATCATAAGGGAATTGCCCTACTTTTGTATTTTGTAGGGATGTATTTTTCGCTTCCCATAGTGCAATTGGTAGGGGTTGTTTTATTTTCCCATGCTTCCTTTGATCGCATTTTCGGGTTTGGGTTAAAATATGAAAAAGGATTCAAATACACCCATTTAGGTGAAATTGGAAATAAAAATGGATAATATTCCTGTTCTTATTATCGGATTAATTTTAGGGGCCTTACTCATGTATTGGCTGTTCTCGAGGTATCGCCGAAGGCAGAATATGGAGCGGACTAACGAACAGTCGATTATCTTATTGGAAAAAATACGAAGTGTCTGTAAATTGATATCGGTAGAGGGGGAATTCGCTGAAATTTATACCTATGAAAACAAGAAAGATGTTTTCATGAACCTTTTCGGGAGCAAAAAGAAGGCCTTGATCATCATCAATGCCAAGACCCATATTGGCTTCGATTTCAAGAAATTACAAATGCATGCCCAAGTCGATAAAAAAAGGATTGTATTGACCTACTTTCCGCAGCCTGAAGTTTTGTCGTTAGAACCGCAATTGAAATTTTACGACATCAAAAATAGCATGTTCAATACCTTTTCATCCAATGATCTGACCAATTTGAACAAAGAGGCCCGACAACATATTTTAGATAAGATACCGGCGAGCGGCCTCATAGAGACGGCCAAAAAGGAATCCCTAGAGGCAATACTGCTAATTGAAAAAATAGTAGAGACCATCGGCTGGAAATTAGATTATTCGGCCTTGCATATCAATGAAAAACAAAAAGAACTTCTTGAAAAATGAAAATCACAAATTGTACCTTAGTACTTGTAAGGGCCGCTAGTAATTAAGGCCATAAAAAATAATATATGACACAATTTGATCCCAACTTTACGCACACCGTTTTTTTTTGGTTAAAGAGCCCCGATAGTCAAGTTGATTGCAAGGCGTTTGAAACCTCCTTGAAAAAATTTCTGGACCACTCCGGTTTTGCCAAGACGAAATTTATCGGCAAGGCCCCAAAAGCCAGTCGCGATGTGGTCGATGGTTCTTTCACCTATTCGATGATCGTCACTTTTGAATCTGCCGAGGCACAACAGCGCTATCAGGATGAAGCACCCCATAAATTGTTTATCGAGGAGTCGAGTTTGCTGTGGACCAAAGTAATCGTTTATGATTCGGTCGGTATCGATTAAAAGGAATTTGTATTGAAGTTTTTCTCCCAAAATTTGGCGCATCAAGTGTGCTTACAGTACCATTATGAATATCGAGGATTTTAGACATTGTTGTATTGTCAAAAAAGGAGTTACCGAAGAATTTCCGTTCGACGCATCTACTTTGGTCTTTAAGGTTATGGGCAAAATGTTCGCCTTGGTTCCTTTGGAAAAGGTTCCTTCCCAAGCGAATTTAAAATGCGATCCTGAAAGGGCTATGGCGCTAAGGGAAGAATTTGATGGGATTATTACCCCGGGGTACCATATGAGCAAAATTCATTGGAATACCCTTTTCCTGGAAAACCTGTCACCCAAACTCACTACTGAACTGGTTGACCACTCCTATGATCTTGTCGTTTCAAAGCTCACACAAAAGCAAAAGGCAGAACTAACTTCCCTATAAAATAGCATGCCCAACAAGCAGATCAATGCGATTATAAGTAACTTGCAGGACGTCTTTGAAGGTGAACCATGGTACGGAACTTCCGTTATGCAGAAATTGGAAACCATCGATTGGCAAATCGTCAACGAAAAAAAATACGGGACAAAATCAATTGCGGTTTTATTGGGCCATATGATCAGCTGGAGGGTCTTCGTCCTAAAAAAACTGCAAGGAGACGAGGCTTTTACCATCGAAATCGATAATCACTCTGATTGGCCGAACATACATATTGCAACCGCCAATGAATGGGGTGAACTGCTAGAAGAACTCAGGGCCACACAGAGAATACTTCTTGCGTTATTAGTGGAGCAAACCGATGCATTCCTCGAACAAAAGATTCCCGGCAAAAATGACAACTTCCGTTTCTTGATGGAAGGAATTATACAGCACGATGTGTACCATTTGGGTCAAATTGCGCTCTTAAATTCGATGCTCGGAAGTTAGTTAAGAATGGGTATCTTTACGGCCTTAAAATGAGTTGTTTTCGATGCAGGCAGTAGTCGATTTCTATAAAGGTCAGATCCAAGAAAATACGACCTCCTTGTCCCGGCTCAAACAACAATTGTTTCAAGCCAGTATGCTGCGTTTGGTAGTTTTCTTACTGGCACTGTTCGGAGTGTATTTTCTTTTTGGGCAAACAAAATATGTGTTGGCCGTAGTGCTAGTGGCCGGTGTTATTTTTGTGTTCTTGGTTTCCAAACAGACGGAGCTGCAATACCAACACGACACGATGGTTGCTCTCTTGGCCATCAATACTACGGAATTGGAGGTCCTTGAAGGAAAATTCCACCACCTTCCCGAAGGGGCTGAATACAATGATCCTTTACATTCTTTCAGCCAAGACATCGATTTGTTCGGCCGGGGCTCGTTTTATCAATATTGCAATCGAACCGTGTTGCAACAAGGTAGCGAAACCTTGGCATATCTATTCACTGACAACACAATCGATCAAATTGCTGCCAAACAGGAGGGCATACGAGAATTGTCACGACTTCCGAAGTGGCGGCAGGGATATGCTGCGGTTGGTTCAATGGTAAAAACGGAAACATCCTATGCGACCATCATAAAATGGATGACAAATTACACGGCGTTCGTTCCGGAAATGATGAAATGGATGCCCAAGGTATTTTCCCTAGGGTCCCTGATTTTGCTGGGGCTTTATTATATGGATTTTATTTCGGGATGGATACTTACCGGATGGTTTTTTCTGGGATTGGCCATCACGGGTAACTACTTAAAGCAGATCAACAAACTTTCTGCAGATTGTGGAAAAATACAAAGTACATTCCAGCAATATCAAAAGCTACTGGCAAAGCTCGAGGAAATAGAATTTCAGTCCGAATTCTTAAAAAGTAAGCGGAAAGTTATCATGGAGGGCTCCGAACGGACTTCTAAAACCTTAGAACGATTTGCAAATCTTTTGAACGCCTTAGATCAGCGCAATAATATGCTTATCGGATTTTTGGCGAACGGCTTTTTACTACGGGATCTTCAGATAGGGTATGCCATCGAAAAATGGATTGCTAAGAAAAGCGCGAAAACCGAAAGTTGGTTTCATGTCATTGCTTTTTTTGATGCCTATAACAGTTTGGGGAATTTTGCTTTCAATCATCCATCATATGTATTCCCGGAACTTACCGATACCGATGTGGTCTTGAATAGCAAGGGTGCAGGCCATCCGCTGCTTTCGCCTGAAAAATGCGTCCTCAATGATTTTCAAATTGATCGGGGTCAATTTTTTATTATTACGGGCGCGAACATGGCTGGAAAGAGTACATTTTTACGCACCGTTTCCCTACAGATCATGATGGCCAATGTGGGCCTTCCGGTGTACGCGACGGCTTCGGCCTATTCGCCCATCAAACTGATAACGAGTATGCGCACCAGCGATTCCCTGACCGATGATGAATCCTATTTCTTTTCAGAATTGAAACGGTTGCGATTCATTATTGACGAAATTCAAAAGGACGAATATTTTATCGTGTTGGATGAAATCCTAAAAGGCACGAATAGTACCGATAAGGCCAAAGGTTCCCGCAAATTTCTGGAACGACTGGTCGGTTCAAGATCTACAGGGATCATCGCTACCCATGACCTTAGTTTATGTGAAGTGTCAAAGGAGTATCCACAGATTGAAAATCATTATTTTGATGCCGAGATCATTGACGGGGAATTGCATTTTGACTATACTTTTAAGAAAGGTATCTGCCAGAATATGAATGCTTCCTTTTTACTTAAGAAGATGGGGATCGTAAATTGAGGATACAGAAATCGACCTTTGAAGTGAGTTGACCATAGTCTGATCGTCGGGGTGTTTTATACCGCTGGTTTCTTTCTTGACTTTAAAGGCTAAATTTAGTCTTATGAGAACCATCTTCGTTTTCCACCATTCGCCCATGCCAATACAGCGGCCAACATCACAAGCCCCATGGTCCCAGTCGCGCCAATTAGAATCGGGTCCAAAGTACACTGTAGCCAGGAATAGTTTTCGGGCAAATCGCGCAAAAAGGTTCCCCAAACGATTATCAGGATACTAAAA
>JBBQAM010000041.1:0-35804 GCA_038316335.1 Flavobacteriales bacterium
AAAGTAAATCTTTGAAAACAAGTGTGGCACAAACCAAGAACTAGTATTTAGCTGCGGTTCGGGCTTGACGGCCTGTTTTGTTATGTTGGCCAGTGAAATCGGGTTTAAAAAAAGTAAAAGGATCTATGATGGATCATGGACAGAGTGGGCAGAACTAAAAAATTTAAAAATCCCAGTATGAGCATGAACACATAAACCCATAGCATGCTTTTGAAGTCGATCCATTAAATGAAGGGTCTGAAAGACAGGCTAATGGACTTACAGGTCAAAAAATGCTGCTTGATTTTAATATCACCTATAATCTAATGGAAGGCGTTGTCTATCTTGAAAAAAGAAAAGAAAAGAAAATAAGATACGACGCACTATCAATGCCGAAATGTTGATACAAATAACGAATCCAGATGAATGAGTAAAAAAATAAAATTAAGGGATGCAATTTCGATAGGCATCGGCGGAATGGTCGGAGGTGGCATTTTCGCGGTTCTTGGCCTTGCGGTCTCACTTGCCAAAGGCGGCACCCCGATCGCATTTTTATTCGCAGGCTTCTTGGCCTTGATAACATCGTATAGTTACGTAAAGCTTTCAAAGAAGTATCCTGACCGTGGGGGTACCGTAAAATTTATCAATCAAGGTTTCGGGAAATCGGTCTTTAGTGGTGGCATCAACAATCTTTTATGGGTTAGCTATATAATCATGCTTTCACTGTATGCTTCGGCATTTGGCTCGTACGCCCCCAATTTATTTGAAATAACACAAAATAAAACAATCGATTTCCACATATATGCAAGTGCGATCATCATTTTAGCTACGGTGATCAATTATTATAGTATTGTTATAGTCGGTAAAATAGAATCGTATGCCGTAATCATTAAATTGGTTATTTTGATTGCTTTTATAGGTATCGGGGGGTACGGATTGATCGGGAACCCGAATTTAGCACAGTTGGCAGTTTCCCAATGGGAAACCCCAATTAATCTATTTGCAGGGGGCATGGTTATTTTTGTTGCGTATGAAGGCTTCGAACTTATTGCAAATGCCGCTCCCGATATTGTGGATCCTGAAAAGAACATTCCAAGAGCGTACTATATTTCAGTACTATTCGTAATTGTGCTCTATATTATTATTGCGATTGTTACTATAGGTTCTCTTCCATTTCAAAAAATAGCAACAGCACAAGATTATGTCTTGGCCGAAGCCGCGAAACCAATGCTAGGCCAGATTGGCTTTTCAATCATAACCGTTGCCGCTTTGATATCTACATTTTCTGCTATTAACGCATCCTTATACGGAGGCAGTAGGGTCAATTTTGAAATAGCGGAAGATGACGAATTACCCAATAACTTTTTATCCCAACTGTGGAACAAACCCATAGGGTTACTAATTACAGCAGTTGCTACGTTGATTTTAGTAAATGTTCTTGAATTGGAAAGCATATCAACTGCAGGCAGTGTTGGCTTTTTAATCATTTTTGGTGTCGTTAATCTCGTTGGTTATAAGTTGTCAAAGCAAACGGGCGGTCATAAAATAATTCCCTTGATCGGCTTTATCCTGTGCATAACTGCAACCGTAATTTTAATAAACCAACAATACCCTTCGAATCTTATTGGCGTTATAACTTCACTGGCAATTATTGGATCCTGCTTTTTAGCCGAGTGGATTTATAAAAAATCAGAAAAAAGATAAATGGAAAATCTTATTACATTTTCGATTACGGTTTTTACAGGCTTTTTTGCAATCATGAATCCGATTTCGAATATGCCCATTTTCCTGACATTACTTGAAGGAGCCGATAAAAAAACAAAACAACGGGTAAACAAAAAAGCCGTCTTCATTGCCTTTATTATCGTGTTCGCCTTTGTGATCTTAGGAAAATTAATCTTTGAATTATTTGGGATAACTATCCCGGCATTCAAGATAACCGGCGGTATTTTAATTTTCTATGTGGGCTTTGAAATGTTACAATCAAAAAAATCAAATATTAAACATTTACAGAACACGAATTTTGATGAGAATGTGGCGGTTTCTCCGCTGGCAATTCCGATTTTGGCAGGTCCTGGAACCATTGTTACGGCCATGAACTTTGTTTCCAATACCACCTATATACATATAGGCCTTGTAATACTTATTTTTGGTTTGATGTGTTTGTTGACCTATATCACCTTCAGCCTAAGCGAAATTATTGCAAATAGGCTAGGTGACAATGTAATTTCCGTTATTGGAAAACTCATGGGATTGATTATTGCGATTATAGGCACGAGCATGGTTATCGAAGGAATAAAAATATCCTTTGATTTGGTAAAATGAACGGATTTTGAAATGCATAAACCTTGGCTGAAAATTATCGAAAAGCACTTGCAAAGGAGATAGATTATTTAATATAACTAATTGAAGTCGAATTAAAGAAAGACAAATAGCAAATGCTGTAAACGATATAATCAATTGCTAGCCGTCCTGATAGCCCCTCCCACCGATAGTGATTAGGTGGAGGGAAAAACCACCAAACCCATGATAAAACTATTTCGTAAAATTAGACTAAACCAGTTTTTAGAAGGTTTACCTACTGAACAGACAGGCCTGCCTACCGGACAGGTAGGAAAGACTTCAAGGTATTTAAAATACGCCTTGGGTGAAATAATACTTGTTGTAATTGGAATTCTCATTGCGCTTCAAATCAATTTATGGAATGAGAATAGAAAAAATCATGCATTAGAGCAAGCATACCTTAAAAGTTTGTACGAGGATATTCACAAAGACATTGATGTTATTAATAAAAATATCATAAATCGTCACGATCGAAAAATTGCCGCCCTTGAAATGGGGAAAGCCTATTATCAAGGCAAGTATAAGATCAAAGACACGGTGTCTTTCTTAAATGAAATAGGGTATGGTGGGGTTTATGGCAGAATCGTTTGGGGCTTTGAAAAAACTACCTACAATGAATTGATCAGTACCGGAGGGTTCAGGATCATCTCAAATGACAGTCTTCGCAAGGCCATTGCAAACTACTATTTAATGCTGAACAGAATTAGTGAAGCATCTTCCAATAAAGAAACAGGGTACATAAGTTTCGCCAATTCCAGAGCGCCTTTTGATAGCAAAAATCCTGAATTTAAATCTGATTTTGACCGGAAGTTCCTTTTAAAGAGCCTTAATACCCAGGAATTTTACGAGTTGGCAAACCTTGAAATGGCCCTTGGGAATTCGGTAAAATATGCTGCCGAAGACATTATAACGAAGGCCCAGGCTTTATTGCGAATAATTGAAAGTACTATGGAATAAAATACTACGGGCCCAACCGATGCATGCACATAACAACCATGAAAGATCTACAACTAAAAGTCGACACACGGGTAAAATTGGTTTTTGACAAGTATCCCGAATCGGTTCGCGATAAAATGTGGACTCTTAGAAATTTGGTGATTGAAACCGCTAAAGAAACCGATGGGATAACAAATTTAGAGGAAACCCTGAAATGGGGAGAACCGAGTTATTTGACTAAAAACGGAAGCACGATCCGAATGGATTGGAAATCAAAAACCCCCGATCAGTATGCGCTGTTTTTCAAATGCACGAGTCGCCTGGTACCGACTTTCAAGCAAAAATTTACAAGTCATTTTGAATTCGAAGGAACACGGGCCATTGTTTTTCAATTGCATGATGAAATTCCTAAGGAGGCACTCAAAGAATGTATCAAAGCGGCATTGGTATATCATAAGGTAAAACAGTTGCCAACCTTGGGAATGTGAAAACATAAAACTTCAAAAAACACATATAATAATGCATTTTTGCCATAACATTTTAAATTAACCTTGTAGTATATTTATATTTCAATCTTTAAAATCAGATAAACTAGTAGTGAATAGCAAGGTACTAGCGAACGTGAATCAGTAGTATGAAAAAAATCAGGGAACAAATTGTATGGATTGCATTTTTGACAATTCCGCTTACAGGATTTGCACAGGAAGTTACCTTTTTCAATGCAGATGGTTTTTTTTCCATTGGAACCCAATCGAATCGAACAGCTTCGATAACCTTATTCGATGTTGACCAGGACGGTGATTTGGATGCACTTGTTGCCAATGGTAGACATTGGGCAGAACAAAACTATCTTTATTACAATGATGGCAAAGGAGGCTTCAAATCTGCAATCCCCATAGGGAAGTTTATGGATGCTTCGTATGCCATAAAAAGTGCGGATTTCAACAAAGATGGCTTTATGGATATTGCGGTGGCCAATGACAACGTTCCGAATAAACTATATTTTGGTTCAGCAGATCAAAATTTTGCCAAGGAGATTACTTTTGGATCAATAGCACCTTCAAGAAATCTTGAAATCGGCGATATTGATGGGGATGGGGATCTTGACTTAATACTCTCCAACCGAAACGCAGAAAACGAAATTTGCTGGAACGATGGTAGGGGCAATTTTGCAAATCACACCCCTTTTGGTGACCCATCCGACCAAACCATTCAAACCAAACTTGTGGATATAAATAAGGATGGATTTCTAGACTTGATTACAGCGGAAAGACAAACTAAAAATAAGATATACCTAAACAATGGAAAACAGGATTTTTCAAAAGTTATGGAATTTGGCAATGAAGAAGATGAAACGCGTTCAATTGATATTGGGGATTTTGATAACGATGGGTTCTTGGATATCATAGCCGCAAATTTAGGCTCAAAGAATAGGATCTATTTTGGCGACAAAAATCTGTCCTTTCATCGAACTTTCGATTTCGAAGCAGCACGTATGACTTCATCGATTAAAGTAGCCGATTTAAACCAAGATGGCTATTTAGATATTGTTGAGGGAAATTCCGAGGAACAAAATTTTGTCTATTTGGGGCAGAAAAATGGGGCTTTTAAAGAAATTGGCTTAAGATCCGATTTAAACGACGACACCTATAATATTGAAATTAAGGATTTAAATAACGACGGATTCCCGGATATCGTAGAATCAAATTCCGGGGCTTGGAATTTGTACTACAGAACCCGGAAGCAATAAGTGTGGGCAATACACGTAAAATACATAGCCAATTAAGGCTTTCCAAAAGGATTGTGATTTTTAAAAATATACCCTCTCGATGGTTATCGGCACATGCATACCATAAATACCCTTGGATTCTATGATTAAATTTTTTCAGTAGATTCGCTAACAACTGTTGACCAAAAATCCGCCCGGCGGCCAGCCAGGCTTGCCTGCCGGACAGGTAGGCAAATTAAGCAAATACCTATTGTATGCAATTGGCGAAATAATCCTTGTGGTACTTGGAATTCTCATTGCCTTACAAATCAACAATTGGAATCAATCTAAAATTAAGGATGCTAAAGAAATGGAAATCCTGGGATTAATGAAGGATATCACAAAAGAAATTGAACGCCTCGAAAATAAATAAAGATAGACCAACAGAGATGCGTATAATTAAATACGTTGCAAGTCGATGAAACAACGTAAGCCTTTACGGTGGAGTGATTATCTTTTCCTGTATGGTATCCCCACGCTTCTGAATTACATAGCGTGTCAATTGGCCATTCCGTATTTCGAGGCACACAGTTCATTGCCTATAGAAGTTATCTATTTTATGTGCGTTGGTGGCATTGCTTTGGTACCCATGTTTTTTGGCGCCATCTACTTGACCAAAAAGGAAATCAACTCCAACAATTGGCCGGAAGTTCTTGCGAGAATGCGGGTAAAAAAACTTTCCAAGAAAGATTGGGAATGGACCGTTGCTGCTTTCATCCTACTCTGTATGGCCTCTTTTCTTATCGCCAAGGTCGTCATGCCAAAAATGGGGATCGATGCCACCCCGTTTTTCTTTAAGAATATGCCCTTAGACCACCGCCATATTTGGATTTTATATGTCTGGCCAGTTTTTTTCTTTTTCAACATCTTTGGTGAAGAATTTCTTTGGAGAGGCTACATTCAGCCCCGACAGGAAGTAGTACATAAAAATGGTACCTGGTTCGTACACGGGATATTCTGGGCGGTCTGGCATCTGCCAATGGGCCTTGACCTGATCTTTGCCTCGCTCCCGATTTTCTTTATTTTACCAGCCATCGTACAGGTACGGCAAAATACGAGCATTGCCATCGTGGTGCATGCCGTATTCGGGGCATTTGGGTTTCTGGCACTCGCTTTGGGTGGCGTACATTGACACAAACCTGAATCGCACCCCATTAAAAAACAGCACCTATGGCTAACTTGCTAAATGCCATGGTTTTGGTATTTGCCCCCTACGTTTTGGGCAGCCAGTAGCTTGCAGTTCAACACACAAAAAACTGCGTACCTAGCCTCGATTTTAATTTTCTCGAATTCCATTTTTATTTACCTTTAGTAACCGATGATTTTCATTTCTTAATACCTTGAATATATGAAGGCAACACCCTTGAAAAGGAATGTAAGTCAACTCTATCTTTTGTTTGTCCCCCTTCTGGTGATTCTTCTTGGTTTTGGTCTGGGTAAAACGAATTATACGTTTTACGTACCTATTTGGCTTGTCAATGTTTTTTTGATGGTATTGGCTGCATGGATTCTTGGCCTACACACCATTAACACCAAAAACAGCAACAGACATCTCGTCTTAGGTGCATTTTCACTGATTGTACCCATTATCCTTGTTTCCATGTTTTTTGGTTTAGGCCCTCCTCCAGACACCTCCCAAAGTTGGGTAGATACCGCTATAGAACAGCAAGTACGCTATTCTATGCTGGTAATGGCTGGAATAGGTATCGTAATCGGATTTGCCTTATTAAGGGAGTTTTTAAAAAATGAATCGGAAAACTTTTATTCCCTTCTTGGCTTAACCGCGATTATCATTGCGATACCTATTTTTATACTTGACATGCTTTTTTGGGGATTCTACCTTCCGGAGCTATTCAAGATAGTGGTTGCATCTCATGCCGAAAAACTACCTGACTGGTTTCAACCAACAAGGGTACTTTTTGGTTTGCTATCGGTAGTTGAAGTTGCACTTACGTATTTGGCGATTGCCGCCTTTTCAGTTTCCTTAAGGAAGGTAGGTTTGCTGCGTATCTCATCTACAAGAATCTATTTGGTAATTAGCCTGTTCGCTTTTCTGATTATTGTTTTATCACCGTTTTTCCCGGAAGTTCTTACCGAAGCGGGCTTCGTAGTATCAATACCTGCAATTCCATTCCTTATGCCCTATTATATGGGAGTCATCTTATTAAGAAAAGTCGGCAATGCGGCTAATTGACAAAAAAATACCATCGACAATTGCCAAAATCAATTACTTTTTCAACACGTACGCATGCCTGCCATTTTGGCAATCAAGTCGTTCGTTGGTGTTGTTCACAAACGCCCAGTGCTAATAAAGGATTCTTTCAAGATTGAATGGCATAGCGTAGGGTGTACGCTTTACCAACGAAATCAACATCCGTGGCGCTTTACCATATAAAGCTATTTTTCGCATCGTTCCCAAAACTATATAAGAACGAGAATCCCTTGTTGAATTGAATTAAACGATTTTGGTTTATATTAGTGGGGTACAGAGTACATCAATAGCTATTTTGCATTGTTGTCAACGAATCAAAAAATAACCACCATGGGTAAATCAATTACTATTTCAACACTTCTTTATTTCTGTATCCTAGTGGGAGGGCCACTTGTTTTTGCCCAGGAATCCCGATTATTAAGAAGCCCTTCGATCAGCGGTGCTAAAATTTCGTTCGTTTATGCAGGTGATATCTGGGTGGCAAACAAGGATGGCTCGCATGTTGAGCGAATTACGGCTTTTGATGGGGTCGAAGCCAATCCGCAATTCTCTCCAGATGGCCAATCAATCGCCTTTAACGGGGAGTATGACGGTAATATGGATGTATATGTAGTATCGGTTTATGGTGGCGACCCAAAAAGACTGACATGGCATCCTGGAACCGACAAGGTAACGGGTTGGTCTCCTGATGGAACAGAAATAATGTTTACTTCTGGCCGCAAGAATGCACCCTATCAAGATCTTGATCAATTGTGGGAAGTTTCCGTGGAAGGTACTAACCCAACGCCTTTTGATCTGCCCAGGGCGGCGAATGGTAAATTCTCACCCGATGGATCGCTGTTTGTTTACGAACAGATCGCCCCCTGGGAAACCGAGTTTAGAAATTACAGGGGAGGCCAAAATGGCCCCCTTAGGATCTTTGATCTAAAAACGCATGCAACCCGGAAATTACCTTGGGAGAATAGTCGGGATATCGATCCTGTATGGATGAATGATACGATCTACTTTCTATCCGATCGTGATTTAGCAATGAATATCTGGGCGTATGACATCCCAACTAATACTGTAAAACAAGTGACCTTCTTTAAAGAATTCGATTGCAAGAATCTAGCGGGCGACAATGAAACACTTATTTTCGAAAACGAAGGCTACCTATATACCTTAGCGCGCGGTTCAGATACCCCAGTAAAACTATCGATACATATAACTGGTGATTTTCCATGGACCCGACCTCATTGGAGTACCATTGAAAAATATATTGAATCTGCAGCTATTTCCCCAAATGGGAAACGCATAGCCCTGTCGGCAAGAGGGGATATATTTACGGTTCCTGCAAAAAAAGGAGACGTTAGAAATATTTCCAATAGTCCGGGTATTGCAGATAGAGCTGTAGCCTGGTCGCCTGACGGCAAAAGTATCAGCTGGTTTTCAGATGAGGGAGGTGAATATCAATTGCTCATTTCCGATCAGTTTGGAAAAACGAAAAGAACGATTCCCATTGAAAATCCGACATTCTATTATGAACCATCTTGGTCGCCTGATTCAAAATATATAAGTTTTTATAATGAAAATAGAACCTTATTGCTTGTTGACGTTAGTTCTGGCAAGCTCACGGAAATAGATTCGGAAGGGTTTGCCCATCCTGAACACGTAATTTTTGGCGAATGGTCACCAGATTCTAAATGGCTTGCCTATACCAAAAGATTAACGAATGAATATTCCTCCATCTTCGTTTATTCATTGGATCAGAAAAAATCTTTTCAATTGACCGATGGCATGGCGAATTGCAAAATGCCTGCCTGGGATAAAAGTGGCAAGTATCTCTATTTTATGGCAAGTATCGATTATGGAATGAATGTAGGGTGGCTAGACATGTCGTCTTTTGATCATCCGGTTACGAGTTCTATTTACATGGCCGTTTTATCAAAAGAAACGGTGTCTCCTTTAGCTCCGGAAAGTGATGACGAAGTGCCGGATAAAGACAAGGAACCCGAAGCTGACAAAACAAAATCAGGAAAGAAGAAAGGTGAAGCAACTCAAGATAAAGAAAGTGAAAAGAAAATCGAACCCGTAAAGATCGACTTCGAAGGATTACAGCAACGCATAATAGCCTTGCCGGTTCCTGCAAAAATGTATGTTCAATTAGAAACTGCAACAGAAGGCGTTCTGCTTTACTCCGAACAAGTACCCTCTGAAGAGGGGCTATCGCTCCATCGATTTACGTTGGAAGCAAGAACTCCGGAAAAAGTGGTGGATGGGATCTCTATGTTTAAGATTGCCGCCGAAGGCGAGAAATATCTGTATGTAACAAAAGACAATCAATTTATAATCTCTGAGGTAACCGAATCGCCGGATCTCGCGGAAGAAACTTTATCAATTACGGATATTAAAATAAAAATTGATCCGATTCTTGAATGGCACCAGATATTTAGGGAAGCGTGGAGATACCAGCGCGATTATTTTTATGTTGAAAATATTCATGGCTTGGATATGGATTGGGCTTATAAAACCTATTCCCAATGGATCGATCATGTAAAGCATCGGTCAGATCTTAATTATGTACTCGATATTTTTAGTGGGGAAACTTCCATTGGACACTCATTTGTCGGAGGTGGTGATTATCCTGAAGTCGATAAAGTACCTACAGGTTTGCTCGGTGCAGATTTTATAATCGAAAATGGCGCCTATCGTATCAAAAAAATATACACCGGTGAAAGTTGGAATGCCAAGGTGCGAGCACCTTTAAGTGGCCCAGGCCTACCTATTAAAGAAGGTGATTACTTATTGGCGGTGAATGGTATTCCGCTTGACACCGCCAAAAATCTGTATTCCTATTTTGCGCAAACCGCAGATAAACAAATTACAATTTCAACCAATTCCAAACCTGTTTTGAAGGATGCCAAGGAATTCACAGTTGTCCCCGTTAGCAGGGAATACAATCTGCGGCAACAAGATTGGGTAGAAAGTAACAGACGAAAAGTAGATTCCCTTTCTAATGGGAAGCTCGCGTATGTTTGGTTACCGGATACGGGCGAAGGTGGGTATACGAATTTCAATAGGTATTATTTTGCACAAAAAAACAAAAAAGGAGCTATCATTGATGAACGTTTTAATCATGGAGGATCAATTGCCGATTACATCACAGATTTACTTTCAAGGGAACTTCTCGGTTATTTCAATAATCCTACTGCCGACAAGCAGCCCTTCACCGCGCCTAATGCAGGAATTTGGGGGCCGAAAGTCATGATCATCAATGAAATGGCGGGTTCAGGTGGAGACATGCTGCCTTATATGTTTAAAATGCGAAAAATTGGTCCCTTGGTAGGCACAAAGACATGGGGAGGCCTTGTCGGAATTTGGGATGTTCCCAATCTTATTGATGGAGGATATATCACTGCACCCCGAGGCGGCTTCTTTAATACAAAAGGGGAATGGGATGTTGAAAATATTGGCATTAGTCCGGATGTTATGATAGAACAAGACGCGAAAGCAGTAATCGAGGGTCACGACCCCCAATTGGAAAAAGCAGTTGAAGTGGCTATGGAGTTACTAAAAACACAAGAAATAAATTTACTGCCCCAACCTAAAGATCCCATACGCGTACTAAGACCAAAAAATTAAAAAAAATAAAGCAACTTCAACAAAAAATAGCATCATGAATTTTAAAATGATCCCGCTGATCGTAGTATGCCTACTACTTCGTGTTCACCTAGTAACCGCCCAAGAAGCCACAGATCCGAGCTTATTATCGATAGATCGGATTTTTTCAGGTGAATTCAGACCCGAAAGTCAAAGACCCATTCAATGGATAGAAAACGGAAATGCCTTTGTCACAATCGAAAAATCGGCTACGTTGCCTGACACGGATGAATTAGTGCGCTACACCAGTGCCACCCAAGAAAGAACGATCTTCGCCCCTGCCGAAGCTTTGAATAGTTTGCCAATAGAAAGTTTCACCCTTTCCCCGGATGGGTCAAAAATTTTAATTTTCACCAATTCAAGTCGGGTGTGGCGTTCAAATACCAAAGGGGATTATTGGGTGTATGATTTAACATTAAAGACCTTAAAACAATTGGGGGGCACCCTTGGGGATTCTTCGCTGATGTTCGCCAAGTTTTCAGCTGACAACCGTTTCGTTTATTATGTGCACAAATTCAATATCTACAAAGAGGATTTTAACTCAGGAATGATCACCCAATTGACGAATGACGGAACCGGTGGTATTATCAATGGAACTTTCGATTGGGCGTATGAAGAAGAATTTGGAAAAAGAGATGGATTTTCGATCAGTCCGAATGATGCATACATTGCCTTTTGGCAATTGGATGCCTCTGAAATTGGCACCTTCTACATGATCAATAATACCGATTCGATTTATTCAAGACCCATTCCGCTTCAATACCCTAAAGTCGGGCAAGATCCGGCCGGCGCTAAAATCGGAGTATTAAATCTGACAAAGAACGACATCGTTTGGGTGCCGTTACCTGGAGGAGAAAAAGAAAATTACATTCCGGGAATGCAGTGGGTAAACGCGGATTTGTTATTGATCCAACAAATGAATCGACATCAAAATCAATTGACGGTATGGTCCTATACCCCCTCTTCTAAAAAACTTTCGAAAGTGTATGTCGAGGAGGAAGCAACCTGGATCGATTTAGGATATCCCGATATTTCTTCCAATAGCTGGGGAAATAACGATCTGCCCATAGTTGATAAGGGCATGTCATTTTTGCGAATGACCGAAAACGATGCATGGCGCCATATTTACTGCGTATCTATTGCGACAGGGGCAAAAACCCTTGTTACACCTTTTAACTATGACGTGGCCTCTATGAAAGTGGCTACTGACAAGGATGCTTATTTTATTGCCTCACCAACCAATAGCACGCAACGCTATTTGTATCGCACGGATCTAAATGGAAAGGGGAACGTGAAAAGAGTAACCCCTGACACATTCAGCGGCGTCAATAATTATAATATTTCCCCGAATGGCAAGTATGCCGTTCATACGTATCAAAGTTCAAAAGAAGTTCCAACGGTTAACTTTGTTCATTTACCAGATCATAAAATCATCAAAGAATTAGTGGCTAACCAAGCGTACCGGCAGCAGCTTGAAGCGCTTCAAGCACCGGAAGTCAAATTCACGAAGGTCACCACCGAGGAAGGTGTTGAAATCGATGTGCGGATGGTATTGCCGACCCACTTTGATCCCTCCAAAAAATATCCGGTCTTATTTCATGTATATGGAGAGCCTTGGGGGCAAGTAGCCACAGATACCCAAATAGGCATGTGGAACATCTTCATGGCGCAAAATGGCTATGTGATCATCGATATGGATAATCGAGGGACCCCCTGTTTAAAGGGGAGCGCATGGCGTAAAAGTATCTACCGGAAAATAGGCGTTATCAACACAAGGGATCAGGCTTTGGCCGCTAAGGAAATCCTAAAACTCGATTATTTAGATCCCAAGCGCACCGCGGTCTGGGGTTGGAGTGGCGGCGGCAGTATGACGCTCAATCTGCTATTTCAATTTCCGGAAATCTACAAAACGGGGGTGGCGGTAGCGGCTGTTTCCAATCAACTGATTTACGACAATATATACCAAGAACGGTATATGGGGCTACCATCTGAGAATAAGGAGGATTTTATAAACGGTTCCCCGGTTACCTATGCTAAGAATCTGGTCGGAAATTTATTGGTGATGCACGGTACGGGGGATGATAATGTACACTACCAAAGTGCAGAGATTTTAATCAACGAATTAATAAAACAAAACAAACAATTTCAAATTATGCCGTATCCAAATCGTTCCCATGGAATTTGGGAAGGCGAAAATACGCAGCGACATTTGTATACCTTGTTGACCAATTATATCATGGGTCATACCCCTCCTAATAAACTATAATTCGTTTAATAGCGTTAATTAAATCTATTGATATTGCAATAGCCCACTTCAACTTACTTAAAGCGTAACAGGAAAGCGCCAGCCAATCGGTCATGTATTGGATACCTTCTGTTACATAATTTGAACCAACTCAGGGATGATAGGAATAATAGCAATACTTGCCATCTCTTGGCTTCTACTTTTCCTCATTGAAAAAGAGACCCTTTTAGTGCTAGGATTTCTGCCCTTAGGGAAAAGATGTACACAATTTTTAATCGGATTTGCTATTACTGGAATACTCTGCTTTCTTGTGCAATATTTAGAGGCCTATTTAAAATCATCCCTATGGATTTTGAATGAACGGATTACTGTTGGAATTTTTTTAAAATCGTTTTGGTGGGACATTAAATCAGTCGTAACCGAAGAACTTATTTTTCGTGGAGCTATTCTCTATCTGCTAATCCAAAAAATCGGTTCAAAAAAGAGCATCTTGATTTCCGCCATTGCCTTCGGAATCTATCATTGGTTCTCCTACGGCGTTATCGGAAATGCCCTCGCAATGATCTTGGTATTTCTTGGAACCGGATTGATGGGATATGCCTGGGCATGGGCATTCTCGAAAACCAAGTCTATTATGCTGCCATTCGGACTTCATCTGGGATGGAATTTTATCTATAACACAGTATTTTCAAAAGGCCCTCTGGGTGAATTGGTGCTAATTTCGCAAGGCGGACATCCATTGGCCGATTCGGCCTCCCTTTTGAATTTTGTAAGTGGATTAATATTAGTCCCGGTATTCGTACTACTTTATGTTAACTTCTTTGTAAAGGATACTGCGGATCTTAAAACGGAAACTTAATGAATTAAGATACCAAAGACGGTTTCAAATGAATAGCGAGCGCCCAATTACCAATGAATCTAGAGTAGTACCGGAACCCAGAAACTCGATCCATATGGATTGGATTTCTTACATTAGCTACAAGGCAACGTGACTGATGGCATACCGAGCTTTCTAGGCCCGTTGATTAAATTATGAAAAACAGCAACCTCTTTATTCTTTCCCTTTCACTTGTTAGCCTTTTTTTCAGTTGTACGATTGCAAAAAAAACAAAATCAAACACGGCAGATACTAACAGGATTGTCATACCCTTCGAAATCACCGAATTCAATAATATAAAAATCAGGACCATCCTGAACGGAACGGATAGTCTCGACTTAAAATTTGATTCGGGAACAACAGGTTTGCTGCTTACCCATACCGCGATTCAAGAAAAAACGCATTTGCTTGATGATGGAAGTGAAAATACGCCAACACAAAATTATGTAAGACTTAAATCACTGGCGACGTTGCA
The DNA here is from genome assembly GCA_038316335.1 of Flavobacteriales bacterium. Taxonomy (GTDB): domain Bacteria; phylum Bacteroidota; class Bacteroidia; order Flavobacteriales; family Flavobacteriaceae; genus JALHST01. The sequence goes on from JBBQAM010000041.1 coordinate 14,475, forward strand.
AATTGGCATACGCACATGGGATAGTTTGGAGATTTACCCGGTTCTTCTTTCAGGCCAAGAAACCGATGGTCGGTTTGGTTGGGACCTATTCAAAAACAGCATTGTACGAATAGATTATGACAAAATGGAAATGATCATTCAGGATACGCTTCCCGATGTGAGCGCCTATACCAAATCGAAACTTACAGAAACCAATACCCTGCTCTGCCTAGAGGGCAAAATCAGTATAAAGAACAAAGATTATAAGGGTCGTTTCTTATTCGATACGGGATATCAAAAGGCCGTTTTATTAGATAGTGTACTTATGGCAGAACAAGCTTTCCCAAAAGACCTGCGGGTGATCAAACAGAATCAACTAAGAAATGGAGCCGGTGAATTATTTGTGACCAAGGTCGTAGAATTACCGCAATTGACCATTGGGGGTCAAGTGCTATTTGATGTACCTGTTCAGTTGTTGAACAAAACCAATCCGGCTGGGTTTAAAACCCACATTTTAGGCAATGAATTATTAAAACGGTTCAATACGGTATTGGATTTAAAACAAGGGTATATCTATTTCCAAAGAAACAGTTTATTCAATAAACCCTATAGCGACGCTTCCTAAAAATAAAACGGCAAGGATTGCCTAAGAAGTAGCTTTGCTCGCCTTCAAAACTACCTGAATTTGCGTTATTCACATTCCGGGGTAGCATACGCTTGTTATTTGCATAGGCGGTATAAATCAGATATTTTTATATAGCATAAAAAAGTCTACTAGTGATATTTAATACCATGCTGGGCTATACAATACCAAAAAAATATAAAATTACACTTGCTGCCTTCAGCGGCATCTTTGTGTGCTTATTTTTATTATTCTTTCAGCCGTTTGGCATTAATAATTACAGATCAGATGAAAAGATAAGCCTCATATTGATTCTTGTTGTATTCGCAATCGCCGCAATTATTTTTCTAAGTATCCTCTTCAATGAATTTATTATTCGGCCATTATTGTTCAAAACTGCCACGATCCTTCATTTTGTTACCTGGCTGATCTTTGAAATAATCATTGCCGCAACGTGCACTTTTTTACTATATAACATGCTGGGGGGATTTCATGATTTTAAGATATCGAGTTACTTAAGGCATATCCTTGAACTAGGTACTGTTTTAGCGTTTCCCTTTGCGACAACCCTCTTTTATTTTAAACATACGAGCATTTTAAAAGCGTATTATGACGTGCTTTCTTCATCAAAGGATGCCAATACCATGCAAGAAATCGTACTCCTGTCAGGGGATTATAAAAATGACCAAATTGCGTTGCCATTTAACACGATCGTGTTCATTGAATCTGAGGATAATTATGTACGCTTGAATTATTTGGAAGACTTGAAATTAAAAAGATACCATATTCGAGCAACCCTTTCAAGTATGGAGCAAAAACTAACCCCTGAATTCTTTATGCGATGCAACCGATCTGTCATTGCCAATTTGATGTATCTAGAGTCCTTTAAAAACCATCAAAAAAAACTCAGCCTCAAATTAAAATCAGTTCCCGAGCCCATTCTGATTTCTAAATCCAATCAAAATAAAATCCGCTCCTTTATAGAAAAGAAGCCTGTTTAGATGGTTCATCCCTATATAAATAGTTTTCATCCCTAAACCCCAATTTGCCGTAACAAAAGGGTTTCAACTTCAGTCTGAGGTGCATATAAATCAATAAAAGCATTTTAGAAATGAAAACACAAATTTTAAAATCGGTCACAAATACCACAGGAACACATATAGTACTTGTTTGCCTCTGTTTACAATCATTTTTGGCATTCTCCCAACAAAAGGATGCCAGAACAATTATTGAAGGCTATGCCGAAGATTACAAAAAGGATGTAACGTTTACAAAAGACATCACATTTGCCGTAAAAGTCGGCGACACGTTCTGGCATGTAATAGCAAAAGCCAAAACATCGGATTCCGAGGCAAAAGTCACGGTGCATGACGGGAAACCAGAAAGTCCCACCTTCTATTTCAATACAGATTTAGAAACATTAAACAAGATTGATACAGGCGAAATGAATCCGCTTACCGGAGCGGCAAAAGCCTTTGAGACCGACTTCGCGCCATTTGATGCCGATGTTATGGAAGGATTTCAACCCGATGGGGAATTTCTTAACACCTTATTATCCGTTTATTTCCATTTTTGGACAAAGGGGTTACCTGAGCGAATTCCGTATGGTTTGCCCTTGACACGTTTTACACATGGGGCCCAGGCTTCTATTTTTTATTACCAACCAGGATTCCGTTCGGGGTACGTCGCCATAAAAAAAGGACAACACGCCAACGAAGATGAGAATTCAAAAACCAATCCGTTCCCAACCTTATTGATCGCCATAAAAGGGGCTGGGACAATGATCATAAATGGTGTTGAATCGAAGTTTTCCGCAGGGGAAGCTATTTTGATTCCAGCCAATGTAAAACACGAATTTTTAAATGAAAATGAAGCACCTTTAGAATGCATTCTACTAATGTTCGGGGAGGGCGCTTGAATCTAAACAACCATAAAAAAACTCAAAAAATGGTCTTAGCGGCTGGTTAAGACCATTTACATACTTTTGACTAGTATACGCATCATCAGTGGCTAGAAAGGCCATCGAAAATTAGGTGAAATATATGGGCCCTACCTAAGGAGTATGCAACATTAAAAGCACCCTAGTGCATCACGTGCCTTTCAATAAGGTTACAAACCTCGGTGGGCTTCAAAATATCCTGGGAAATCAAGGTGGGATTATTAGTAATAAGAATGGGGTAGTCTTCGGTATCCTCTGTAATCCTGCCATGGGAGCCCTTTATCAAACTGGCATCCAAAGGGATAATATTCATCACGGTCCTGAACCCCAGTTTCTTTTTGATCAATTTGCCGATTACCTTCGCCATCACCCAGGGATCTTTTGGATCGGTCAGCATTTCCACGGGATCGTACCCGGGCTTGTTATGTATATCGACATTTCGCGCATAGTCAGGAGCTTGGGCATCGACTGTCCAAAAATAATAGGTAAACCAGGAATTGGCATCGGCCAGCACTACCAAATCCCCACAACGATCATGTTGTATATGGGCCTCCGCTATTTCGGTATCTGACAATACACGTTCGACCCCTTCACTATTTTCCAACAATTGCTTAACGTGCGATTTCAACGTTAAATCGTTCAAATACACATGGGCGATCTGATGGTCTGCCACGGCAAAAGCCTTGCTGGCTCCGGCATCTAAAAGCTCTAAGCCACGTTCAACCCGCACTTGCAACAATCCCTCTTTGCGAAGGACGCGATTTAAATGGATGGGATTCCCAACATTCGTAATCCCATATTCAGATAGCAGGATGATCTGTGCATGTTGCTTTTCATAATACGTCACCAACTGCTTTACCACATCATCAATTTCATGCAGGTCTTTTGAAATTTGCTCGAAATCGATTCCGTGCCTTTGGAGGTTATAATCTAAATGAGGAAGATACACCAAGGTAAGTGTGGGATTGTGAAGCGCGTCGGTCTTTAAAGTAGCATCCGCAATCCATTGGCTCGATTTTATAGAGGTTTTGGGACCCCAAAAATGGAAGAGGGGAAAAGTACCCAATTCTTCCTGGAGCATATCCCGCAATTCAGGGGGATGTGAATATACATCCGGAACTTTTCTGCCGTCGGCCAAATAGTTCGGCCTTGGCGTTACACTGTAATCAACTTTCGAGTACATATTGTACCACCAGAACATATTGGCGCAAGTAAAACGTTCATCCTGTTTTTTAAGAATATCCCAGATTTTGTCGCTATGGACCAATTTATTCGATTGGCGCCAAAACTTTACTTCGCATTCTTCCTTAAAATACCACCCGTTTCCGACAATCCCATGATCTGAAGGCCATTTGCCCGTAACGTAGGTCGCTTGGACCGAACAGGTAACCGCGGGCAACATAGGGGCAATGAAGGCTGCCTTGCCACGTTCTAAAAATGACCGAATAAAGGGGGTATGTTCCCCAATAAGGCGTTTAGTAAGACCCACTACATTGATTACCACCGTTTTTTGCATGCTTCTATACTCTTTCTTTTAACCAATTGATCTCCCGGATAATCGACTCAGACAGATCTCTTTTTAATTCAACGGGGAGCACGTCCCAGGTATAGGTCTCGATTTCAAGATGGTCACTAACGTCATGGTTTTTTAAATAATCAAGTACTTTTAGGATATGATCTTGAGTAGAAAACAGGGTCCCAAATCGTTCCAAAAAAATAGGCACATGAAAATGGGCACGTAGTTCGGTAAAATCATTTCTTGCCTCTAACACAACGGGGAGATCGGGGTAGGTCTTTACTGTACCATTCACCAATTCGGTGACCTGATGTAAATAGGTAGGCTCATCGAAACGGGATAGGAAATCCCAAATGGCATCTTTCTCTTTGGCATCGAACAGTATCTTTAAGGCGGCACTGACCTGGATCTTTCCGACCTTAATGCCGACGTCCTTAAATTTCCTAAAAGTATCCTCCGGGTCTTCATAAGCCAATGAAAAATGGCAAATGTCATAACAGACCGTGATGTAGCGTTTGATGATAGATTCGGCCTCTCCTGCCGCAATTCCTATTCTCGATTGCAAAAGTTGCGTAGCAATGGGCACAAGGTACGTAGCAAAGAAGTGCAACACCTCATCGCTGTTCTCCAAAAGGCCGTCGGGTTCAGGTTCCAAATCGAGGTGCAAATAGTGACCGCTTGTCTTTTCCAGCTCGTGCAGCTGCAAGACGATTTCGGCCAGCTGTTCTGCCCCCTTTACAAAGGCGGCTTGCTTCAAAGCATCGGTTGCATGCCAGTATTTATAACTTATAGGGGATGTAGAAATACCGCCAGAAAGGGTATCTGGGAGTAAGTGCGCCAATTGTTCAAAAAGACGTTTTGTATACGTCAGCCGTTCTATGGTCGTCCAATCGGGTGCATGTACCCTATCTTTTACCCTTTCGTCATGAAAATTTCCATAGGGAAAACCGTTCATGGTAAAAACATAGAGGTTGTTTTTCGATAACCATTCTTTAAATTCCTGGAGATTTTGTCCCAGTGCGAGTTCTTCGCTCGCCTTGTTTGACAGTCGCAATCCCAACCCAAAGGGCTGATCCGCAGAAACGTGCCTTTTTATGCCTGGAACATATTCCTTGAGGCTGGTGAACGTACTTGCCCAATTAGCACCCGGATGGATATTGGTACAATACGTAATATGGTATTTATTATCGACAAGCATAGATGATCCTTATAGTAATTTACAATGTTCATTTAAGGCACCAACGGCCTTCTTCATCAACTCCATATCAATTTCATGTACGTCGTGCTTTTCCCCTATCCCAGTGATGAGCGTAATACAGAGTTCCCCTCCCAAATGCTCCCGGAATTCCTGAATTCCTGCTAACAGGCGTTCCATTTCGGCATCGGTCTCGATCGGGATTCGCAAATCAAAACCAATTTGCTCCATGACCTTATAAATTTGATTGAGCGTGTCTACCGTTATTAAGGCGCTAAGCTGAGCGTACATCAGGTCTAAGGCAATTCCTTTGGCCACTGCCTCCCCATGCCGAAGGGCATAATTTGTCATTTGTTCTAACTTATGGGCGGCCCAATGTCCAAAATCCAAAGGCCGGGATGAACCGCTTTCAAAAGGGTCTCCGCCCTGGGCAATATGTTGCATGTGCATCTCGGCGCATTTATAGATTACATATTGCATGGCATCTATATCACGCTGCCTCAGTTTTACAGCATTATTGGCGATATACCCAAAAAATTCGGCGTCCTTGATCAAGGCCACCTTGATCGCTTCCGCAATGCCCGAAATCCAATCACGTTGTTCCAAGGTATTCAGAAAAAGAGCATCATTGATAATGGCATACGGGGGAGCGAAAGTACCCAGAAAATTTTTCTTTTTAAATAGGTTGAAACTATTCTTCACGCCGACCGCAGAATCATTCTGTGACAGCACGGTAGTCGGTATACGGATCAATTTTACACCACGGTGCGCAATTGCAGCGGCATATCCGGCCATATCGATAACCGCACCACCTCCAATTACTACAACAAATGAGTGACGATCTATATGCCCATCATTGACACCTTTCGTAACACGTAGTACGTTCTCATAGTCGTTTTTGCTTTCTTCCCCACCTTTGATCAGGATACAGTCGGCAAATTTCAAATTACGCGAATACATAGCGCAATACTCCTTTATAGCCTTAATAAGCAACGGATGCGCATTGCCTACCCCATCATCAAGAACAAACAGTAATTTTACCGGTTCATCGGCCCTGTACGTCTTTAAAACATCCCGAAACAAAGGATTTTTGATATTAAAAAGATCATTGGTAAAATGCAATGTATACTCGTAATGTACAGAAAAAGACTGTTTTATTGATTTCAAATGCATTGATTTCGTTTAAGTAACCGCAAAAAGTTTCGATAAAAATAGCGACAATGGCAATAATAACAATATTAACATAGCATAACCCCAATAGGAGAAGCCAACGCCCCAAACGGCGTCTAATAGTATTAGTGAAAGTACGCCCGATACCACCGCCTTTTTAATGTGCTCCGGTGAATTTATTCGATATGCCTTCAGCAATGGCCGGTACACCATGAACACGAATACTAATTGAAAGGGAAGCGTTTGAACAAATGCGTCGGTATACCTAAGTACCATCCCGTTAACTGACACGATGACAAAAGCATATAAAATACCGGCCCAAATCAAATGGCGCTTATTATTGCCATGAACCTCTCCCCTACTTATCAAAGTGATGGCAAAGATGTACACCAAGGGAACAAATGCGAAATACCAATGTGTTATTGCGCCGAGAAGGCTCATCCCCAAAATCAAATTCAATCCACGGCAAAGACCCATATTCAAGGGACCCCAAAAATTGAATTTTTTTAAAACAGCGTCGTATAAAATAATCATCCCTGCCAAGGCAAACGCTACGGCACCGCTGATCGGATGTACCAAAAAGCCCAAAACAACACCCAAAAGCAATAAAATCGATCCGAAAACACTAGCAGACCTTATTGGAATCAGTCCGCTAGGGATGGGGCGCTCGGGGCGTTCCACCCGATCGATGCCTACATCGAAAACATCGTTCAGGACCACGCCACCGGCATATAAAAAAACAGCCGCCAGGACTAAGGAAATAATAGTAAGCCCTAGGATAGGTCCGTTCTGCAGATCAGTAATACTTCCGGATATCGCGACACCCGCTAGAATATCGGCGGCAGCCGTTGGTAAATTAGCAGGTCGGGCAAGTTTTAAATAGCCCTTTAAGATCGGATTCATTTAAACAATTTTATCGGAATCCACTTTGGGTTCCTGACCCCTCAGAACACTGTTGTCATTGAACAATTTGGTCTGATTGACTCCTTTGGGGCGCAGCCAATCCGATGCTTTCATCTTCCCGTTTTTACCGTAGGCATCCAAGGCATTTTGATAACACGTATTGACCACATCGACCTTTGCAATACCTCTTTGTAACATCAAAGCAGCTGTTTTAGGCACTGCCAGGGGATCACTAACCCCCCAATCTGCCGAACTGTCGACAATAATATCCTTGCTGCCATATTTTCGAACCACTTCGACCATACGCTCATTGCCCATTTTCGTTTTGGGATAAATCGTAAAGGCCGCGATAAAACCACGATCCAAAACCTCTTTGACGGTTTCTTCATTATTGTGGTCAATTATTACCATCGCCGGATCCAGGCCATGTTCAAGACATACTTCCATACTTTTTATAGTCCCGGCTTTTTTGTCACGATGGGGTGTGTGAATCTGAACGACCATTCCCAGTTCCTTGGCCATTTCAAGCTGGATCCTAAAATATTTGTCCTCCGCCGGGGTTTGGTCATCATACCCGATTTCACCAATGCCCACAACATTATCCTTGTGCACATACAGGGGCAACAATTCGATGACTTGTTCCGCCAATTCCTCATTATTGGCTTCTTTCGAATTCAAGCCGATGGTACAATAATGATTGATACCAAATTGACTGGCCCTAAAAGGTTCCCAGCCGACCAAACTGCTATAATAATCCTGAAATGAACCAACCTGGGTACGAGGTTGTCCCAACCAAAATGAAGGTTCTATAATTGCCACAATGCCCGCCTTGGCCATGGCTTCATAGTCGTCGGTCGTTCGAGAGGTCATGTGTACATGAGGGTCGATAATCATCATTTTCTCTTCCATAACTATTTTTTTAAGCTTTCCCAACTCGTTTTTTTGTTTTTAATCTGTATTCCCAATTCAGGATGATACGTATCCAATAATTTTTTTGCACTCGTATCATCAGCATTATAACAGCATAAGGCACCCGCCTTATTTTCTGCCGGGTCGGCACTTGACAATAGACGTTCAATATCCGCTAAGAGCGACTTATTCAAAAACTTGGTAACCGGTCGCCAAAAATAGGGATCGATGTCCCTTGATGCGGCCCATCGTTCGTGGGCATAATCTGAAATTATACGTGCAAGTTCCTGGTTCGCCCTTTTATCGATATCATGTATGGCGCTTAAATCGCCTTGCATAAAGGCCGTTTTTAAATACATTTGGTTCCACTGTTGTTCATCAAAATACCGGGAAGGATACGGATTATTAAAGGCAATGGCATTGAAGACCGTCGATATGTTTGTACGTAAGGCATCGACCGCGACCTTCTTATATTTTTCAGGATTGGGCAACAGAATCAAATATTTCAAAAATGTTTCCAATTCGCTCGTATCCGCAATCTGGATGATATTTGCAACCTTCGGCACAAAAAAGACTTCATCGGCTTTCAACACTCGAATCAATAAATAGATTCTTGCCAACTGCTGTGTATTCGCCTTTTGTATTTGGAGATACTGCATTAGATCGGAATCATCGACTAACAGTGCGGGATTTTCCTGTTTCTTGATCTTGCTAGCAATCAAGCTATAGGTCAGGTAAAGTTCTTTTGCCGATTTTTCACCAATGATCTTGACAATTCGCTCCTCCAACCAAGTTGCAGTAACTGCATCCGTATTTTTTTTTATAAGCCCAGATAATAGATCCTCGATTTTTTCTAGCTGCATTGCAATACGATTAGATACTGAAAGGGTCCCAGATTAAGGCGAAAGCACCTTAAGGTCACCGCATCCGAAACAGCATCAAAAATAGCGCTAATTTCTATATAATAAAAGAAGTAATCGATCCTATGGCCTTCTCAATGCCAATCTATTTATGAATTTTAGGAATCCGTTTTTAAAGATCCTATTTAAGGGTGTTCAAGTGTTTCATGATGTCTTCCAACATTTCCACTTGAATCTGCTGTATGTTCAAAAGCTCTTGTTGCTGATGAATTATTAGGTGGTCGATTTTCTCATGCAAGGTGCGTATCTCTAATTCGGCCTTTAGATTGACCATATAATCCTGTTTGGCCCGCTCCCTATCCTTGACTTCCTGGCGATTTTGGCTCATCATGATTACTGGCGCCTGTAATGCTGCTAGACACGACAAAATAAGATTCAGTAATATAAAAGGATACGGGTCAAACCCTTTATTCATTAAGAAGTAAATGTTAGAGAAGATCCATAGAACGATAAAAACACTGAAGATGATGATAAATTTCCAACTCCCTCCAAAACTCGCAACATGATCCGCCATTCTTTGACCTAGGGTATAATCGCTAGTGTCTTTTTCAATATTTATTTTTTCGGAAATTATTTCATGGTCATTCAAGGTTTTCAGGACATCTTCCTCCAATTCGGAAAGTTCCCCTACTTCCTGCACTAAATAACTTGAAAGATATTTCTGTCGGTATAGGTTCAGCTCTGTTAATGAAATAGCACTTTTACTATTGAATTTCGGATAGTCCTTTAAAATGGTATCATAAATTGATTTGCGTATATATTTTCCTAAAATTTGTTCTGCGATCGGAAATTCCTTTTTTGAAATACTACTTATAAAGGTCTGCATGGTCTTATCGTTAGATTATCCAAAAGTAAAGATAAATTCTGCTTCACTTTCGTATTCCTCCGCGAAACCCACGTCTTCATGTGGAGAATATCATCATACCTCCACTCGAATTCGTGAAACTTTTTGAAATTACAAAAAGCCAATTTCCAGGTATCAGTTGGCAGTAAGGAACGCATTCATCCATATCCTGAAAATCTGGCGTACAAAATATTGAGTTGGGAATCTCTTTGGAAATTTAAGGGTAATCGTATCTTTGACAATTATTTTTTAGCATTTGGCAGCTGTTCAAAGAGGCGACTTGCAATTTCAAAAGGGCATAAAAAAATAATTTTTGAAGAATCGAAACAAGTCTTCCAGGAAATGTCACATTCTTATAGGTCACTTATAGTTGAAAAGAAGTATTTATCTATTTTGACGCGCTATTCGTTAAGAAATCAATTCAAGATGTTATGAGCAAAAAACTCGGCCAACTTGCTGCCACGGCCATCTGCGGCAATGATATAAGTTCTTCGTGTCTCTACGTTTCGGCATTAGCCATTGTCTATTCAGGACAATATGCATGGGCAGCATTACTGATGGTAGCAGCGGTACTTTTCCTATTCCGACGAATATATGGCGAGGTTGTTGGTGCATTGCCCTTAAACGGAGGCGCCTACAATGCCTTGCTGAATACCACCAAAAAATCCACGGCTTCTTTAGCGGCTACCCTTACCATCCTATCATACATGGCGACGGCCGTCATATCGGCCAGCGAAGCTATTAAATATGCTGATAGTCTGTTGGGTTTCTTGCCGATCATAGCGGTAACAATAGGCCTTTTGCTACTTTTTATGGGGTTGGTGATATTGGGTATCGGCGAATCCTCGAAAGTAGCTATTGCGATTTTTATTTTTCACCTAAGCTCCTTGGTAGTCTTATGCACTTTTTGCGGATATCATTTTATAGAGCATGGTTTCGACACACTCATTGCAAACTTCCAACGTCCTGTAGAAGGCGGCATAATTACGGCCTTATTCTTCGGATTTTCCGCGGCCATGTTGGGGATTAGCGGTTTTGAGAGTTCTGCCAACTATGTAGAGGAACAAGAGAGCGGGGTATTTCCAAAGACCTTGCGGAATATGTGGATTGTGGTTACCATCTTTAACCCATTGATCGCCTTTCTTGCTTTGGCGATTATCCCGATTTCCGAAATTAACATCAATCAGGAGGCCTTGTTGTCGTATATGGGCAACATATCGGGCGGCAACTGGCTTTCAATTTTGGTGGGTATCGATGCGGCTTTGGTATTAAGCGGTGCCGTTTTGACTTCCTACGTCGGGGTGGGTGGCCTGATGGAACGAATGGCCCTTGACCGCGTATTGCCCAAATTTGTTTTAAAGAAGACCAAAGGGGGCACCTCCTATCGCATTTTTATCCTGTTTTTTATTCTATGTACATCCGTTTTATTGGTTACCGAAGGCAATCTTGCAAAACTGGCCGGCGTCTATACCATTGCCTTCTTATCGGTGATGGTGCTTTTCGGTATTGGTAATTTTTTACTTAAAATCAATAGGTCTCGCTTACCGCGGCCTGAAAGATCGACATGGCTCGGGCTGATCATCGCCATTGTGGCCATAGTAATAGCCCTTCTTGGAAATATTATATTGAACCCTAGCTATTTAGGAATCTTTATCGAATATCTTATACCTACTTCGATTGTAGTTTTATTTATGTTGCGAAAGAACGATATCCTCAAGGTAGTACTGTTTTTCTTGAATTACATTACTCCTAAAAAAAGTGATTTCTTTAATAACATGAACCGCAAAATAGATATCGCCATTAAGCGTTTGAATTCCCAGCAGTTTGTGTTTTTTACAAATAAGGATGATGTAGCTACCTTGAACAAAGTTCTGCAGTATATTACCGACAACGAGGACACCAAACGCCTAAAAATCGTGGCGGTCTTAAACGAAACCATACAGATCTCCCCCAGCCTAAAAACGGATATTGAGGTACTAGACAGGGCCTATCCTAATATCCATATCGAGTTTGTTGAGGAGCATGGGGTGTTCGGGCCGGAAAAAATCAAAGAACTATCAAAGAAATGGCACATTCCCATAAACTTCATGTTCATCGGCTCACCAGGTGATAAATTTCCGTATCGAATACAGCAATTGGGCGACGTGCGACTGATTATTTGATCCCGACCACCGCAATACATTTTTGGGTTTGCGGTATTGGTAGTATTTCTCTTACATCCTGAGAACCTAAAAAAACACGCTGATCCCACCTATCCAAAAAGGCACAAATAGCCGACATTGATTTAAGGATGTGGCAACTGCTTAGCAATTGAAGCTTCCTAATGAATCATAATTGTCAAATCACCTTTATATACATACCTTTCGAAAAAAAAAGCAAAAAGCATGAAAAAAATACTGACTCCTTATCAGCAAAAGGGCTTAAAATTCAAAAACCATATCGTAATGGCCCCTATGACCAGAAGTAGGGCTATTGACAACATTCCGAACGACCTGATGGCCGAATATTATGGCCAAAGAAGTGGCGCAGGTTTGATTGTTACCGAAGGTACTGCACCTTCGCCAGAGGCATTAGGATACCCCCGTATTCCAGGTATTTTTAATCTTGCACAGATAGTAGGTTGGAAAAAAATCACAGATACCGTACATCGCCATAACAGTAAAATATTTCTACAACTAATGCATACGGGTCGTGTCGGAAATATTCTGAATCTCCCAAAAGGGGAACATCTTATCGGGCCATCGAATCAAAAGGTCTCAGGACAAATTTATACAGACGCCGAAGGCATGCAGGAATATTCCGAACCTGTAGCCTTGACGACCCAAGGAGTATACGACCTCATCAAAAGTTTTGTAACGGCCAGTGAGAATGCCATCAAGGCAGGCTTTGACGGGGTAGAATTACACGCTGCCCATGGCTACATTCTCGAGCAATTTTTAAACCCCCATGTCAACAACAGGACCGATGATTTTGGAGGTAGTATTCCCAAACGCTGTAAATTGATCGTTGAAGTCACCAGGCAGGTGGCAAATGCTATTGGTAAGGACAAGGTCGGAATTCGTTTTTCGCCTTTTTCAACATTCAATGATATGCCAGCCTACGACAAGGAAGAAGTACACCAGACCTACAGTTTATTGGCGAAAGAAATGGAAGAAATCGGTATTGCCTATCTCCATTTATCGGCCAACCCTGACATACCTCAAAAAACCTATGATGCCTTGCGTAAAAATTTCACTAACACCATGATCCTTTGCAACGGGCTCACTCCTAAAAAAGCGGAAGATGCCTTGAATGGGGGGTTTGCAGATTTGGTCGCCTTCGCACGAAACTTTATGGCCAATCCCGATTTGGTAGCGCGTATTGAGAAGGAAGCCAATTTGAACGAGGTCGACTATACAACGGCCTATACCCCAGGTCCTAAGGGCTATACCGATTACAAGACATTATAAGTAACGAAGGATTTATTTTGTAAACAACTGGGCCACAAAAAAGGCGGCAGCAGCGGCAACTACCCCTATGAACATTACCTTGACCGCCCCTTTTAAAGGGGGCTGACCGGTAACCTTGCTTTTAAAATATCCAAATATCAACAGACAGACTACGGTCAATGCCGAAGAAAACAAGAGTCCTGCTTCTGGCGTTTGGGTGAAAATATACCCACAGAGTGGGATAAAACCCCCGATGATGTAGGCACCCCCAATAGTGAGCGCACTATTCCTAGCACGATTTAAACTAGGACGCTCCAGCCCCAATTCGAATTTCATCATAAAATCGACCCATTTAACTTTGTCCTTAGCCAATTCCTCAACGATCAAGGTCTGAGATTGCTCACTGAGGCCATAATCGGCAAAGATTTCCCTGACTTCTTCCTTCTCCTTCTCCGGCAAATTTTCGACCTCATCAAATTCGCGCTTGAGTTCGGAATCATAATGTTCGATTTCCGTTTTCCCGGCCAGGTATCCTCCTAAGCCCATTGCGATAGAACCTGCGACGATTTCGGCAATGCCCGCGGTGATAATAATCGCATTGGAAGCAACTGCGGCACTCAAGCCTGCCGCAAGTGCAAAAGGCACGGTAAGCCCATCAGACATTCCAATCACCATATCGGTAATAAAATCAGAGTTTTTTAGATGTTTTTCTTGGTGCATAGTACGTATTTAAATACCAATAATAGCCTTTGGATTATTCTTTAAATTTCAAATTCAGTCCCAATGTTAAAGCGTTGTCCAGGTATTTTAGGTTCCCAGGGGGGGTACTATCATATCGGGTACTTAGTGACGTGATCAATTCAAGGTGATCGGTCAAGGCAACGATCAAATTGAAATCGTTCAGAATCCGATAATCGGTAACCAGTTTCACACTCGGTTGATAATAAATGACGTTATTGATCTTCACGAGTTTGTTCAATTTCCATCGTACACTGTTTACATAGGTAATCCGAATATCTTTAACATGATTTGGCTCCCCAATCAATAATTTGGAAGTATTCAAGATTTCAGCTTCCCGCATCAGACCCAATTCCATATCCAAGCCAAAACTATCTTTGGCCACCAACCCATATCGAAGCCCCGCACCAAATAATTGCCTCCTATTGACCAACAAGACCCTATTGAACTGCAATTGATAAAATTCGAACGTTTTAAGCCGCTTGGAAAGTTTATAATTATGTCGAAAGTGCAAAAAGCCTCCATCTAATATTTCATTTTCAGAATTCGATAAGAAACTATATCCCCCAAAAAATTTGTACTCGTTTTTTTTTCGCAATAAAATAATGGCCGGGGCTATATCCCATTGGTTCGTGTTTGAGTTTCCACGTGTTCCATTATAAGATAATGCAAGTGCATAAATCGTAGAGTCGGCAACTTCGATCAGTCTTTCGGCATTGATAATGGTTTGGCCATAACCAGCACTGGTTATGAAGTATATAACCAGTACATAAAACGTAATCTTCATCGGCTATTGCTTCTATGGGCGATGGCCTAAAAGTAAGAACAAATTCGTGCCTTAACCTTGGGTAATTACAAATAATACGCGCTTATATCTTAATTACTAAACATGTTCATTTCATCATTTCAGCCGTTTTCATGCCCTTTTTTTCGATCATCTTAAGGGATGATGCCATGCAGACCTTGCTCATGAGACCATTTTCGGTCATCATGTGAAGCATAGTTCCCATCATGGCACCATTTTTTGACATGTTTGCCATCATATCCTTATCGCCCATCATTTGCTCCATCATTTTTTGCTTCATGTCAGTATCCTGCATCATCATTTGCAAACCGCCACCATGCATCATGTTGCCCATCATTTGTTGATTATTTTGCATCATTTGCATGGCATGTTCATTGTTCTGAATCGACTCCATAAATGCCATCATATTGTCATGGCTACTTGAAATCGCATTGAAAAGTTCGATTTTGATTTCTTGATTTTGAAGCAGGGCATTCACATCCGTTTTTTGGTTACAACCGCTTAAAATAATCGACCCAAGACTAAAAAATAACAGTGATATATTTTTCATTTTTTCTTATATTCTAATTGTTGATAGTACGTAATGCATTCCCAAATATATAGGTTACGAAACGAATTAAAATGCAAACCACAGCTGTAAATACAGCATATTATTATCCCCCGCATTTCGCCCTGAACCATCATAATTATTACTAGCGCCATTAAACTTATTATACGCGAAATATTGAAGGGATACTTGTATGTTCTCCCAGGGTAAATAGTCAAACTCGGTTCGAACCCCGTTGCTATCTGGAACGCCCAGGTTGCTGCCAAAAACGGCCTCTGGGGCATACAAGCCCGTATCGGTCGATCCCGTGGTCGCAAAGTACCCCAGGGTGAAGTTTACCCTTGGTTTGAGATAAATGCTGCCATCGATATTGAATTTATTCAAATCATTTCTGAGATTTTGGCTATCGCCGGCATCAAACGATGCGTTCAATTTTTGGTTTTCATTGATGTAGGAGGAATGCAGTGTAAGCTGGCCATTTTTCAATTGATGCTCAAATTGCAGATCAAAGGCCACATCGGTATACTTATTGGTAATACCTGTCACCCCCACCGGATACAACTTGGTGGCGATTCCGAACGTACCCACCTCTAAATACGATTTGCCAAACTGACGCTGCAAGGCGGCCCTCCAATAGGGAGAGGTGCCATTTACCGCCCCATTTACCGAAGAATCAGGGGGCAAGGCCGTACCCAATTGTGCGGTTCTGTAACCGGCCAATTCAAGATACAGTAAATCATTGATCATGGTATAGGCCCCGAGCCCGGCGACCATTCCACCCAAGTTCTCAATGATGGTGCCCGCCCCAGGGGTCGGCGCGACTCCCGAGGAAGTATAGGGGTAACCCCATGCCGGGGTGGTATTCCATAGATCCGAAACTGTTGGGTTGTTATTTAATGTGAAACCGTAGGTAAAAGGTATCTTACCATTGCTTTGATCCGCATAGCGTATATCGGTATTGTCCAAACCGATGGTACCTGAACCATTGTCAAGGGTCAATTGTATAAAGGATCCCATTTTAGGGCTGATCTGGCCCCCATAGAACAAGCTTAATTGCTGCGGAAATTCGAAGTTGTTGTTCTGGGTATCCGGTATTTTCGTGTCGATATTGGTATAACCGGTTTGGAACATCGCTGACAATGGGGAAATGCCCAAAATCTTTAAATAATCCTTTATGGCCTTGGTCTCTTCGTCGGTTACCTGATCGTCAATGGTCTTGGCCGTAGTAAGCACGTATCCATTTAATTTAAAATCCCTTCCAAAAGCCGTAAGTTGGGGAAATACCGTATGGCAAACGGCACAAGCCATACCGGTTTGCCGGGCATAACTGGGAATGGCAAAGGCATTTTTTGGAAATAATAGTAGCATGAACAGTACCCCTAGCCATAGGCTATATCTTTTTTTTGAGGAGCACACGAATTCGGCAATTCTTTCAATAAATAAAGTCACTTTCATAATCAATAGTTTAGTTTAAAAGGTTTTTTACATGGTTCGATTTTAATACGCTTACTTTTTCGCTTCAAGTTCGCGGATGTAGTTGATCAATTTCCAGCGTTGATCCTCCGAAAGCATGTCTTTATACGATGCCATTGGGGGTTTGCCTTCCGTGATTTTCCAGAAAAGGGCTCCATCGGTTTGATTGGCGATGCTCAATGCCAAAAAATTGGCCGGGGTCGGATTCAAACTCACCCCACCACCCCCTTTGCCATCACCCTTTCTTCCGTGACAAATCGCGCACATTTGGTTGAACATTGATTGCCCTTCGGCCGTTGCACTGGCATTCCCTGCAAAAGGGTTCTTCATGTCGTTGGCGGATTTTGGGGCGACCCATTCCTGCCATTTTGCCTCTTGACTGTGCGCCGCGTTCGTTACGATAAAAACAAAACCGATTATCAGTAACCATAATTTTCTTCCTTTCATTCCCTTACCAATTAATTTGCGGTATAAAATTAATAATCAAATTGTTAGTGAAGTGCTACCTAGGTAGCACCTCCATGTATTTATTTGGTTTATTTCGCATTAAACAAGGTAGTGCCATAATAAATTGAAAAATATGATGGATATCACATAGAAACCGAATGGCAAACAAATTAATGGCAGCCCGGTAATCAAAAAAATTAGCTAATTAACCGCAAAAGGAAGGGTAGGTAGATTTAAATGGCGGTTTATAGGGAAGACCCAGACCCAAAAGAGAAAGGTACTGCCTGCTACACACGGAATCCTTGGGAATTTAAATTTTTTAGGTCAGTCTCCAAATGAGTAATTAAACCATTTTTATTTCGAAAAGTGCTATTTTAATAGTAATTTAACCGGAGCGTGTTCTTTAAATTCGTCAAAGTATGCACTTAATAAAAATCGAATTATGAAAAAGCTGATTCTGTTAGGTTTTCTGTCATTCTGTATGCATATGGCCATAGGACAGGAGGCTGAAAGTAGCACTAAAAAAGCGGTCGCCACTTATAATGGCTATTCTACCGAAGGGTATTACTTTACGAATGAATTGGATCAGGGACCCTTGCGCTTCGATAAAATAATGCCAGAGGTATTGCAACACTTTGATTTGAAGGATGAATTGTACAAGGGAGAGACCTTTCGGGTTAATTATACCATTAAAACCGTGGGCAATAAGGATGAACTTACCATTCTCAGCCTTGAAAAAATCGATTATGATACTGACGACGACGACGGTGGTCAGTAGTTTTATAAAGCACTCATTATTTACATCGATTTAACTGTCGGAGGGTATCGTCGGGTTTCGGCTAATCTCCTGATTTTTGGGCTTATCTAAGAAGGATCACCAAGTATTTAGGTTATTCCTTAAAATGGATACCCAATGGCAAAATTTAAGATCAAATTATCAGCACCCCCTCCAAAGAACGGAATTCTACTCCGTTCCTTTATAGGAAGATACGGTACCCGGAAGGGCGATGCCAGATCCAAGCGTATCACGAAATTCTGGATATCAAACCTAAACCCAAAACCCACACCTGCTCCCAATTCCTTGTACCAATCCTTACCAAAACTGCCTAAGGCATATAATTCATCGGTGGCGCCTGTCAGATCTGTTGTTTTATTTTTACCGGAAAGCCACACATTGCCCGCATCAACGAATACCGCGCCTTTGAGATAGGAATATATGGGGAAACGATATTCTAAATTACCTTCCAGCCGAACATTTCCCGATTGGTCATAATACGATCCGGCACCGGTCTGATCTGAAAGATAACTACCTGGCCCCAAAGATCGTATTCTGAAAGCCCGCACACTATAGGGGCCACCTGAAAAATATTCCTTTATATAAGGCAGGGTAGTTGAATTGCCATAGGGAATGCCCCAGCCTGCGAAGATTCGACTTACCAAGGTCTCGTCTTTTCCCCATTTTAGATAGTGCCTAAAATCAATGTCAAGCTTGGCATATTGGGCATATTCCTGACCCAAAAATTTAGATTTGCCGCCACTAAGGAGATGTATCAAATTCCCGGCAATATCTAAATTGGCATTGAAATAAATAGGTCCCTTCTTACGCGAATCGACTAGTTCATTATAGGTAAACGAATAATTGAGTCCGGCAATGAACCGCTGGTCAAAGCTACCTTTCAGAAATGGGTTCTGTTGCAAAATAGTATCAAATTCGGCGGTCGTCTTGGATAGTTTTACATAATTGACAGTGATGGGTTTTAGCTCATGAAAAACATACCGATTTTCGTTCCAGGTATACCCAAAGGAGGTATTGAAAGAATTCAATTGATAGAGTTGGGTACGGTTTAAAAAATCGACACCAAGACTGACGACCGTCTTTGGAACTGCATATACGAAGCGCTCCGATCGAAAAGGAACGAAGCGCGGTACAATTAGGTCTGCCTTAATTCCGGCGGCAATACTGCTCAAACTTGCATTGCTGGTTCTTGCGAGCTGTGTTTCATAATCAAAATTCGCCGAAATCTTCAAAATTTCCCCACCATGAAAGATGTTCCGATTACTATGGGTGACCGTTATTCCTGGACCTGCAAACCCATTTGACTTCGTAACGGCCTGCAACTCGGTTCGCAATGATTTTTTCGTCATTGGCGTTAAATAGATATCGGCATTCAGGGAACCTGCACCATCTGTCGCCAAGGTATCCAATTCGGTAAAACGGGTATTTACAAATTTATAACTGCCAATTGCCGATAATCGGTTGCTCGTATACCGCGCCATATCAGCGCTGTACAACTGGCCTTTTTTAAATAGGATATAGGGTTCTAGTTTCTTGGGCTTAAAAAACACTTCATTTTGAACGATATGGATCCCATCAACCGTACTGCCTTTTGGAGGCACCGAATCAGACGCTATCGAATAGTTCGGGAATACGGTAATCGAATCGATTTTATAAGGTATCGTCGCTCTATGGGGCGTATTCTTCTTAAGCCGCAAATAAAGATCGAAGCGTTTATTTTTATATTGATTGGTATCGGCTTCGAAAATCAGGAAATCCGGATTGAAATTGTAATAGCCCACTTCTTTCAATGAGCGATCTATGCGTTCACGTTCTGCTTTTAGTAATTCCAGGTCGAATCGATTGCCTTTTTTTAATCGGGAATCGGAAGCCATTTTCTCAATGGCACCATAAATGGGCAATGAATCCCCATCAAGTTGATACGTTTCAAGCAAATAGGGTTTTGTCAATGACACTTCGTAAGCGACATCCGCATAGTTTTGGGTGCTATCTATTTCAGAGGTCGCCCGCCCATAAAAAAATCCTCGGTTCTCTAAGCGATTTAATATGAGTTCTTCAGAGCGTTTTGGATCGATGTCAGAAAAATACACTGGTTTCTCCCCGATTGATTTGTTCATCCATCGATTGATAAAACCTGGTTTTTTGCGTTGCGCTTTATAATAAAAATACAGGCCCGGACGCATCCCTAGAATCACACTATTAGGCTCGGGCAACAATAGGGCCTGTAATTCTTTCTCTAACGTTTTGTTATCCTTGACGACCGTATCGGAAACCATCCTTATTTTCGCGCCACGATACAACTGTTCCCCTTTAGGTATATATTTCTCAACACTGCATGCGCTGATGCCCATTAAACAGAACAGGAAGTATACCGGCTTTATTTGTTTTGGTATTTTCAATAGTTGTTTTTCTAATTTTGCAAATAAATCAATGCGCATCCTTTGTAGGTGGAGGGGCTTGTTTTTTATCTTCCTTTACTGTGTTTGACTTCTTAAATGGACTAAATATCTCACTTAGTTTATTGAACTCCCAATTGAGGATCAGTGCTATCCCGGTCACGGTCAATTGACCGTCAATAGCATTTTCATATTCGCTTTTTTGAAAACCGTTCAAACGATAGCGTCCGTCATCGGTTAACAGGTATTCTATGCTAAGATTTCCTATTATCGGAGTCGATCCCTCAGTGTTATTTGAGTTTCCTTCGACCGGTACCGAACTTCCGGCGGTAATGATAAGGCGATCATCGAAAAGTTTCTTTCGGGCATTTATATTCAATTCGGTGCGATCAGTTGGGCTGTTCCCTTGATAATCGGTATAACTTTCCAACCCAAAATCGACTTCAAGTCCTGTCTTCCCTAAAACCTTCCCTGAAAATTGATTCAGTTCTTGGGACAATAATTTATTGACATTGTTACGCGCTATGGCCGTGGCACCTCCAGAACTACCATCGCTGCCAGAATCTGGAAAAAAACGGTTCAAGGCCAGGAGTGAAAATACCTGTTTGTTCAGCTCGTCTTCCTGACCGTTCAATTGTTGTACCCGATCGTAAACGGACCCTCCAAAGGATCCCTGTTGATTTTCAGGCATATCAAGACCAAA
>JBBQAM010000119.1:0-2629 GCA_038316335.1 Flavobacteriales bacterium
GCTTTGTCATCATCTTTTCCTACCTGTATAAGCATTGTTTCAAAATTATCCGATTTCAAAAAAGATGAGATCCTACTTTCTTGTAACAATTGGTGTAAATCATAGGTATGACGCACTTTATTTGCCAGATCGACTAAAGGATTTTCGGTATATGAAAATCTCACAAGACTTATTATTTTTTCGCAAAAAGTACGCTCGATGCTTATTACGGTTACGGTAAATGGTTCAAGTTGGTATTCTTTGATTAGGTCTGCATTATTGGTTGTGGCAAGAAACCGTGTAATCATTGAATGAACGCTGACTTTTTCCGAAGGATGTGAATTGCCAAGACTTGATACTTCCAACACAATTTGGTCCCTCACTTGGCCATAGGAGCCTTTAGCACCCACCTTGTCATATCCATAAACAACTTTCCTGATTTTCCCACGCTTATTTTCCAAGGGGTGATTGGGGATTATGGTCATAACCGCTTCCAATACCGTCGTTACTTTTTTAAGTTTTCGTTTTAATGAATTGTCGGTTTCATCATCTTCCTTAATAACGACCATATCAATATCTTCCGAAAAACGCTCAATGATTCCGAAGCACTTTGAAAGGGAAGTCCCACCTTTAAAAACAGCGATGTCCTTGGAATTGGCATCCGTAAAAATCTGCTTAAGTGCAAATGTTACCCAATAGTCCTTTTCAATATAGATTTCAGCAATTCCAAAGTGTTGTGCAGTTGCGACAATAGCGCCTTCAAAGGCATTTTTATAGTGGTGTAATTTCATTAGACAATGTTCCAGTTTGAAATGGTGGGCAATGTTTTTTCGGAAATTCCGAATTCATACCTACTCAAATAATTAATGGTTTTTTTAAGTGATCCGCTCAATTCATCAAGTGACAGTACTTCAAAAATTGCGCCCAATAAAGCCCTAACTTTTGGTGGGTAGGCTTTTGCGTAATCAGTCAATTTATATTTATCTGTATTGGAAAGGTTTTCAATCTTTTCCTTTAGAAAAGCAACCCCGCTCTTTTTATCCATATCCGGAATGTTCTTAAAATCCTTCATTACGTCCAATAGCTGTAATAATGGTACATTTTTTCTTGTAACAGGCACGTAACTTTTTGCAGGTTTTATA
Organism: Flavobacteriales bacterium; assembly: GCA_038316335.1. GTDB lineage: Bacteria > Bacteroidota > Bacteroidia > Flavobacteriales > Flavobacteriaceae > JALHST01. The sequence goes on from JBBQAM010000119.1 coordinate 1,122, forward strand.
ATGAGGTTTCCAATTTTTGTTTTTATCTCTTTATCCCTACTCGCCAATCTCACTGCTTTCGGAACTTGTGTGGTAAGCCCAAGTTGATTGTATAATCTAACACCGGTTATGTATGCAATTTGCCTATCGTTCTCAAAAAGATAATTTTTAAGCAATTCGTCCTCTCTTGGTTTTAGTTCTCCAAAAGGTGTTTGCTTGGGTTTATAAAACATTCCATTTTTATATCTCTTGATATCTCCATTGGCAACCAATCGACTTAAAGCCTTTGCTGCAGCAGAAAATTCATTTTGGGGAATAGCAAGAGTATCGTATGTAAATACTTCTCCAGTATCTATACGAGCAACTTGGGTTTTTATGGATGTTGTTATATTCATAGTTCTAGTAATACAAAGATATTCATTTAAAATAACTTCGTCAAGTTTTTTCCAATGTTTACTTGACTAATATTTGGGATATCTATTCCAACAATAACTGTAGCATCACCCTCATTATCTCTTGAGTTATTATATATTCTCTTGCTTCCCTTAGTTAAAAATAGACCGAACATCAATATAAATCCTCTCAAAATTGGCTTCCAAATCTGCCTTAGAATATTCCTTTATCCCATTTGGCAGGCTTCTTTGGATCTTCTGTAATTTAAACTGCACCTTTCTATCCTTTCCATCCGCAAAAGCCACAAATTGTCCCTGTTTGAGACGAAAGAAAACATCAGCTCTCCTTTTGGAAACTTCCTTTTCCCCTTTAGTAACACGGCTTTCAAAGCTAAGACCACTGCTTTTGCTGATACTGTGTGTGGGCATTTTGATGATTTCGAAGAAACGCTCATAATATTTCGCAGTATCTGGATCATTGACCTTTCCGAAGAACTGATAGGAAAGATTGCTCAATATGGCCTTGCTTGCCTTCTCCCCATACATCATATCGTTCTGAATCTTGTCCTGCATTACGTAAATGGTGGCAATATCATAACTCCGCAACGTTGCAGGAATGCGGTGCATATTCAATAAGCGAATGGTCGGCGCCTCTTCCATCATCAAAAATGACGGAAGGGAATTCCGTACACTCATCTGCTTGGTAATGGTATGGATTATTGTCGCTATTACAGGGGAATAGGCCGTTTCAAATTTTGGATTGTTTACAACCGATATTACAGCTGGATTATTCTTGTTATTTATATTGAGTGGAACTTCATCCGCAGAAAGTACCATAAAAATATGTTGGGTGCTGATCCGTTTCAGGGCATTGGCCAAGGTACTTTTTACCGCTGCTGTTTGTCTTTCGGAATCCTTGCCACTTATAAATGCATCCGCCATTGCGCGGGAGGTTGTATTTGAACTTAAAAAAGCGACCAAACTTTTGGTATCAAGATATTGGTAGATAGCGATAAGATGTGGCAATGTACAGAATTGCGGATAGGAAGTACGGAGTTTCCAAATAAGACCACCGATCAGTCCCTCCGCGGCATCATTAAAAAATTTCGTGCTTCCCGATGTACCGGATTCCCTATG
>JBBQAM010000025.1:0-57832 GCA_038316335.1 Flavobacteriales bacterium
TTCTTCTAGAAGAGTATAAAAAGCAATGCTATGATTCAAATATTTAAGGTGACATAATTCATGAACGATTACATATTCAATGCACTTTTTAGGAGTCTTAATTAGTTCTAGGTTTAAATGTATTTTACCGTTTTTATCACAGCTACCCCAACGTTTTTTCATCCACCTGTAGCATAACTGCGGCTCGCTTTCATAGAAGCTATTTGAGATGGGTTTAAGCTTGTCAAACAATTGGTTGAAATGTTCTTCTGCTTTTGCTTTGTACCATTGTTTTAAAAGCTCCTGAATGCCTTTTTTATCTAAAAGGTTAATGGTGTATACGTGAATGTAGCCTCCAGTTAATTTAACTGACTCTGATTTGTCCGCATGAAGCTTCAATCTATACTGTCTACCTAAATATAAATGCGTTTCTCCGCTAACAAATTTTCTCGCTGGAGTTAGTGGGTGAAATGATAAAAAGAAGTCCTGTTGTTTAATAATCCAAGATGCTTTTCCCTTTAATTTTTCTCTGATTTTTTCTATAGGAATTTCTTGGGGAGCTAAAACATTGACAGACTTGTCTGGATGTACTTTTATACCTAAAGTTTTACGCTCTGCAAACTCTAAGGTATAGTCGATTAATGTATTTCCGTATTGAATCTGGTCTTTCATATGTGCTACTTATACTTTAGAATAGCCACCTTCATGCACTCTTCAATTAAATTGTCAATTTTATCCCAGTTAGTGTCCAATTCATATTTTTTTAAAAGCTCATATAATGCATCTCCTAAATTGATATTAATTTTCCCTGTAACATCATTGTTCTTATGCCATTCAATAACCTTGTTTCCATTAAGATAAATATGCTCTTTCACAGTATTGTCTATTGCCAGACTAACTTCAACATGAAATGGCTTTTTTAATAGTTCCGAATCTACGTAAACAGATTTACTAAAATTATAGAATGCCAGTGCTGCATCATTATTGGCTAATTCCTCTGGAGCATCATCTGACCTTCCATGTAAAAATCGCTCTTCATGTTCTTTTGCTCTTTTTAAGAATTCGGCTTCAGATATTCTTTTTAAGTAATATTCTTCAATAGTCTCTTTTATTAAATCTGCCAGCTTTTTATAATATACTGGGTCTTCTTGCATCTTTACATTAATTGCCTTTATCGTTCGGCTTGCAATATGGTCTGCTTGTGCAGCTTTACCTGTAATTTTCTCAATTTCTGCTTCTCTTTCTTCTTTGTCAAATATGTTTACAAGTTCGGTTACTTTCATAATATCACCCTCTGTAGAAATATGCTTATTTATTAGCTTTTGAATCTGTGGTTCAAACTCCTTGTAAGACAAGTCATCATTATATCGCCTTTTAACATCTACCCGTAATTTCAGAAAGAATTGAGCATCTTTCTTATACATCTCTATTTTCTTGTCTGCGGTATTGTTGACAAATTCAACTGATGACAATGCCATTTTTAAGAGTCGAGCAAAATGACTTAATTTCTCATAAAATTTGTTTCTTACATCTTCTGGAGATAAGAGTTCTTCATAGGCAGTTGGTTCAAGATTTTTATCTTTTAAGGTTCTAAAAATATCCCAAAGCTCAGAATGTGCTTGTGGTAATTTTTTAACCTCATCATTAAGATTGGTTAAAGCACCCTCCAATTCTGATTCGTCAAAATCTGCTAAACCAGAATAGGTACTTAATGCACTATCTAGGTTTTCTAAGTTACCATAGTAGTCAATAATATAACCATAATCCTTGCCAGCATAAACCCTGTTTACTCTTGCTACCGCTTGTAGCAATGTATGTTCTTTAAGCGACCTACATAAGTACAATATGGTATTGTTAGGAGCATCAAAACCAGTAAGTAATTTGGCAACTACTATTAAGATTTCTGGATGCTCTCTTTTTTTAAATTGAGTGATGACACTTTTTTCAAAACGCTTTAAATCGCCATACTTATCTATCATTGCATCGAAATAGGCATCTTCTCGGTCTTTATCTTCGTTCACATTATAGAAGCCATCTTCAGTACCTTCTCTTTGGTCAGATTGGGTTACAATTACTTCAGAAGTAACTATTCCAATATCATCTAAAAACTGTTTATAAAGTAATGCTGTTTTTATGCTAGGTGCTACCAGTTGTCCTTTAGGTTTATACTTGTCACTTTCTGTTTGAAAAAAGTCTCTATAATGCTCTGAAATATCCCAAGCTCTAGCATAGATTACTTTTTCAGTTTTGTTTAGTTCGTTAACTGTGTTGAATTTCCTTTTTAAGTTGGCTTTACCGTAATCGGAAAGAGGTTCGGATAACTTGTCAAAATATCTGTTTATAGGGTCTTCATCTACAGTAATTAGATTATGTCTACCCTCGTACAACAAAGGTACTACTGCACCATCCTCTACAGCATCTTTAACGGTATAAGGAAGCCCTATGTAGCCTCCAAACTTGTTAGCTGTGCTTCTTTCTTTTTTCATTAATGGAGTTCCTGTAAAGGCTAAAAAACAAGCGTTAGGGAATACTCTTTGCATGCTCACATTAAATGTTCCGTATTGAGTTCGATGTCCCTCATCAATCATAACAAATATGTTAGGTGACAGAAATGGTTGTTTACATTGCTTTACGGCGGCTTCAAACTTATTGATAATCGTAGTGATTATAGCATCACTTTTATCCGTTAGTAATTCTGATAGATGTGAGCCAGTCTTTGCTTGTATTACTTCTTTCTGGCACTTCTTAAAGGTGTCCGATATTTGGTCATCTAAATCAATCCTATCGGTAACCAATAGAATTTTAGGGTTTGAGACTTCAGAGCTTGAAGCTATCATTTGAGCCAGCATTACCATTGTTAGTGATTTTCCGCTTCCTTGCGTGTGCCAAATAACACCACCTTGTCTTTTTCCTGTATTATCAAAATGGGTAACCCTTTTTAAGGTATCTCGTACCGCAAAATATTGCTGATATCTGGCTACCTTTTTTATGCCCTCATCATATAGCGTAAAATTTCTGATAAGGTCAATAATACGCTCTGGTCTGCATAAGCTATAAAGTAGCTCATCTTGTTTTGTTAGGGTTCTTTCTTCCGTCTCTAATCCGTCAAAATAACGTCTTACATAATTAAAACCGAAAGACCTTTCTGCAAACAATTCATCTTTTATGCTTTCTTTTAATGGCTCATTTTTTAATACACTTAATTCTTTCCAGTACCTAGCTTCAGCTTCTTTATTTGAAAACTGTTCTTTCCATTTTGCCCAAAACTCTTTACTTGTACCAGTAGTTGCGTAACTGCCTTTATTTGTGGCTATACTTAATAAAAGATTGGAATAGATATACAAAGACCTAATACCCTTTTTACTAAAGTTTCTAATATGTTGCTCAATGGCTAATTCTGTTGGTGATTTAGTGCCATTTAAAGACGGACTCTTGCACTCAATTACCACCATAGGAATACCATTTATAAACAGTACGATGTCTGGTCTGTATGTATCCGTTCTGCCTGTACGTAGTACACTATATTCTTCCGTAACATGGAATATGTTATTATCTGGATTCTCCCAATCTACATATTGTAAAGTATGACTCTTTTTGTCTCCTTCAATGGTTTGCTCCATAGCTTTACCCAGTGTAATTAGGTCATAGAATGCAGCATTTGCATTTAAAAAACCTTCATTGATTGGTAGGTCTTTTAAAGAAAGAATAGCTGTGTTAATGTTGGAATCTGAAAATTTATATTCCTTCCTTTTTCTATGGATGGTATTAATTTCTTCTAACTGTTTTTTTAGTACGTTTTCAAAAAGCACCTGAGATTTTTTGCCACCACGCCACTCTAAAGATTGTTCTGGTGAAATATAGGTGTACCCCATATTTATCAACAGTTGAATTGCTGGAATTTGAGATATATGGTCTTCTAAAAAGGATGGTGTACTCATGCTTTCAATTGTTTAGTTCTTTCAAAAAATTGATAGAATGGTTCCAATTCAGATTTTTGAACTACTATATTTTTTCCTAAAGATTCAAATTGTGCTTTACATTCTTTATATTGTTCCTCCAACATGGCAGGATGCGTAATAATTGTTATTTCAATATCTTCAAAATCATTGATTTTGTATACTATGTGGTCTGGTTTTTCTTTATCATTTAGGTCAATTAATGCTACTCGATATTCCTTTTCATGAGAAAAAGATTCATCCTTTCTAAAGGATAAATAGAGAACTGTACTTTCTATTTCATTTTCAATAACCCTTGGGTAATCTTGATATTTAATTCTACCTACTACCATTCTCTGTTTTTCTTGTAGGTCATTTAATGGTATTGAAGATTTTATTTTATTTTGAAATTGCTTTCTATTGACTTTTATTGCAAAACCATCTTCTTTTGCATAAAACCTCCACATACCATCAGATTCTCGATTAGAATTAAACCAACAACTTATATAATGTGACTGTTGAGTTTTCTTTAGCTTACTACTTATATGTAGTAATTTCTCTTTAGAAATTTCTTTAATTTGCTTCCAATCTTCAATTAGTTCTGGATTTATTTTATCCTCTTTATCAATAAAACAGCACTCATAAGCTGTTCTAACTTCTGTTATGTCATAAGTTGAGATGCCTTCTAGTTTATCATCAAAACGGTTCATAGACGGCATATATAGAGACTTAGTTTCAAGCAGGCTTAAAATTTTACTTTTACTCATATACCTAAATAAGTAATCTTTATTGATACTTTTAGTATTGTATGTATTCCACTTTTCAAATGGCTTCTTCATGCCTTTTAATACTTAGTTGATTAACTCTTTCTTTAAACTCTCGTTCTAACTCTTTGTTTAATTCTCTCTTTAACTCTCGTTCTAACTCTTTGTTTAATCCTCTTTCTAACTCTTTGTTTAATTCTCTCTTTAACTCTTGTTCTAATTCTCTCTTTAACTCTTGTTCTAATTCTCTCTTTAATTCTCTCTTTAATTCTCTCTTTAATTCTCTCTTTAAACTCTCGTTCTAACTCTTTGTTTAATTCTCTCTTTTAACTTTTAATCTAACTCTCTCATCTAAAACCAGTCTTTAACTCTTAGTTTGTACTAAATGCCATTCAGGTTTGGAATAAATACCCTTATTTATAATAATATCTTTTTTTCTTAGTTCAGTCAATAAGTTCCCAATCTTGGTCTTCTTTTGAGGGTCTGACATGTAGTCTGGCAATTTTTCCCATAATAAGCTATCTACATCAGACCTAGTTAACATATCATGTTCTTTTAAAGCTTTAGTTATTAAATCCAGATAATATTTTTTATCAAACGCTCTGTTTTTGGAATACATAGCCTTTTGCCCTGTTTTTTGAGCAATTTTCTTTCCTATAAAATAATTAGGTCTTCTGCCTTCTATAAGTTTTTTCTTTTTAAGATAATTTGCTTCAATTTTAGTAATCGCCTTGTTCTTTTGAACTTTATCTAAAAGGATAATGTCTTCAAGAGATAAATCTTTGTTTCTTGCTAAAACGGCCGCATATTTTAAATCTAAAACTTCTCCTACAATGGCAACTTTTACCCTTTCGTTAGAAAGGTCATATTCAGGAAGAGGAAAAAACTTTACACGCTGATAATTAAACATCCTTCTTATCCCTCCACCAGCAGTATCAACCATCTTTAAATTAAACATGGCATTTGCAAGAAATCTATTTCTATAATGCTCTTCAGGTGCATCTTCTATTACTACCTTTTCAACACTTGACGGAATAAAACTTCCCAGATTTGTAAAAATGAGTTGGTCATCAAACTCTATTATATTAATTCTACCATTTTTAGTATAGTCTTGATGCGCAATACAATTATTCATAGCCTCTCTTATAGTGTAAGGCTCATATTGGTCAACTTCATCAGGAAATAATGTGCCCTGGTCTTTTTTAATGTAGCGATACTTAAGATTCCTAATTTTGCCATAAACTTTATCCACAGCAAGAATAATCGGTAAGCCAAAAATCGCATAGTCTTTTTCATCTCCATTAACATCTTTCAAAACCCACCTTAACTTAGCCTCTGCAGGATTTATAAAATGTTCAGATTCTTCCTTACCTAATAGGATAATAGTAGTTCTGGTAATTTTTCCTTTTATAGTAAGCTTCGCCTTGTTCAGAAAGGTTTTAGTATCCCATAAGTCAATATCGTCTGTCTTATCAGGAAATTTACTTTTAAAATTTTCTTTTGCAAGAGCAATGGCTAATGGGTCTAAGTCTTGAATTGTAGCTTCTGGAATAACTTTCGCACTCCAATCTTCGGTTATAACTTGTGCTCTTATACGTTCTATTTCACTAATATTTAATGGCACTAAACTTTCGTTATCACGAGCATAATAATGGCCATCATAAGAAATAGGGATACCTCTTGGTGCGGCAGGAATTTCAAACATTACAACTCTTCCTTTGGCAGTTGCAATTTCATAAATCTCTATAAAAGAAATACGACCATTAACTTTATCTGCAATCTCTTTTTTTAGATTATGTAAATCACTTTTAATTGGTCTAAACTGGCTGCCAACGATATCGTGCTTGATGTTTTCTATTCCAAAAACCAACCAAGCACAACCGATACCTTTTAAATTAGCTTCATTACTTAATGCAGAAAAGTATTTTCCTAATTTTCTGAAATCATAACCTCTTTTAGCCTCTTTAAACTCAACTATCTCATTCTCTGCCTGTAAAGCTCTTAACCTATCTAAAATTTGTTCTACTTGCGCTGTATTGTACATATTTCTAACCTTTTATACTTTTACTCTAATCTTATTCTGTGCTAATTTTTAGGATGATTATCCTGCATCCTTATGATTTTTTCGTTTTATCTTAATCAAATAACACATTACTAAACCAGAATTTTCAGCAACTTCATCATGGTCAAAAAAGTCTGGGTCAAATCTATCTTTCAATTCTGTCAATGCAGCTTCCTTTACTTCAATCGGCTGAAAATCATAAACTAATTGTGTATAATTTTTTCTATATTCTTCTAGTATTGCTTCCCATTTTAAAAGCACCTTGTTTTTCATTTTGGGAATATCATCGTCTTGAACGATTTGATTTGGCTTATCTAATTTTTTATAAAACAATAAGTAACTAGCCCTAATTGAGTTTTCGTCTATATCATCCATCAAAACCATTGCTTCTGATAATCTTACAATGTCCTTTTTAACTTTAGAATAACCATTTACAAAAGATTTCACTTCAATTCCTACTAAGGACTTGTGAATAGGTTCTCTATAGGCATAAGACTTATAAGGCTCTTTTGTAAGCGCAATATCAATTCTACCAGATTTGTTTTTGATTGGATTGTGATTCTTTCTTTTCAATCGTGGCTTCATAGAGAATTCAGGAAAAGCACCATTGTAAAAGTCTTTTATAAGGTACTCCAATTGAACATGTATTAATTTGTGCCAACCCCAATCGAAAAGTCTTTTGGCGATGTTTATAACAATTAAATATTCAATTAATCTTGATTCAAACTCTGTTCTTTTATAAGAGAATCTTAAATTTTCCTCATAAGAATATTTGGCAGAAGAGATTAATATTTCTTCAACCTCATCAAAGTAGTTGTCTTGCCATTCTGCCCTCATATATTCTTAATTCATATTTTTTTCTGCAGCAACTGCTGCTTCATAAGCAAGTTTGTTTGAATATTTAGACAAAGCCGTTATCCTTCCTTTTCCTTTTTCACCAATTGCGGGGTCAAATTCAAAAGTTACGTTTAAGAATATCTCATCTTGTAATTTCATGTTAGTTGTTACATCAATTAGTTTTTTTAGGTCACCTTTAGTCTGTTTGTAGCATTCTATATGCAATTGTCGCATATCCTTCTCAAATTCTTCTTTTTGAGCAGGTGTTAAACGGTTTAAAAATTCTAATGCTTTTTCCATATTTTTATATCTTAATTCTTGTTTTTCCAGTTAACAACTGCTGCATCAACCCTTTTTTCTGGAATTGTAATTGCTCTAAATAGTTTTCAGTTTGTGTAATTTCTTCATCAATTTTATCAAAAAAATCAGCAATATAATTCTGTTCTACTTTTGAAGGTATTTTTACAATAATTGTCTCAAAAACATTCCATCTTAATCCTCCTCTTCGTGCAATTGAGCCAGACATGTTACTTTGATAGTTGTAAATCATTCTGTCTGTTTTTAGAAGTCTAAACATAAACGAATCATTAATAGAATCATCGGTTTTAAAAACTGTATACATAGGACTTACTAGACCTCTTTCCATCAAGTCTTGGAAGCCAATAGACCCTTCTTCTATGTGATTAGTTGCATAAGCAAAATACCCCTTTGGAACTATTTTATATTTAGATAAATCATCTCCAAAAACTTTTCTACCGAAATAATCTAATGACCTAACTAAACCATCATATTTAGTGCAAGAAAGCACCTCAATTTCATCATCCTTCTTATTCTTGTCTGTAAATTGTTTTGCAATTTCACTAATGCTTACTTTCTTCCATTTTTCACTAAACCCAGCCAAGCGAGTTTTACCAGTTAACAACTGCTGCATTAAGCCTTTTTTACGAAGCTCTAGCTTTTTAATAAGAGTTTGTGTGTTTTTAATAGCTTTATCCCAATCGGATAAAATAGAGACGATTTTTTGTTGTTCTGGGCGAGGAGGCAATGCCAATTTTAGTAGTTTCAATTGGCTAGGATAGATATGAATCACTGAAATACCCTGCGCAAGTCTGGCGATATCATTTTTCTTAATGGTATTTAAATAATAAGACAAAAAGATGCCATTTTCATTAGTCCTAATAATATTTAAATCCCCACCTAATGCAATCCCTTCTTTTAAAACACAGGAGGCTGTTGCAATATCCAATGCAGTCTCACCTGAGGCAGGAATTATCACATCATTACCTACACTAAAAATAAGTTCATTATCAGTTAAATCCGTAAAAGAGTGAACTTCTTCGATTACTTCTTCATACTTTGTGTAGAGTTCTCCGTATCGAATACACGGTGTAATACCATCAGGTTTAGTATCATTTTTGGAAACTCCTTTTCCTTTAGAAAACAACGCTATATCTCCAAGCTTTACCTGTCTCCAATCATAAGGGATATATCCTTTTTTAGTTGGTTTAATCCCGTTAAAAGAATTAGGTTCAATGATATCTGTTTTTATTGTTTTAGTCATCCTTATTTAAACTTAGTTTTTACATAGGAAATCAACAATGAAAAATCTGAAAGGCGTAATTGCTCATCAGGATTGTCAACTTCAAAACCTCCTCCTAATTCTTCAATTGAAAATCCAATTCCATAGTCATCTTTCCCCCCTAAATGAACAGTTGCTATATGCTTTTCATCTTCTTTAGATAAGTCGAAAAAGTATCTTACATGAGTAATTTCATCATACTCACATTCATCTCTGTATTCTTTATAGGTTAAATAAAACGGTCGTGGTAAACCGCTACCAGTCCTTCGATTGTTTTCGATGTAATAACCTGTGAACTTAACACTAACGTCATACAAACTCGCAATCTCCAACATGTAGCTTTTGATTTTGCCATCTATAGACAAAAAGTATTCCTGTAAATTTTTCATAATCCTAATTCTGCTAAATGTTGTTCTAATTTTTGTTCAACAGCCTCAATTTGCTGTTTGATAACTATTATTTCTTCTTGGGTGGCTCTAATGTCAACAGGCTCTTCTTCTTCAAAAGTATCTACATAACGAGGTATGTTTAAATTGTAATCATTTTCTTTGATTTCATCTAATTTGGCAACATAGCTATATTTTTCAACCGTTTCCCAATTCTTGTAGGTGCTTAATATCTTTTCAATATTGGCTTCACTTAGTTTATTTTGGTTTTTGGCATTAACATATTCATTACTGGCATCAATAAATAAGACATCAGTATTATCACCTTTATTCTTGTCAAAAACTAAAATGGTCGCAGGTATGCCTGTGCCAAAAAATAAGTTAGCTGGTAAGCCTATTACCGCTTTCAAAAGATTTTCGTCTATAAGTTGTTTTCTAATTTTACCCTCAGAACTACCTCTAAACAAAACGCCATGAGGTAAAACTACCCCAGCTTTTCCATGTTCATTCAAGGTCTCAATCATATGGGTAATAAAGGCGTAATCACCCTTACTCTTAGGCGGTACACCTCTATGAAAACGATTGTAACGGTCTGCATTAGCATTTTCTGCACCCCATTTGTCCAATGAAAAAGGAGGGTTAGCAACCACCACATCAAACTTCATCAAGGCATCATTCTCTTTTAATAATGGGTTGTTTAAAGTGTCTCCCCATTCTATATGAGCGTTGTCCATTTCATGCAAAAACATATTCATACGAGCTAATGCCCAAGTGCTACCATTTACTTCTTGACCATTAAGAGCTACATTTTTACTACCTATTTCATCTGCTACTTTTAATAACAACGAGCCAGAACCGCATGTGGGGTCGCATACCCTATCACCTTCTTTCGGCTCTACCAGTTTTGCTAATAAGGTAGATACCTCTGAAGGAGTGTAGAATTCTCCAGCTTTTTTACCAGCATCTGAAGCAAAGTTTGCAATAAGATATTCGTAACTATCTCCAATAATATCGTTCCCTTCAAGGTTTGATGGTCTTAAATCTAGTCCTTCAAAATCTGTAAGCAAATTTTTCAACCTTCTATTACGGTCTTTAGTTTGCCCTAAATTAGACTCTGAATTATAATTGATATTACGAAAAACCTTTTCGAGTTTAGAACGATTAGCATCCTCTAAATTCTCTAATGCAACATTAATAATGTCTCCTAAATCAGGTTCGTTTCTTTTTTCATAGATATAATCAAAGGAACATTCTAGGGGTACTTTAAAACGCTCGTGTTTCATTGCACGTTCTACACGTTCTTTGTCTCCGCTATACTTATCCATATAATCCACTCTCTTTTCTTTATTTACATCAGAGATGTATTTTATAAAGAGCATGGTTAATATATAATCTTTGTATTGAGCGGCATCAATAGTACCTCTGAAGGTGTCGCATGCTGCCCAGACCTTGTTGTTAATTTCTTGTTGTGTTAATTTCTTTGTCATCGTATTTTATTTGTCTATTTGGATTTGGATTTTTTCAAGTATTATAGTGTATTCGGCTTTTTCTTTACTTTCTATTTCAATCAGTGCGTTAAAAATACGCCTAGCTGTCAATAATTGTCCCAATGACCAATTGTTATAATCTACTGTCCTAAGAGCACTACTAAAGGTAAATTCTAACCCTCCAAAACCATGTTTATTTTCATCCAGAAGAGCCATCCTAGCTTCGGCAATAGTTAGAGTTTTATATTTATTTATTAATCGATTTAAATTCTCGTGGTCATCCCTAGATTTATTCATAATGCTTCTTAGATTTATTCATAATTTTATTTATAAGTCCCCTTTTTAGGGCTATTCTTTTCTCCAGCAAATTTTGTGTTAGTTGTAAATCTTTGTCCAACAAGTCAATGAATTCTATCATATTTTGCTGCTCCTTCATTGTAGGGATAACAACAGTTATTTCCTCTAGTTCCTTTTTTGGAATCGAAGTAATGGTCGCACCAGCTCCAATAAGTTTAAGGTTGTATTGTATCTTTTCTGAATTGAGATATTGAGCCAAGTAAGAACCCAATACTTCGGATACATTTGTTCTAATGATAAAAAAGAGGGAAGAGGGAATTGTTTTGCCCATATCTTCAGTATATGCCCATGCAAAAGTTCTATGTCCCTTACCAGCTAAAATAACATCATTGGGTTGGAGCAAGAATTTATCGTTCTTGCCATCAAGCTCTATAAAACTCTTTTCAAACTTTGTAGGTTTATAAAGGGTATTGAAATGCCCCGCATGCAAGTATTTGACACTCCCTTTTTCTTGGGGCTTGTCATACGAACCAAACTGAATTTCCGCAATATCACCTAACTTTTGAAGCATAAAACACTCTGTTTTTTATCAATGTTCAGTTACAAAGATAATAAAAAAATTATTGTAGAGCGTTTCTAATTAATTTATTTTTATTGTAGAGCGTTTCTAATTATAAATTAATTAATAAGATTATTGGTGTTTATTGATGATTTATAGGTGCTATTAGCTAGGGAATAATTTTATAAATATATGTTCACATCTTCTTTACGCTCCATCTTGGCTCTGGAATCATTGTAAAGTCTTCATTGTATTTCATGAAATGTAAAACAATTTCTTCCTTGCTTATGTTGCAGACTCTTAATAATGTTAGCCCATTTACAAGTTTATCATGAACTCTTTGACTAGATACCTTTAATTTGGAAAAAGCAATATTGGGGTCAACAGTTCCCTTAATTTCATATTCTTCCACCGAAGCACCCCAAGAAACTGTCAAGTCAATGCCATTGTTGTTTTCAATATAACTAGGAGAATTGTACTCTCTTTTAAAATATAGTTTAGCAATCTCAACAGCAATTTTTCCAACATCGGCATTTTTGCCAAGATTTGAATTGTTTTGGCTCAATACTGTTTGTTGTTCTTTGGTTGTGATAAACCTTTCAACTTTCATTTGTTATGATGTTTGAATTTTAAATTAAGATATTTGGAATTAATAAAGCAAAAACCTTTTAATATTATGTTGGATAAAATTAACTATGACGATTTGAATTCAAGACAAAAGGAAACTTATAATTTTCAAAAAGTCTCTGCTGTTTTAGCGGATTATGGTTTTGCTACAATAAAGCTTAATGACGATTGGCAAGGTGCGGATTTTATAGCTCAACACATAAATGGAGAAAGATATTTGAAGGTGCAGCTAAAGGCTAGGCTAACTTTTGATAAAAAATATTTAGAGAAAGATTTACAGGTTTGTTTTCCTTACAAAGAGAATTGGTATTTATATAACCATGATGAATTGCTTAATGTCTTTCTTAATCATTATGGTGATAGTATGGCTGTTAGTAAGTCATGGCTAGAGGAAGGGACTTATACTTGGAAAACTTTAAGTAGGAAGAATATAAAGCTATTAGAGCATTTTAAAATTTAATGTGCAATCAAAATAATACCATGACCACTAATAAACTTATATTTAATGATAGGCTTTTTTGACTAAACTTTTGGTAGGCTTAAATTTAAGAAAAATGTCGCTGGTTTTTGAAAATAAATGGTAAAAGAACTGCTCCTCTATCATCTTTGTATTTGTTTTCCATTTTATTAACCTACCCGTTTAAAAGCGATTTTAACTTATATTTTGAAATATTTACAGCTAATAATTCTTTCCCTTATGTGTGCGTATTACAAATTACTTAAAATCTTACAAGACTGCAATCGCGCAGTTATTTAATTTGTATAACATTAAATACAATAAAGTAGGTATTAATCAATATTTAATGGGAATAAAATATTAGTAAATCATAAAAATAAACTGATAGGAAAAATAACTAATTTATTTAAATGACCCGTGCTGTAAAATAACACTTCAGTCAAGCCATAGCTCAATACTCGTATTAGATATTCCTTAAAAACTGAATAATTTGGGACTACTAACCCTACCCTCTAACGATAGGGGGCATCGTATTAAAATTTGTTCTATACCCCCCCCCACATGTTTCTAATAACAAGTTTATATCTAGTTGATGAGACAGGTGTACGAAATGATTTTTACATTTTTCTCAAGTATTTGAAATATATGGCGTTGTATTAGAATTAGATGGTTTCAGTTCAATCTGATTAAGGTATTTTCGATTTCGCTCCGCTTATAATATACTCTGTTTCCTGATCCGTAACTAGTAAGTTTGCCTTTTTTTGTCCAATTCCATAATGTGGTCATGTTAATTTTAAAATAGTCTACAACTTCTTGGCGTGTCATTAATTTCTCTGGTTCTTTGGGCTGGAGATTTTCTTTTATATTTTTGAGTTCCTCCTCAATAGACTCAAGTCTTTTCAAAACATGTGCCATCGCAATTGGTAAATCTTCAAATTTTAGTTTGGACATTATAAATAAATAAGAAATTTCAAATGGAATTTTTGTATTCACTTCTCTGCGCAACACTTAACAATAATGTTGTTACTTAGTGTTGATGGATTTTCGCAAATCTTGCATATCTATAAAACGCCTACTTCCAGAATACCCCCAGCTTTGATTACATTGCTCCATATCAAATCCATTTGGCGACTTATTTAAAATAGCAAAGGCAAAAACAGGTTTTATTTTCTTTGCGGATGGTAAGTATCTGTAGTGCTGTACTTCTCTTTCTTTGGAGTAGAATTCAAGGATGTCCACATTAGGATGACATATCTTGCAATATTTCTTGACCATCACTAAATTCATCACCTCATTACTTCTAGCTTCTGTAAAAAGCTTATGTAGGTATGATAGAAAGCTATATTTGTTCAGCCCGTTTATAATAGAATTTTCACTTAAGTAGGGTTCTATTATTCTAGTATCAAGGCTCTCGCAGGAGGCAATAAACTTTTCAATAGTTGGAGATTCTTTCATGTCGACAAAAAATATTTCGATTTAAAACTAAAAATATATTTTAATCATAATCGATCCAAGTTAGATTAGGGTCTCTGTTTTTCTTGAATTCTCTTTCGTAGCCGTCACTGTAATTACATCTAAAAATGTCTTTTATTTCTCCTTGCACCTCTTGAATATTATAGGCAAAAGCTGGCTTGCCAACTTTAGGCTCAACATAAAACTCATGCACAACTTGACCTCTAAAACACATTTTACAGGTCCCCATTACTAGTTCCACTTTTTCTACACCTTCTCCCTTTAAATAATCAAACTGCTTCTTCATGGAGTGCAAAAATCTGTACTTGTCTAAATCCTGAAAGAGCTGTTCTTCATCAATTAAGGGTTCAAAGACAGAGGAATCCAGATTCCTACAAGCCTCTAAAAAGGTTTCTTTAATAAATTTAGAATTAGCTCTGGAGGAAGTCTCTTCTTTGGTTTTAAGCTTAATGAGTTCTTTTACCATAATTGTATTATTAAATAGTTTCAGATTATATTATTTTTTAAAATAATAATCATCCACAATGTTAAGTCCTTCAATTTCATTTATTAAATGAGTTGTTTTAGAATCAATTAAGTCAATAAAATCTAGTGTTAATCTATAGGGACTTCCATCATCGCTTATCATATTGAAAGTAAATAAAATGGATTCATCTACACTAAAATCGGCATAAGCCTTTTCAT
This sequence comes from Flavobacteriales bacterium, assembly GCA_038316335.1. Lineage (GTDB taxonomy): Bacteria > Bacteroidota > Bacteroidia > Flavobacteriales > Flavobacteriaceae > JALHST01. The sequence goes on from JBBQAM010000025.1 coordinate 15,127, forward strand.
AGAACTTAGTTGATTCATCGAATATTTGTTGTTTGCCAATTGAACGAGTGCCATACCATGCGTTTATTGGAAAAGAAAAGTACTTTATCGGATTATCAGCAACATGAAAAATGATATTGTTAACTCTCTCATTTTTAGGGCTTTTAATTACAAAGACCTTATATTTTCCACTTATTAAGTTTTCACCTTTATTAACTCCCCTACTTATGTATATTTTTTGTTTATTAAAGGTTATTTCCAATAAGGAATAATTATACATTGAAGAATAAAGTTCTGATAAAATTTTTTCAATTGAATTCATTTTAATTACCTCTTATTAATTTTCTCTCATAAGCCCCCAATTCTTGCTCAATAATATTTATCATATCAACCTGTGGCATACTCTCGGGGAATTTCCAATTTAAAGAATGATTTCCAAATCCTGTACTTATATGTTGCCAATAAATACTAACATCTTCAAAACCATGACTAACCGTAAATCTAGTAATGACATTTGGGTCTTTTACAGCCATAGTGATTGAACTTCTATTCTTCTTTTCAATTTTCATTTTTGGAATTCTTAAAAAATGATTTATAAGTACTCCATACTTCAGATTAAAACCACCTTGGCTCTGAACTCTTTGAACTTCTTCTTGTTTATTTCTAAAAAATAAGAATATAAAAAAGATAATTACTGCTATTACTATATATCCCATACAGGCAAAACGACTTTTTTGTGCATTAATTTTAACTTTAGGTTTTTTCCTGCTTAATATATCAACTTTTTAATTGAAAGTGTTAAAATCTTTAATGAATTTGAGAATAAACTTATCTGTTTTTTGATTTGGATAAACCATTAGTGCTTTCGGTTTGCAATTTTCTTTATAGTTCCAAATATATATTCTCGTTATTACCTAGTTTAACTCCATACCCTCATTTATTTTTTTTGCCTCCATAATTCTAAAAGGTGCTTTTAAATTTATAGTAAGTCCCAAAGAATAAAGAAACGCTTTACATAGGTCGAACTAAATATCGGGAATATTGTGGGAATAAAAAAAGCCAATCAATTGATATTCAATTGATTGGCTTTCATATTAGTAGCGGGGACTGGACTCGAACCAGCGACCTTCGGGTTATGAGCCCGACGAGCTACCTACTGCTCTACCCCGCGATATGGACGGCAAAGATACAACGGTTTTTTTGCTTTATCAAACCTTGTGTGAAGAATATTTTTTGGCGCAATCCCATGGAAAAAACATAAAATCCATACCTTCGGACATTATATTTTCTATGGAGTCGGTGAATCAAGTACTATCAAGCCTCATACCCTACGCAGAGTGGGTCATGCTCCTCCTCGTTATTGGGGGAGGACTGTTTTTGGTCTTCTATTCAAGAATGTTGCCCTACCGAAATTTCAAACATGCTATCGCGATTACCGCTGGGAAATATGATGACCCGAATGACCCTGGTGAAGTGAGCCACCTTCAGGCCTTGTCTTCGGCCGTGGCTGCAACGGTTGGGTTGGGAAACATCTCGGGGGTGGCGATTGCCATCTATATGGGGGGTCCGGGGGTCGTTTTTTGGATCTGGGTAACCGCCCTTGTGGGCATGTGTATTAAATTTTATTCATGCAGCTTGGCCATTATGTATCGCGAGGAAGATAGTAATGGCCAAATCCAAGGTGGGCCGATGTACTATATTACCAAGGGCATGGGCCGAAAGGCAAAGCCGATTGCCCAATTTTTTTGCGTGGCCGGCTTGGTGGGTTTTTTAGGGGTGTTTACCGTAAATCAATTTACCCAGACCGTAATGACCGTTGTGCATCCCAATGAAACCCTCTACAACTTGGGTGACTTCGGTTGGAAACTTTCCATTGGCATCGTTCTGTCGATCGTCACCTCCCTTGTAATTTTTGGTGGATTGAAAAAAATAGCGAACGTCGCAACGGCCATCGTGCCATTTATGGTAGTACTGTACTTTCTTGCCGTACTGATTATTATGGTCCTCAACCCTGAAAACATCCTGCCTGCCTTCGCCGAGATATTCTCGAAAGCGTTTACACCCGGGGCCGCCTTGGGAGGAAGTATTTCGGGCCTTATCATCCTTGGGGTGCGTCGCGCGGTCTTCTCCAATGAAGCGGGCTTGGGCAGTGCCCCGATGTTCCACGGCCAATCGAAGACCAATGAACCAATTCAGGAGGGCCTGGTGGCCATGTTGGGGCCATTTATCGATACCATCATCGTTTGTTCGTTGACGGCCTTGGTAATAATTATGAGCGGTGCCCACCTCGTTGCCGAAAAAAACGGCATCTTAATGACGTTGATCGCCTTTGAAAAATCGTTGTTCGGGTATGGCGATGTTTTATTGATGCTTGTAGTCGCTGCGTTTGCCCTATCGACCTTATTTACCTATTCTTATTATGGTGTCAAATGTTTATCTTTTTTGACCAACCCTAAAATCGGGAAACTATTCAATGTATATTATATAGCGACCATCACCTTTGCCGCAGTGGCCTCGGTGGATTTGGTCATCAATCTAATCGATTTGGCCTATGCCCTCATGTGTATCCCAAATATGATCGCTGTGCTCTATTTGGCACCGAGAGTCAACAAGGAAATGAAGATCTATTTTTCAAAAAAAGAATATGGCAACGCATAAAGCAGGTTTCGTAAACATTATTGGTAATCCGAATGTGGGCAAGTCGACCTTGATGAACGCCTTCGTTGGTGAAAAATTATCGATAATAACCTCCAAGGCACAGACAACCCGGCACCGTATTTTGGGGATTGTGAATGGAGATGGTTTTCAGGTTATTTTGTCGGATACCCCCGGGATTATCAAACCGGCTTATGAATTGCAGTCTTCCATGATGGATTTTGTAAAATCGGCTTTTGAGGATGCCGATGTCTTGCTCTATATGGTAGAAATAGGCGAGAAATCGCTAAAGGATGAAGCATTTTTCGACAAGATCAAGAACAGCAAGATTCCTGTTTTACTCCTATTGAACAAGGTGGATCTGTCAACACAGGAATTGTTGGAGGAACAAGTACAATATTGGCAAGAGCAGTTGCCCGTGGTCGAGATACACCCCATATCGGCATTGAACAACTTTAATATCAAAAACGTATTCGAGCGTATTATCGAACTGCTGCCCGAATCACCGGCCTATTATCCAAAGGATCAAATGACCGACAGGCCCGAACGATTTTTTGTGAACGAGACCATACGTGAGAAAATCCTGATACACTACAAAAAGGAAATTCCGTATTCGGTCGAAATCGAGACCGAGGAGTTTTTTGAGGATGAAGAGATCATTCGTATGAGATCGGTGATCATGGTCGAGCGCGATTCACAAAAAGGAATTATTATAGGCCATAAGGGGAGTGCCCTGAAAAGGGTCGGGGTCGAGTCACGGAAAGACCTTGAAAAATTCTTCGGGAAGCAGGTGCACATCGAGCTGTATGTCAAAGTCAACAAGAATTGGCGGAGCGATGCCAAACAGTTGAAACGTTTCGGTTATAACCAGAAGTGAGATTATTGACCCAACACCCTGTGCATGAAATCAAAGAGTTCCTGCATCTGCGGTTTTCCCTTATGCCGGCCTGCCCTGCCGAAGGCGTAGAGGAGGAACCAAAGGATCACCGTTAAAAGCAATAGTAGCAATTGAATCCCATAAGGCCGGCCAAGTGTAGCACTTGAATAGGTCCAGACCCCAAGTATCAAAAAGAGGGTGGCGACCCCAAAATGTAAGAACATAAAGAAGGTCCATAAGGTAGGGTTAGGGCCAAATACGCCATAAATTCGACTCGTGTTGGCGTCTATCGCTCGTATTTCCAAATGCAATTGTGGCGACCAAAAGGTCTTTTTCTTGGCAGGAAACGTCAAAAATACATGATCGTCAAGCCGTTTGATGACAATCGGCGAATCGATGGTTTTTTCAAATTGACGCAAGAAAAATTCGTTCTGATTGTTCAATTCAATTTGAAATCGAGGCCTTAAAGCGATATTTTGTTGTAGTGTTTCCAAATTTTCAATGGATAACGGGGAAATAAGATAATGATTTTTTTAATGCAATTGATTATGAACATACTAAGGCTCCCTTTTTAATAGTGTACTCGTAAAAATAATTGGAAATCGCTCATTTTTCTATGTAAGAATAGTTGCTAAGGGTAGTAATTATATCGAAAAAGTACATCGAAATGTAAGACCTATCTTTTTTTGACTTATCTTTGAATCATCGATGAAATGCATTAAAACCCCGATGAAATGCAAAATATAATCATTTTTGGAGCTTCTGGACATGGAAGTGTAGTATTAGACTGCATTCAAAAAGAAGGAAAATACAACGTTGTTGGTTTTGTAGATTCTTTCAAAAAGAAAGGTACAAAACTAAATGGATATGAGGTCATAGGCAGTGAATTTGATTTGCCTTTTCTTATAGAGAAATATACGGTCATCGGTGGCATTGTGGCCATTGGTGACAATTGGATTCGGAAATCGATCGTTGAAAGAATCCTTAAAATAGCTCCTCAATTTAATTTTGTAACCGCCATTCATCCAAGTGCCAACATCGGTCTTGATGTACAAATTGGAAAAGGCACGGTAGTTATGCCTGCAGTGACCATCAACTCCAATTCAGTCATTGGAAACTTTTGTATACTCAACACGAATTCATCGTTAGGACATGATGGCTATATGGGCCATTATTCAAGTATGGCACCAAGGGTATGCGCCGGCGGAAATCTAATCTTAGGTGAGGGTTCATCGATTTGTTTGGGCGTGAATATCATTGAAAATATTACGATTGGCAAACATTCGGTCGTAGGTGCAGGTGCTTTGGTTATCGGTAACGTAGACAGCCATGTGGTGGCCTATGGAGCACCGGCAAAAAAAATAAGGAACCGGATGGCCGGCGAACCCTATCTTACTGGGGCAAGAAAAGCTACTACCGTGATTCCGCTTATGGCCAACAAGATTTAGGATCCGTGCCAAAGATGGCGCCTTGATATTGAAGATATCCCCATTTCCCAATAGTACATCTTAAGTATTCGGTCGAATACGTCATTCCTCAAAAACAACTACTATTATTTTTTGGCATCCTTATTTTTAATAGGTTGCTATTGTGCCGATTAGTAGTACCTTTGCGCCCTAATATCGAGTTATGAGTGCTATTGTAGCCATTGTTGGAAGGCCAAATGTTGGGAAGTCCACGTTATTCAATCGAATGATTCAACGTAGGGAGGCTATTGTTGATGCTGTTAGCGGGGTAACCCGCGATCGTCACTATGGCAAAAGCGATTGGAACGGAAAAGAATTTTCACTTATCGATACTGGCGGATATATTTTAGGAAGCGATGACGTTTTTGAGAAGGAAATTGATAAGCAGGTAGAATTGGCCGTTGATGAAGCCGATGCCATTATTTTTATGGTGGATGTTGAATCGGGGGTTACCGGGATGGATGAGGATGTGGCCAAATTACTAAGAAGGGTCGATAAACCGGTCTTTTTGGCTGTGAATAAGGTTGACAATGCCAAAAGGGCGGAAGACGCTGTGGAGTTTTATTCCTTGGGATTGGGTGAATATTATAACCTTTCGAGCATTAATGGTAGCGGTACTGGGGAACTCCTCGATGCCTTGGTCAAGGTACTCCCCGATAAGGAGTATATTTCAAATGATTTACCACGATTTGCCGTGGTAGGCCGACCCAATGCGGGTAAATCATCTTTTATCAATGCCTTGATCGGTGAAGAACGGTATATCGTCACCGATATTGCGGGAACCACACGGGATAGCATCGATACAAAATACAATCGTTTTGGTTTTGAGTTTAACTTGGTTGATACGGCAGGCATACGTAGAAAGGCCAAGGTAAAGGAAGATCTTGAATTTTACGCGGTCATGCGATCGGTACGGGCAATTGAGCATTGCGATGTATGCTTGCTGGTTTTAGATGCCACCCGTGGATTTGACGGGCAGGTAGAAAATATATTTTGGCTGGCCCAGCGCAATAACAAGGGAATTGTAATATTGGTCAACAAATGGGATCTGGTAGAAGATAAGGAGACCAATACCATGAAGCAGTATACACAGAAAATAAAGGAGGCCATAGAACCTTTTACCGACGTCCCCATTCTTTTTATCTCCGTCCTTACCAAACAACGAATTTTTAAGGCGATTGAAACGGCCGTCGAGGTGTTTAATAATCGAAGCAAAAAAATAGTTACGAGAAAATTCAATGATATCATGTTACCGATCATTGAACACTACGGGCCACCAGCCTATAAGGGGAAATATGTAAAAATCAAGTTTTGTACCCAATTACCGACTCCCTATCCGCAATTTGCCTTTTTTTGTAATCTGCCGCAGTATGTGCGGGAACCCTATAAAAGGTATTTGGAAAATAAGATCCGGGAAAATTTTGATTTTACGGGGGTCCCGATTACTATCTTTATGCGAAAGAAGTAGCGGGTAACTGCCTAATTTTGGTATTCCTATAGAACCTGCAGCCCCGTTTTCTAGAAGATGGCCGTATTAAAGTATCTTGACCCGTTCCCCATAAAATTTTGGCTGCGTATTCAATAAAAAGTCTAAAAAAACCTTCACACGGGCAAAATATTCCCGAAACCTGACCTTAAATCCGTCTTGGCTAGTCACATCATCGGCGTTGAAACCAATAGCTATAAGGCCTTTTTCATCTGCAATAAAAATGGCGCGCTCATTGTGGAATTTTTGCGATATGACGGTAACACTGTCCAAACCAAAAATTTCCTTAGCACGCACCATAGAATCCAAGGTTCTGAAACCAGCATAATCGAGAAATATTTTATTAGCAGGAATGCCAAGTTTCATAAGATCTTTTTTCATGGTCGTCGGTTCATTGTAAGACATCGTGGCATTGTCCCCGCTAACCAGGATAAATTCGATCTTTTCGGCGAAATAAAGTGCTGCCGTGGCCCGAATACGGCTTGTGTAATACGGATTGGCGAGACCGCCGACCAATTTACTGGAAGTACCTAGGACGAGGCCCACACGATTTTTTGGGATTGTGCCAATATCATTAAAGGTCTTCCCATGGGCACTCGTATAAATAATCAGGTTGCAGACCAAAATCGTCAGCAATGAGAGGACGCCAAGTATGGCTATACTTTTGAGGATTTTCTTTTTCATTGGTATCGGTACCCTTTCAAAGGTAAAGAATCAAAGGTCATTCTAAAACAGGGCATGAGGTATTTATTAAAGCCTGGTATTTGAATGAAGAACTTTTCAATTCAGAAGGTTCCGATTCCCCGGCAGATTCCTATGGCGGTTGTGTATTGGCACAAGTTTTTACCACCACCTCTTAATAATAGGAGCCTTTCTATTTTGTCGATCCTAAAATTAGCATGTTTTCAAATAGGATACGAACCCTGGCTTTATAAGCACACGCTCTATTTTATTAGGGTCGTGCGAAATTCGGTCAATCGATCTCCTCCAAATCCAAGATAACGAGCTCCTCCCGCAAGGGGCTGCTTTTCCCATTACTTGCTGAATCGGCCCTGATTTTTTCGGTCCCAAAAGTGATTCGAAACGCTGCGCCTATCGACGTTTCGTTTAATAAATCGAATTTCTTGAGTAAGACGGGATCAATTTTGCTAAAAAGCAGGGTGCTATCGTCCGAGCGGTCGATAAACCGATAACCCCGATCTGATTTGCCATCATAGGTCGCCACCACGACTTGGGTGATCTTTCGATTTTCCGTTTGGGCAAAGACGGGGCCTGTGATGATGGCGAGTAGTAGTATTACTAGTGCTTTTTTCATTTTCAGACGATTATCCTGACGGGTACCGATTTAAATCAGTCCTTATAAAATACCCTAACTTTGCTACCAAAGTAGCAGATTAATGTGCTAAGACCAAGTAATTTTGGGTACTTAAAGAATGGGGCCTATTTTATCTGCTTATTTAAAAAGGGCCAATTCGATTCGGTGATGCACAAAACAAACTTTCATTGATATGACGAATAAACCAAAGATAGTGATAATCGGTGCAGGATTCGGCGGCATCGAATTGGCCAAGGCACTCCGTAAAATGCCGTTCGAGGTGATGCTGATCGACCAGAACAATTACCACAATTTTCAACCACTGATGTATCAAGTGGCGACCGGAGGCTTGGAACCTGGAAGCATTGCCTATCCGGTACGGCGCATATTTAGATCGTATAAAAATATAACCTTTCGGATGGCCGAAGTTTTGGAAGTTGACTTGACTGGTAATCAATTGCAGACTTCCATAGGTGCCATCTCGTTTGATTATTTGGTCATCGCCACCGGGAGCCAAAATAATTTTTTCAATTTTGAACCCGTAAAGGATAAACTGTTGACCCTGAAATCGATTCCTGATGCCTTAAATATGCGGAGTTTCCTTTTTCAGAACCTAGAAAAAGCCATGGCCAATCGGGGAGAGGAGACCCTTGAGGAAATAATCAATGTGGCCATTGTTGGGGGTGGTCCCGCCGGCCTGGAACTGGCCGGAGCCTTGGCGGAAATGAAAAGGTATGTGCTGCCAAAGGATTTTCCAGAACTGGATCTCTCTAAAATGAACATCAACCTCTATGAGGCAGCCCCCGAATTATTAGGGGCCATGTCAGACCAGGCTTCAGCTAAAAGTTTGGAATATCTACAAAAATTGGGGGTCAATGTCTTTTTGAATGCCATGGTCAAAAGTTATGACAAGGGGCAGGTAACCTTGGCCGATGGCACCACATTTTTAACCGATACCGTGATTTGGACCGCAGGGGTCAAAGGAGCACCGATAAAAGGTCTGCCGGCCGACGCTATCATTGGCGGCAACCGAATTTCCGTTGATGAATTCAATCAAGTGCTTGGGGCTGGGAATTGTTTTGCCATTGGGGATGTGGCGGCACACGTTTCTGCCGATGACCCCAAGGGATTGCCGATGCTTGCACCTGTGGCACAGCAACAAGGGAAACACCTGGCAAAAAACCTCCTTAAACACCTGCATAAAGAACCCTTGATTCCGTTCGAATATAAAAACAAAGGGGTAATGGCTACCATTGGGCGAAAGAAGGCGGTAGTAGACCTACCCCATTACAAATTTCAAGGTGGGTTTGCTTGGATCGTATGGATGTTCATACATATCTTTTCGTTGGTAGGTTTTCGTAATAAGGCGGTTGCCTTTATAGATTGGTTGACAAATTATTTTAGCTATGACAGGCCTTTGGGATTGATAATAAGGCCTTTTAATAGAAAAAAGTAATTCTATTTATCGATATAGGAAGTAGCATGCTCAAAAGGAAAAAGATAGTTACATAAAGTTAGGGCCCCTTCAATTATTCCCATGCTACACATTGTTGTTCGTCATTTCAACCTGTGATGATTCGCCAGATTAAGATTGTCATCGAATTCATATAGAAAGGGGATTCCCGTTGGAATTTCGATATGGGGAAGTTCGGCATTCGGAATATGTTCTATATGGGCTTTCAAGGCCCGCAGTGAATTGCCATGGGCCGTGATCAATACCGTCCTGCCTTTGACAAGATAGGGGGCGATTTCGGCATAAAAGTAGTTGACCACCCTCTTTTGGGTATCCTGTAGCGATTCGGTGGCTGGCAATAAAGCTGGGTCCAAGGCCTTATAATTACTGTCGTACATCGGGTGCCGTTTATCTTCCGTGCTGAGCGGGGGTGGTTGGTCATGAAATCCTCTCCGTATGGCCCAATATTTTTTTTCTCCGAATTCATTTAGTATCTGGTCCTTGTTTTTTCCCTGCCAATCCCCATAATGGCGTTCATTCAGTTTCCAACTGTAACGGCAATCAACATGCAGTTGCCCAGACGTCTCCAAAACGATCCAATTCGTTCGGATGGCCCTTTTTAGGTAAGAGGAAAAGCAGATGTCAATGTTCAGAAAGTTGTCCTTGATAAGCTTGCCTGCACCTTGCGCCTCGACGATACCTTCAGGCGCGAGATCTACGTTTGTCCACCCTGTAAATACATTTTCGATGTTCCAAACGCTCTTTCCGTGTCGTACTAAAATTAATTTTCCCATAAGTATGCTGAATTTCGATCAGATGGCAATGTATTGCAAATATAGCCCTATCCTAGATATGACAACTGCTACTTTTGTAGCAGTCACCCAATGGGCTGCGAGGTATCTTTGTGTAGTAACATAAAATCCTAATCTCATGGAAAGAAATCCTTCCTTTTTTGATCGTCGCAGTTGGTCGAACAATCGGTTTGCCTGGGGCTATGCACTACTTATTTTAATTTTGACCCTACTTTTTGCAATTATACTAAGGCTGTCCGGAATCTATGAAGGGATTGCCTTGCGCAGTATCAACCTGTTCTTTATTTTGATAGGTTTTGTTTTATTGATATGGGACTATAGGCGAAGCAAACAAATAGAACTTACCTATGTAATGGCCTTTCAAATCTTACTACGTACCGGTATTTACTTTTGTCTTTTGTTTCTCCCAACATTATTGATATTTTTAGCGAATGACCAAATGGCTCTGTATTTGGTACAGGAACATGAGACATTCAGCGCTGATTACCCGATTCTCCAGATGGTTCTTTCAACCTATTTAGTAACAGTACCTGCCGTGGTAATTGCTGCTATGACAGTGGCCTATACAGCCCATTTTTATAAAGGGAAGCACAGAAAATAATCCACTAGATTAAGACTGGCCATCGATTCAAGGTTTGATTTGCACCTTGAAACTATAGACCCTAACGCATCTAAAGCTGGTGGCCCGGCAAATGAGTTTCCTTATTCATGACTTTGGTATGCTTTTAATAGGCCTTCTAGGGCATGACTAGGCCTAGTAGGAAATCAGTTTATCTTTTTTACAATTCACTTTGATGCATTTTCAGGATGAGGTCTTCTTTTTCGCTGGAATAGTATATTAAATGAGGGTATTAGTATTTTGGTACACGCATTTTGGGAATCTTTTGGCATTCATTACGTCGTGTAATCTTTACTTTTGGATAGGAATTGGTCATCAATCAACATTTTATTCATGAACGATGGTAACGCACATTTTATAAGATGTTTGGAGGCACTGAAGGCCTCCTCTTTTTTTGAGGGTGCAGAAATAAGTGCCTTAAAGGAATTGCTCGCTAAAATGTCGCTCGAATATTGGGCACCAGGCACCTTTAAAAACAGTGCTGATTTTAGGCAATCGTTTCACGTCATTATTGCTGGTAGACTAAAAGTATATCGGATAAACCCCAATACAGGAAGGGAACACACTATTTTTATTTTGAATGATGGGGATGTCTTTGATATCCTGAGTCTTTTGGATCAAGAGACACACGAAATTTATTGGGAGGCCAAGGACCAGCTGGAAATATTACACATTGGTCTCGATGATATACAGCAATGGCTCTATAGATCTCCGAGCATTCAAAAAAATATGATGCATTATCTGGGGCATAGAATGCGTCAATTGGAAGATGCCGCGACCGACATTTCATTGCATTCCACCTTAGTGCGGCTATCCGGACTTATCCTACGCAATATCAACGGCGAAAACCATAAGCTAGAACTGATCAATAATCTGCCCAACGAGGAACTGGCAAGTCTAATTGGTACGACCAGGGCCGTTGTAAACAGGCACATTCAGGAATTGAAACGATGTGGCGCCATCTCGGTTAAACGAAAATATATTGATGTTCAAAACGTGCAGGCCTTGATTGCTATCGCAGAGGAACGTCAAGGACTGTTTTGAGAAAAGTACTTTCCCTCATAATACAACCCTGCAATCGCCCTATTTTTTTCCGGATAACGACTGAATTAGTTTCGAAAATGGGCATCACATTGGGTATGCAAAAACCTTGAAAACATACCGTTATTGATTTCGTGATTCGAAAGGCTCCTTATGCCCATTGACTGACCGGCAACTTCGATCGGCTACTTTCAGTTTTTAAAAGCAAAATCCTTCATGTTTCAATAGGAACTTAGAATGATTTCACTTGAACTGCTACTTTGGTAGCAGTTGTTCAACACGTCAGATAGTAATTTAGTGGCAGCAAATTAATAATAGTAAAAGTGTAACTAACATGGCGGATTCTCCTTCTAATTTAAACGGTCGGCCAACAATTGATGGCAAATATTGGTGGATACAAATCATTTTAGGGCTTGCGTTTATTGTATGCGCTTTCTGGTTTTGGTTCACACCTGTGGAAACGTACATCACATTGGCGGTCTTTTTTAGCTTTGTCATGTTCATAACAGGATTTTTTGAGATTATTAATGCCATTAGCATGAAGCAATCATCAGCCAGTTGGCCGTATTTTTTAATAGGCGGTATTATTGATCTGGTTCTGGGAATTATTTTAATTACCCATGAAAATTTAACCCTTGAAGTGCTACCGTTGCTTTTGGGTATTTGGTTTTTATTTCGCGCTTTGACATTCTTCATATCATATAGAGACATCAGAAAACATGCTACAAGGAATTCCGGATGGCTAGTATTCGCAGCCATCTTAACCTTGATATTTTCAATTGCCATTTTGGCAAAACCTATATTAGGCGAACTGACGTTGATCTATACGGTAAGTTTTGCCTTTTTCTTTATGGGCCTCTATAGGGTGACCCTTGGTATAAAATTATATAATGCCCGAAAGGGTTCGTATTTAAATAAATAGTAATCTTAAATTAACAGTTATGATACATGGTATAGATGAACGCGACCAATTAGCTGCCTTACACGATAGGCACAAAAGATTTTCCCTAGAGGTCTATGACCACCTGACCAATCAGGAAGAGGCTCACATGCTAAAGGCGCAACGTAAATTGCGGGAGACCGAAAAAGAACTGGAAGCACTTAAAAAAACGCTCCATTCAAAAAAACACAAGGTTTAATTCTAGCATTAATCTTCAAAAAGACCGCTTAATTGATATAATTAAGCGGTCTTTTTTTTGCTTTTATTTTCAAAACCGAACCTACTCTCTTTAGGTCCACTGTCGGCCTAAAATGAATGCGATTGCTACTTAGGTAGCAGACGCAACAGTGATATAGCGCTAAATTTATAGGTATAATCTAAAGATATGCATCATGAATAAAATTAGTAGTTTGCTCATTTTAACGACTTTATTAGCAGGGGGCACCAGCTATGCCCAAAATCAACCTGCTATGTTTGGCAGTGGAAAAGCCGTAAACTCAAAAACCTTTTTCAAAAAACCGGCCACCATAAAAGGTGCCTCGACCGAAGTCACTTATGGGGGACTGCCTACGATAGAAATCCAGCGGGAAATAGATTCAAATACGGCAATTCCCTTCGAGAATAAAGAATATTATTACAATGAAGGTGATTTTTTTATGTACAACGGGGGTCGTTATATATTGATTGCCCCGCCCATCGGTCTTACAATCGAAAACATCTCTGATGATGCAGTTCTTTTGGAACAAGTCGCGCCTGACATCTATTATCAAAATGGGATTTTCTTTAAGAAAATTAAGGGGCGATTCGAAGTTATCAAAGAACAACTTGGGGCTATTATTTATAACCTCCCACCGAATACTGCTGTGGTCACTATTGGCGAAAAGGCCTACTATGAATATTTGGGCGTGCTCTATGAAAAAGTACTTGTAAACAAGGAAGAAGGCTTTGTAGTCGTCGGGGAATTGATCAAATAAAGGCATGACGAACCCTCAAAACTAGCTACCAAGATGTTGGCAAGGCACTTCATAAAGCGTTGTATGGCATACATTCTTTTTAAAATTGTTGGCCACAGTCAAAAATTGCCAAATCGCGCTGTTTTGAACAGCTTTAAAAAGAAATATACCAACGCTTCCTATGTTAGCTGGAAAACCGTTCACGGCCATATATGGGCTGCTTTTTTTTTAAGGGAGAATAGGGAACTAAAGGCCTACTTTAAGGAAGATGGTAGCTGGATAAAAACGTGGGTCCCGATACCCCTAGGCAATGTGCCAAAAAAAGTAAGTACAGGTTTATATAGTAGTGCATCTTATCATTCCTATAAATCAACATTTCGCGTAGACACCCCTCAAGGCATTTATTATGAGTTTAGGACCAGCGCACTGCATCCCCGGGAAATAGCCCGTTATGACATTTATGGAAAATTGGTAGAAAATAGCACTGTCTAAATACGATGGTTCTGCTACAAAAGTAGCAGAATTCGGATTGATTGCCGACGTACATTTGATGTGGTTTAAGGTAGTACGGAATACTAATTTTTAAATATACAAAAATGAAAAAATTGATTTTTAGTACGGTGATGATCGGCTTGTCAGCACAGGCCTTTTCGCAAGATGTTGTGTACGAGGAAAGGATTAAAAAGGAAGAAATACCGGCTGCCGTAATTGAATCGGTAACAACCGATTTTCCAGGGTATACCATGGAAGAATTTACGGCCGTTCCTATTGAATACGTCGACGATTATGCATGGGTGAATAGGAATGCCCGATCGATTGATGATTATGACACTTTTGAGATTGACCTTGATGGGAAAGGCACGGATATTACCGCCACCTATGATCGCCATGGTAATTTGCTAAATAGTGCCGAACATTTAAAAAATGCCGTTCCTCCTGTTGCTGTGCGCGATGCCGTCGAAAAGGGGTACCCAGGTTGGACCATCACCAAGGATGTATACAACATGCAACAGTTCAAAGCAGGAAAAATGAAGCAACATTATAGAATTGAAATCATGAAAGATGGTAAGAAGATGCGTATCAATACGGATGCCAGCGGCAAAATTTTAAATACTTCCAAAATGCACAAAAGACATACAATGTAAATTGATTTAGACGACAAAAACCCTTGGCGTGCAACAAGGGTTTTTGATATTTAAAAGGAGATGCCTAAAATGCATTATAAAAACAAATGAAGTAAGAATAGTTTGTTTGATAACCTTGTGCTGCTTTGCCTGTTAGGAGAAAAGGAAACTATGGAAGATGTGGTTGAACAATAGCATGTTGATAATAAACCCAATGTTTCGGAAGAACCTTTCGCAAAAGTGTCAAAGCACATAAAAAAAACAGACAAACTTTGGCATCAGGTAGTACTTGGCTTCGTATCAACCAATCTATTAGATGAATTTAGTTGTCATTATTGCTTGGGTCGAATAAGCAGTGGGTGGTCGCAAAAAGGCAGCCCTTTTCTCTTTGATATCCTGACCACATAGCCAGTAATTTATCGATTCTGGCTTAAAAGATCCTGTTATTTGTACTAAATTTAAACGTTGTAACTTTTTAGGAAAATTATGTTTAAACCTATAAAATACGGTGCCTTGCCAATACTGTTTATTGCGACCCTTGGTTACGGACAGCAGTCTTTAGCGGTCGATTCGCTCTTTACCTTGGTAGAAAAGAATTACCCAGCCTTGCACCAAAAGTCCTTGAATAACGACTTTGGTAAACTCGTTCAGGAAGCATTGAATACTAATTGGTATCCAAAAGTGAACGTCGGCGGTTCGGCAACCTATCAAAGTGAGGTGACTAAATTTTCGATACCGGGTTCTGTGGGGTTTCCGGTACCTGCCAAAGATCAATATAAGATAGGCCTGGAGTTATCGCAGACATTATTTGATGCGGGGATCAATCAGGCACAAAAGGAAATCGAGAAACTCAATACCACTACCAAGGAAAATTCACTCAATGCCGAAATTTTAGGTATCAAAGGTACGGTACTCGATGTGGCGATTTCGATCATGGTCTCCAAAATGACGTTGCAACAGCTGAACACGACGATGGAAAACCTGAGGGTGCGCTCAAAAAACGTACAGGCAGCAATTGATAATGACCAGGCATTAACCATCACCAAAGACGAAATCGAGGTTGAAATATTACAATTGCAACAGCGAATGAACACCATACAGGCCAATATCAACACGGCCTATGAAACCTTGCATATTTTGTCGGGATTGACGATAGTCGATACGCCCGATTTTTATTTTGGTGGCCTAGAAGCGAGCATGACGACCGATTTTGAAGCGCGCCCTGAAGTTCAGAATATTGATGTTGCGTTGTTGAATCTAGATAGGCAACAAAAACAACTCAACCGAAAAGCCTTGCCAAAATTTTCACTTTTTGCGGATAGCTATTTTGGGAGGCCGGGGTTTAATTTCTTGGATAATGACTTTAGATGGTATGGTATCGGGGGTGTCAGTCTTGCCTTCCCAATTACATCGCTCTCCTATAACAGGTCGGTAAAAAAAGGATTGGCAATCCAAAAAGAATCTGTTCAATCAGACAAGAGAAAACTTAAGGATCAATTATCAATTCAAAATAGTAAACTAAACAATGACATTCAGGCCGCCCTTGCAAACATTTCAGAAGACGAACAGATTCGCACCAAAAGGCAAAATATCCTGAAGGTTGCCCAAAGCCAGTTTGACAATGGGATACTGCTTTTTTCGGACTATCTCGAAAAATTGTACAATGCCCAGAATGCCGAAATAAATCTTGAAATACATCGATTGCGGTTACAGCAATTATATGTAAAGCAAAAATTGTTGTACAATGAATGATTTAATCCGTTTCCATGGAAGAAGATAAGGCCGTCAAGAATGAAAATCCGGAACCAAAGAAGGATTCCTTTTTTAAAACGCATAAAAAAACTTTCAGGCCGATATTGCTTGTTTTGGTACTTGTAGTTCTATTTTTTTTAGGAAGGGCCATCTTATTTGCCGTTTCTTACGCTACTACCGACAATGCCCAGTTAAGTGCCAATATCATAACCTTGCGCACGTCGGTGTCCGGAACTGTTGAGCGCATAGATTTTGCCGATAATCAAAAAGTAAAAAAAGGGGATACGCTGATGGTTTTCGAAACCGAGGAATTAATGGCCGAACTCACCAAGGCGCAATCCCAATTCTATAGTAGTCAATTGGCCTACGAAAATGCTTTAGATCTTACCAAAGGGAGCACGTATTCGTTCGACGCAGCCGGGTTCAATGTTGCTTCCCTTGGAGACAATCTGACGGCGGCACAAAGTAGACTGCAACAAGCCGAGAGTGATTCGCGAAGAATTCAAAACATGTTCTTACAAGGTGCAGCCACGAAGCAGCAAGTGGAAAATACCCAAACGGAATTAGATTTGGCAAAAGCACAAGTTACCTCCGCACGAAATATAATGGCCGCGTCGGGAAGCCAAAAAGCCAGCCTCGGCGTTCAAAAGGAAAGTGCCACTATACAGGCCAAACTAGCACAAGCTTCTATCAATCAGGCCCAGGCGAACCTTTCCTATGCCCAATCTGAATACAACAAGGCCTTTATTATCGCGCCTTATGATGGGGTGGTATCGAATAGGAATATCAATGTCGGGCAATATGTTTTGGGAGGAACGCCTTTGGCATCCCTGATCGAAGACGGAAAACTTTGGGTCGCAGCTAATTTTAAGGAGACACAACTAAATCAACTTAAGATAGGCAATGTGGCCTTGATTACGGTCGATGCCTTTCCATCCTTAAAATTGTATGGAAAAGTAGAAAGTATCGGTGGAGCCACAGGCGCCAAATTCGCGTTGTTGCCCCCTGATAATAGTAGCGGTAATTTTATAAAGGTAGTGCAGCGTCTTCCCGTAAAGATCTCGCTCGACAGCATTCCAAAGGGGTATGCCTTCAAACCGGGTTATAGTGTTGTCGCCAACGTGAAGAAAAATTAGGATGCCTACCATGGTACCCCAAAATATCGTCTACCCCAAAGGGATCAATCTCGTCATCATTGTAGTGACCGCCGTAAGTGCGGCTGTTCTCGAACTCATTGATGTTTCCATCGTAAATGTTGCCATTCGGGATATCAGTGGTAGTCTCGGGGCGACAACCGAGGAGGTTTCCTGGGTAGTTACGGCCTATGCCATCAGCAACCTTATCATTATTCCCTTAACCGGGTTTTTAAGCGGTTTCTTTGGGCGAAGGAATTATTTTACGTATTCGATCATCATCTTTACCGCCGCCTCATTTATGTGCGGATTGGCCGATAACCTGGTTTTATTGATTTTCTTTCGGTTTATTCAAGGCTTGGGGGGTGGGGCGCTGCTTTCTACTGCACAGGGCATCATCTTCGAATCGTTTCCTCCTGAAAAGGCAAATACGGGAACGGCCTTTTTTGGAATGGGGATCGTTATCGGACCGGCATTGGGCCCCACACTGGGGGGGTATATTGTTGATAATTTTTCATGGGAATGGATCTTTTTTATCAATGTTCCCATCGGAATAGTGGCCACAATTTTATCGCTTGCTTACATCAAGGACCAAGGGACTGTGAAGAAATCCCGGAAAATAAATTGGCCAGCTGTATTCTTCTTAGCAGTCGGCGTGGGTTCCCTCCAATATTTTTTGGAGGAAGGGAACGACAAGGATTGGTTCTCCGACAAGGTCATTATCTATTCCTTTTTAGCAGCTATTATCGGCATATTCTGGTTTATATTCCTAGAATCCAGGAATAAGAATCCGACGGTCGATCTTAATCTGGTAACGCGTAGGCGCAATTTAAAAGTAGGCATGATCTTGAATTTTATTGTAGGCCTTGTGCTTTTCGGGACCGTATTTACCTGGCCCCTATTGGCTCAAATATCGTTGGGCTGGACAGCCACCATGACCGGGATGTCTCTGATGCCCGGCGCCATAATGACCGCTGCGACGTTGGTTTTTACGGGTAAGATGATTGAAAGGGGAGTGAATCCGAAGATTTTTATTGGTTTGGGATTCTTCATTTTGTTCGGTTTCGTCATATCAATGTATTTTCAATCCCCGGATTCAAATATGAGGTCGGTTTTCTTTCCCCTGCTAATTCGGGGTGTGGGTCTAGGGATGTTGATTACACCTATTATTACGCTCTCTATCCAAGGATTGACAGGTGCTGAATTAAACCAGGGTACCGGCCTTACCAATATGACCCGACAATTGGGCGGAGCCGTCGGAATCGCTTTGATCAATTTGTTTATCAGTCATCGTCAAAGCATTCATATAAACGACCTTTCAACTGAAACCAACCAAGGTTACGAAGTCGTAAATCAAATAGTTGCCGGAAACACAAACTTCTTTTTATCAAATGGTTTTGGGCAGGAAACCGCACAAAATTTAAGTATTCAAAGTATGCAAGGGAGTTTACAGCACCAAGCCTTGTTGTTGAGTTATCTTGATTCGTTCGCTTTTGTCGGAATTCTTTGCCTGGTAACTATCCCGTTGGCCATGCTGTTCAGGATACCAAAAGGGGGCATTAAAAAAGTTGAAATGCGGGAATAAATGTGTAACTTATAATATTCATTAATTCGTTAAAAAAAAGCGTCATGAAAAAGATATGTATCGCCCTTGACTATAATCCGTCAGCTGAGAAAATCGCCAAAACCGGATATGCTTATGCCAAAGCGTTGGGTGCAACCACCGCATTGGTACACGTAATTTCCGATGCCGTCTATTATGCCATGGACTATGCCCCTTTTATGGGCTACGAAAGTCCGTTTAACAGTACGAATTTCGAAGTAGTAGAAGAATTGCGCAATGGGGCGGAAAAATTTTTGAAGTCGACGGCCGAACATTTAGGGACCAAAGCCATTGCGACGAAGGTTCTTGACGGAGAAACCGCCGATGCCATCTTAGACTATGCCGTGGAAAATGATATTGATCTTTTGGTGCTGGGTTCCCACAGTCATAGCGCACTCGAAAATGTGCTCATGGGCAACACCGCGGTGAAGGTAGTTCGGCATTCCAAGATTCCTGTGTTGATCGTACCAACGAGCAAATAAACCGACCCGATTAAGACGAGCGTTTCAACACTGCTCGATTCATTGAGCAAAACAGAAAAGCCATGGCCTATTCTAAAATTTTAATAGCTGTTGACAGTAGTGAATTTTCTATGAGGGCCGCCAAAAAAGGAATGGAACTGGCCTACCAACTCCGTGCCGAGACCGCATTACTTTACGTCATCGACACTTCAAGGGCTTTGGGCAATGTCGAGGCGGGTCTTTTGCCGGAAACCGCATTGTTGGTGCTTAAAAAGGAGGCACAGGAAACACTTGATGGTTTGGCGACAATGTATACTGGCAATGGGATTACGAAATTGATGCCCGAAGGCCATCCAACAAATGACATTCTAAGTACGGCCGAAACATGGGGCGCCGATCTGATCGTCATGGGAACGCACGGCAGAACAGGTCTTAAGCAGCTTTTAATCGGGAGCGTTGCAGCCCACGTTATGCGTCATGCAAGAATACCCGTAATGATCGTTCCTTCAAAATAAAAATATTAAAATCCAGCAATGACATTTTCGATGGGGATACCGGATCTTGCGTACTACGAATCGAAATGCGGGCAAAGTGCACCATATCAGCATATCGTACCATTAGAAAGGGAAGCGTTAAAATTTTCAAAATTCCCGGTAAGTGCTACTTAGGTAGCAGTTTTCAGCGAGGAACAGTACTAAATTTATGGCAATCATGAAGTGGTACAAAATGAAAAATTGATTTGGTGCCGGAAATTTGGCCATTTTAGGGTTGCTGTTGTGGAGTCGTGAAAGAATTTCAGGATTCGCAACAGTTTCATATCACAGTTTGTAATCGACGCCATAGGGTCTCATGAATAAGTTTTAGGTATGCCTACACTGGGCGGGTACTTTTCTTTGTCAATCATTCTTATCCGGAGAAATTGAAACGATAACTTTATAATTAAAATCAAGAATATGAATATTAAAACAGCCTACCTATTGCAGGGCAGCTTGGAAACCCTGCATTTTGAGACCAAGGAATGGATTGAGGAAGTTAAATTCTGGATCGATGAACTGACCATTTTAGAAGATTTAACAGATCACAAAATTGCCCACAACAATTTGGAAGATCAGATTCATAGGGATATGCAATTGAATATGAGTACGATGCTCGACCACCTTTCGAACAGAATCCTTCATACACTTTTCGGTCATGAAAGTTTTCTTTCGAGCCTTTTCAAAGTGAATGAGAAGTTAGATGAAAATGAATACCGTGAAAAACACAAGGAAATCGCTCTGAATATGATTCATTTGAAAAATGACATCCGCACTTTGAAAAAAAAGGCCTTTGCGTTCTTGGAGCAGAAAGAATTTGGGCTGCGTCATAATTTTTTAAGTTGATGACTACTAAATTTCACAAAATGGTTCTTAAGGAAAAACACATGTTGAAAACGAATCTCGAAACCTGGTATTTCGAAACCGAGGATTGGATCAATGATTGTGATTTTTACAAGGAAGAATTACAATTTTTAAAGGAAATTGTTCAAAACAAAATACAAAACACAACTACGGAGGGCCAGGAACATAAGGAGATATATCGCCACATTGAAAAAATGCTCGTTCGACTTTTCGATGAAATCACAAAGGCGTTAAAAGATCACAAAAAACAGCTGGCCGATGCTATGACCCGGAAAGGCAACGCTGATAGTAAAGTATATCATGCCGAAATGGGTCAAAAAATGGCAGTGCTCAAGAGCGGTATCACAGATTTAAAGCGCAGTATTTTTAAATATGTAGTTGACAATCCTGTTGATACGCAGGATGCGGCATTCGAAGAAATGTAAACGTAGTTGATTTCAGATTCTATTATGTGCCAAAAAATAGCGTGTTGTTTTATCGAAATGCACGTATTTTATCACGAAAATACCCTATTTTTAGATAAACACTTCGTATTCGGAGGGGACCTGGATTCCAAGCGCCTTTCCGAAGCTACTTTTAAAATATTTTAACTACCCTTTGCTGTGAAATAATTAACTTTCGCATTAACTATGAACGAAGGAAAGAATAAGTCGGAAAACGGGTTGGCAGCCACCTTATTCCGCAGGAAGTCGGCAGAACTACTTCAGAGTGAATCAGATTCTTCGAAATTAAAGAGGTCGCTAAACGCGTATGATTTGACAATGCTCGGTATAGGGGCGATCATCGGCACGGGTATTTTTGTGTTGACAGGGGAGGCTGCCGCCGGTACCGATCATGCCTTGGGGGCCGGTCCGGCAATTACCATTAGTTTTACGATTACGGCATTGGCATGTGGTTTTGCAGCACTGTGTTATGCCGAATTTGCCTCGATGATCCCAATTTCAGGGAGTGCGTATACGTATGCCTATGCTTCCTTTGGTGAATTGTTGGCTTGGATAATCGGATGGGATTTAATTCTTGAATATGCCATTGGTAATGTTGCTGTTGCCATTGGCTGGGCAGGATATTTTAAAAATTTTCTCGACGGGCTCGGGTGGCATCTTCCGGGAAACTTGGTTGAAAGTACCGGAACGAAAATGGTGCAAATGGCTTCAGGTGAATGGCAGCCTTTGACACAGGCCCTCACCGAACAATATGGCGGTGCCTTGGAAAAAATGCCCCATATGACGGCTCTATTTAACCTTCCTGCCTTTGTAATTACATTTTTGGTTACCGTCTTGTTGATTATTGGTATTAAGGAATCTGCTCGCACAAATGCCGTACTGGTGACCCTTAAATTGGTCTTGATCGGGATATTCCTCTATTTTGGTTTTCCCCATTTTAACCCGAGTGAGCATTGGCAGAATTTTGCGCCCAATGGTTGGAAAGGTATTATGACAGGGGCAGCATTGGTGTTTTTTGCCTATATCGGTTTTGATGCCGTAAGTACAACTGCGGAGGAAGCCAAAAATCCCAAACGCGACCTGCCGATCGGGATGATAGCCGCATTGATCGTCTGTACCATCCTCTATGTCGTGGTGGCCGCTGTATTAACAGGAATGGTCCCCTTGAATATATTGGCGAACGAACACCCTGTTTCCGCGGCCTTGAATGCCGTAGGAGAAGATAAAGTGGCTTTTTTAATTTCGCTGGGAATTACCTTGACAATGCCTACCGTACTTTTGGTCATGCAGTTGGGACAAGTACGCATTTTCTATTCAATGAGTCGGGACGGTCTTTTGCCTAACAAATTCAGCAGTGTTAGCAAAAGGTTCAGTACACCAGCCTATTCGACCATCGTCGTCGGACTATTGGTGGGGTTTTTAGCGGCCTTTATGGATATCGGAGCGGTCGCCGAACTCACGAATATCGGGACCTTGTTTGCTTTCGTATTGGTAGCCATCGGAGTATGGATCTTGAGGATACAACAGCCTGAGCGTCAACGGACCTTTAAAGTCCCGGCCTATAAGTTTATATGTGGCGGGGCAATTGTAGTTTGTGGCTATTTAATGCTATCACTGCCCTTTATTACATGGTTTCGATTTGTTGCTTGGATGGTCGTTGGGCTTATAATTTATTTTATCTATGGAAGGAAGCACAGTTTTTTGAACAAGGAGGAAGTACCTTAAGCTATGAATAATGAATATGCAGCTATTCCTGTAGTTATCTCCACCTTTCATAAAAAAGGATTTACGGCTGGGCAAATTAATTTTACGAGAAAGGACAGCGAAGGTATATTAAAAGATGCTATCGCTCAGAATGCCAATGATTTTTTAACGAATGCACGTGTGCAGAATATATCTACTACCTTGATACCTTCTGGAGGTAACCTGGTTTTTGATACACTTTCGCAATCTGGATTCAAACCAATTTCATTTTACTAAAAATCAGTAAGAATGCCGCCATCAAGACTGCGGTCTTATTTTATAATGTATCTTTTACTCATAGGCTTTATGAGTGCCCAGGCTCAAGAGGTTACCGGTAAATGGAAAACCATCGATGATAAAACGGGCATTGCAAAGTCAATAGTCGAAATTTACCCACAAAATGGTAAGTTATATGGCAAAATCCTTCAGATATTGGAAAAAGGAAAGGAAGACAAGATCTGTATCGAATGCGAAGGCGCAAATAAAGACCAACCTGTGAAAGGGATGATAATTATAAATGCGCTATCAGAAGATGGGGATACTTGGGAAGACGGCACGATCCTAGATCCTGAAAGCGGAAAAGTTTATAAATGCTATATTACCTTGGTCAATCCTAACCAATTAAAAGTAAGAGGCTATATCGGCTTTTCACTTTTCGGGCGAACACAATACTGGAAGCGCGTTACGGGATAAATTAATGCACATGATCGGGTCGTTGATTCGGCCAAAATAAGTTGGTATAACAAAAGAGCAAAGACGACTAAAGTTTTTTTTTGAATTTTAGTAGTTTAAGGCAGCTAGTCTATTGCATCAGATGCCTTATAATATGGGTATACGACACACTGCGGAAACCCTTTTGCCTTTAAAATCAAAGTAGAACCTATGAAAAAGATTCTGAAAAAGTTTACCCCCATTTTTTTAATCGTTTCCTTGCTGGGCTGTTCTTCCGGACCTTCAAAAAAAATCACACAACTTCTGCACGAGAAATATGCCGAAGCCAAAAATTTGCAATGGAAACAAGAAGGAACTGGCTGGGAAGCCACGTTTGACCTAAATGGGAAACCCTATGTTAGTCTTTTCGATGCAGATGATTCTTGGATACAGACCAAATATGTAATCGATTATATGAAAGTTCCACTGGCGGTTAAAACCAGCTTTGCAGACAAGTTCGGGGAAGAGTTCTTAAAATCGGTATTCGAAATCGACATGGCCCAAAAAACCTATTACGAGATCCATATGGAAACCAAGGACGATAAATACAAGGTCACCTATGATAGCGACGGGAAATTTTTTGAGAGGGACAAAGACTGAAATCAAGGAGGAAGCTTTGAATTTTATTTAGGTCATTGCAAAGAATAGCAACAGCCATGGTCTTATTTTTCGTGTTCTCAGACTCCAAAACACAAGATAGCTTTGAAATTACAGAAAAATAAGTGTCCTATAACTAAAGAGCGCGCAAATCGGACGCTTTGGATAAGCAACTAATCTTCTTCAAAACAGGCTTTTTTTGAATCATTTGCCCTTGGGTAGGCGTCTTAGTTTAACCAATAGCCCCATAAAATAAAGAAATGCAAAGATTAAATAAGAGACTGGCCGGACAAACGGCGATCGTAACCGGGGCGAGTTCGGGCATCGGAGAGGCCATCGCCATTGCCTTAGGCCGTGCCGGCGCGAATGTAGTGGTCAACTATGTTTCACATGCGGAGGTTGCAGAGGAAATTGCACAAAAAATCACTGCCGATGATCTCAGTGGTGCGGCCATTGCCATTAAGTGCGATGTTAGCAAGGAGGAGCAAGTGATCGCCATGTTCGAACAGACGATAAACCATTTTGGCACCATCGATGTCTGTGTGCCCAATGCGGGATTACAGAAAGACGCGGCCTTACATGAAATGAGGCTCGAAGATTGGCAATTGGTCCTTGATGTCAACCTGACGGGACAATTTTTATGTGCCCGTGAGGCCATTCGTGAATTTTTGAAGCGCGGTATGCGGCCCAAAATATCAAAGTCGCTCGGGAAGATTATCCATACTAGTTCGGTCCACCAGATAATCCCATGGGCGCGACATGCCAATTATGCGGCTTCCAAAGGTGGGCTTGTAATGCTAATGGAAAGTATTTGTCAGGAATACGCTCCGATGAAGATTCGTTGCAATAGTATCGCACCTGGGGCAATTAAAACGGCTATCAATAAATCGGCATGGGATACCCCCGAAGCCTTGGCCGAGCTGAACAAACTAATTCCGTATAAAAGAATAGGGATACCCGAAGATATAGGAAATGCGGCAGTTTGGCTGGCATCCGATGAATCAGAATACATTAACGGGACCACTATTTTCGTTGACGGTGGTATGACCTGCTATCCTGGCTTTACTACGAACGGTTAAATTATCCCTTATTTATGAACCAAATCACAGAAGAACAAAAGCGCCTCGATGAGCACCATGCCGAAAAAAAAGACTGGCTCAAATGGGGCCCTTATTTAAGCGAGCGACAATGGGGTACCGTGCGCGAAGATTATAGCCCACACGGCACGGCATGGGAGTACTTTCCACATGACCACGCCCGAAGTCGCACGTATCGATGGGGCGAAGATGGCATCGCCGGTATCTCCGACCATTATTGCAATATATGTTTCGGCCTTGCACTCTGGAATGGGCAAGATCCAATTCTTAAGGAACGTTTGTTCGGGCTAACCGGCAATCAAGGCAACCATGGCGAGGATGTAAAGGAACTGTATTATTATCTCGAGAATACGCCCTCACACTCCTACATGAAACATCTTTACAAATACGCGCAGGATGCATACCCATATGCCGAGCTCGTTTCCGAAAAC
This sequence comes from Flavobacteriales bacterium, assembly GCA_038316335.1. Lineage (GTDB taxonomy): Bacteria > Bacteroidota > Bacteroidia > Flavobacteriales > Flavobacteriaceae > JALHST01. Next base: position 41,215 of record JBBQAM010000025.1, read on the forward strand.
GCCAAAAGAGGGCATGAAGATCTCGAATTTGAATTGCTCGACACTGGTATCTTCGATGAAAACGCTTATTTTGATGTATTTACCGAATATGCCAAGGCCGATAACGAGGATATATTAATTCAAATTACGATAGTTAATCGAAATAAGAAGCCCGCTTCCCTTCATGTGCTTCCTACCTTATGGATTCGTAATTTTTGGAGTTTTCAGGACATGCCCAAAAAACCAAAGATCAAGAAAGAGTTTCGCGACGGAAAATTCTTTGCATCGGTTGAACATGTCTATGTCGGGAGCTATAATCTTTATTTCGAAGAAGCCGATCAATTACTGTTCACCGAAAATGAAACCAATGATGAAAGGGTTTTCAAAACCCCAAATGACCATCCCTATAAGAAAGACCTTTTTCATAGCGCGGTCATCGACAACGACTTTTCAGTGGCCACCGAGAATGATGAAGGTACCAAATTTGCACCATTGTACAAGATAGACCTGGCTGCTGGGGAATCTAAATCGATCAAATTACGATTGACCTCGAATAAAGAAGAAAGTCCGTTCAATGCTACGTTCGATAAAGTCTTCGATGCGAGACGCCAGGAGTGTGCGGATTTTTACAAAACGCATATGAGGAAAAAGAGTTCGAAATTCAACGAGATTCAAAAACAGGCCTTTGCCGGTTTGCTTTGGACAAAGCAGTATTATAATTACGATGTTGAAAGATGGTTGTACGGCGACCCGAAGGAGCCTTTGCCTCCGGTCGAACGATTAGAGGGTCGCAATCATACCTGGAAAACGTTGCGCAACCATGATGTTATGTTAATGCCCGATACGTGGGAGTATCCTTGGTTTGCCGCTTGGGATTCGGCATTTCATTGTACGACCTTGGCCTTGATCGACCCCCATTTTGCCAAGGAACAGTTGTTGTTATTTACGAAAGAATGGTATATGGCCCCAAATGGCCAGGTACCTGCCTATGAATGGGCATTTAGTGACGTAAATCCGCCTGTTCAGGCATGGGCGGCCATAAATATTTATCAAACCGAAAAAAGAAAGACGGGCAAGGGCGATACAGGTTTTTTAAAAAGAATGTTCAATAAGTTGGCGCTTAATTTTACATGGTGGGTCAATCGGTTAGACAGCCACCAAAAAAATGTTTTTCAAGGTGGGTTCCTAGGATTGGATAACATCGGGGTATTTGATCGAAGTAAGGGAATTCCTGGAAATGGTATCCTAGAACAGGTTGACGGAACGGCATGGATGGCCCTATACTGTCTGAACATGCTCGAAATAAGCCTAGAATTGGCCATGGATGATGCCTCCTACGATGATATGGCGACCAAGTATTTTGGCCACTTTGTATATATCGCCGAAGCCCTGAACAAAATAAGCATGGAATATGAAGGCACTTGGGATGAAGCGGAAGGTTTCTTCTATGACAAACTCATCTTGCCCGATGGCAGATATGCCCCCATCAAGGTACGCTCGATTGCTGGGATGCTTTCCTTAGTAGCAGTCCTTACCGTTAAAAAGACGACGCTCGATAAACTCCCTACCTTCAAAAAAAGTGTACATTGGTTTAAAAAACATCGTATGGAAACCTTAAAATATCCCGTTGTACAGGAATTTGCAGAAGGTGACGATCTATTGTTGTCCTTAGTGCCCAGAGAAAGAATGCAGGTTTTGATGAAGGTCTTATTAGATGAAAAGGAGTTTTTAAGTCCGTTTGGTATCCGATCATTGTCAAAAGTGCATGAAACACCCTATACGATCAAAATTGATGGCACTGAATACAGTATTAATTATGAACCTGGCGAATCTACGACCGCACTTTTCGGAGGGAATTCAAACTGGCGTGGACCTGTCTGGTTTCCAATGAATTACCTATTTATTCATGCTATCAAGGAATATCATCGCTATTGTGGGGATGATATGAAATTCGAATATCCAACAGGCTCCAAGAATGAACTGGGGCTGCATCAAATTAGTATCGAACTTAGCAAGCGATTGATAAAAATCTTTGAAAAGGACGCCGATGGCAATCGGACTGTCAACGCGCTTCACAAAGTGAAATACCAAGACGAATATTTTAAGGACTTAATTCTGTTCTATGAATATTTTCATGGAGACAATGGCAGAGGTGTAGGTGCAGCCCATCAAACGGGCTGGACGGCATTAGTAGCGAACTTGATCGAGGAAATACATTAAATGATGCACGAATTATTCGATCAGGAATGGCTGTCGACCAATGGCCTTGGTGGCTATGCTTCCAGTTCGGTAAGCGGTGCGAATACACGTCATTACCATGGTCTTTTGATAGCAGCATTCAAGCCCCCAACCGACAGAAAGGTGTTGGTGGCCAAAGTTGAGGAAAGGGTCTTTTTAAATGGGAAGTACGATGACCTGGCCACGAATCAATATCCAAATGTCATCTATCCGGCCGGAACGCGATTTCTTCGAAAATTCAGGGCCAATCCTGTACCTCACTGGAGCTATGGTACCGAAACATGGAAATTGGAAAAGCGTGTTTCAATGGTTCAGGGTAGTAATACAACATTGATTGCGTATACCAACACCGGAAGTACTCCATACCTACTTGAAGTGCATCCTTTGTATGCTTATACTGACTTTCACAGTAGCTTTAAAGAAAACGCAGCCTTTGATTTTTATACTGAATTTTATCCCGAGCATTTAAAAACATATCCAATTTATGGAAGTCCACCTGTATTTACTAGCTGGACAGGCGGCAACTTTTTGGAAGCACGTGATTGGTACCGCAACGTGCAACTGCCCAAATCTCAGAAACGTGGCCTTGATTCCGATTGTGATTATTATAGGATCGGGTATTTGAAAAAGCAATTGAAACCAAACGAGCAAATTATACTTTGTTTTTCGGTAGCAGATGATATAGTTACAAAAGACCTTAAAAACTTGTGGGACTTAGCATCTAAAAAGGTGTTGATCGTACCTCAAAAGTCAAAATTGAATTTTTATAAAGACCTGTTAATAGCGGGAAATCAATTTTTGGTCAACAGGGAATCCACCCAAAGCGAATCGATTATCGCCGGGTACCATTGGTTTGCCGATTGGGGGCGGGACACCATGATTTCAATGCGGGGAATCACCATTGCCACGGGCCGCAAGGCCATTTCGAAATCGATACTCTCAACGTTTTTTAGCAGCATCGATAAAGGAATGATCCCAGATCGATTTCCTGATAATGGCAATGAAATGGTAGCGTATAATAGTATGGACGCTACTTTATGGCTATTTATCGCTACGTATGAATATTACCTTAAATTCGGCGATTCCGGCTTTATCAAAAAACGGATGAAGGCGCTTAAGGACATCCTTGAACATCATATTGCCGGTACTCGATACAACATTCATGTTACCGAAGAGGGCTTGCTGTTTGGAGGCCAAGAGGGCCAGCAACTAACTTGGATGGATGCCATGGTGAACGGAAAGGTAATTACGCCGCGTATGGGATGCCCCGTCGAAATAAACGCACTCTGGTACAATGCCTTGCGGATCTATCGATTTTTCAGCATAGCGCTTCATGGTGCGGTTGATAGAACATATGACGAGCTCATTGAAAAATTCCAAATGAATTTCCCCAAAATGTTCACTAATGAACAAAGAACACTTTATGATGTAATCAGCCCAAATGGTTCCCCGGATAATAGTTTTAGACCGAATCAACTCTTCTGCATCAGTTTACCCTTTACCGTACTCAACCCAAAACAGGAGAAATTTATATTTGAAGCAGTCAAAACCAGACTTTATACGCCCTTCGGAATGAGGACCTTGGCCGTTGACGACCCGAATTTCGTTGGAATTTATGAGGGTGATCAATGGTCGCGCGATCATGCCTACCATCAAGGTACCGTTTGGCCCTTCTTGCTCTATGATTATTATCATTCCTTTTTTAGGATATATGGAAAAAGCCAAAAGAATAAAAAAAGGGTCGTTGGCGAACTTGCCGGCTTAAAGGATCATTTCTATAATCACAATGGCCTTCATTGCATATCTGAGATTTTTGATGGCAAAGAACCGAGTCAAGGACATGGCAAGGGATGTATTCAGCAGGCATGGTCGGTTGCTGCGCTCATCAAACTTTATACCGATTATGGGCTTTTTGAATTCGATGCAAACCAAAAGTCTTAAGATCGTGGTTGTTTATTTAGGGATTCTGTTAACGAGTCTGGCATAGATTCTATTTTCCTCGATGACCCAATTTGACCTCTACAGGTTAGGATAGTTTCGGATCCAACAGTGCCTGGTTTGGCAATCGTTTTATGCAACAGACCCTTTTCGCCATTTTGGCCGACTTCACCACCCCTTTTTTGGTTTCCAAGTTCCTATTGAAAACTAGACCCTTTTTGATGGCAAATAAAACCGGGCCATGGATGCTTTTACTATGGGATATCTCCTTTTTTGGGTATTGGCTTCGTTTTGGGGAAGGTTTTTGTAATAAAATCACGCACATAGCCCTCATGCTGCCAATTGGACAACTACCCCAAATCGATTTGATATCGGGTTAGGATATCGTTCCTGATAAAAATCAGTTATTTATTATCCAATTCTGATTACTTTTCCATGTATTTAATAACCCTTTAATTATTTAAATACGCTTGAATAACCACCGGGAATAAAGTCGAATTAAGAAAAATGGAAATCGAAAAATTATTGAAAAAAGAGGCCACGTATTTATTGGAACATCGATGTACAACGATTCCAAAAGAGAATTTGCATTTGCCAGGACCTTCTTTTGTCGACAGGGTGCTCCTTGATTCTGATAGGAGTCCAAAGGTTATAGGCAGCTTGGCACGTATTTTCGGGCATGGCAGGCTTGCGGGTACGGGCTATTTGTCTATTCTTCCAGTGGATCAGGGGGTGGAACATTCCGCGGGGGCAAGTTTTGCTCCGAATCCCAGTTATTTTGATCCCGAGAATATTGTAAAACTGGCGATTGACGGCGGTTGTAATGCAGTCGCCTCGTCTTTAGGGGTTTTGGGGGCCATAGCCCGAAAATATGCCCATAAGATTCCATTTTTGGTTAAATTGAATCACAATGAACTCTTGACATACCCCAATACCTTCGACCAAATATATTTTGCCCAAGTCGAACAGGCATGGAATCTAGGTGCGGCGGCGGTCGGTGCTACCATTTATTTCGGTTCCGCCCAATCAGATAGGCAGTTACAGGAGACCAGTCTCGCCTTTAAACGGGCCCATGATCTGGGTATGGCTACCGTGTTGTGGTGTTATCTTAGGAACGACGCCTTTAAATCTGATAAGGATTATAGTGTTAGTGCCGATTTAACGGGCCAGGCCAACCATCTGGGTGCTACCATAGAAGCCGATATCATCAAGCAAAAACAGCCTACGAATAATGGAGGGTATTTGTCCCTACAAAATTTCGGCAAGACCAGTGATTTGGTATATGACAAATTGACCACCGACCATCCTATCGACCTTACGCGCTATCAAGTGGCCAATTGTTATATGGGCCGTGCCGGCCTAATCAATTCAGGTGGAGCCTCCGGCATGGATGATTTGGCCGATATCGCCCGTACCGCGGTTATCAATAAGAGAGCCGGCGGAACAGGCTTGATTTCAGGAAGAAAAGCGTTTCAACGCCCTACTGCACAAGGGATTGAATTGCTCCATCTGATACAGGATATTTACTTGGACAAAAAAATCACCATTGCTTAAACCAAACACTTATGGCCAATAAAGAAGATTACGAACTCCCTGCACTTCAAGAATCAATAATTCCACTGGCTTTTGGGACCAATAAAGATCCAAAAGACACCCATGGAACAGTTCTGGCAGGTGATGTCGGGGGAACAAAAACCATCTTGGCACTTTTTGATTTCAAAAATGGCCAGCCGGTATGCCTAGCGCAAAAAAAATATAGGACCAAGGACTTTACATCGCTATTGGCAATGATCGACAATTTTCAGCAAGAAGGTGCCTTGAAGTTTCAGCAGGTCTGCTTGGGAGTGGCAGGGCCTATTGCGAACGGGAAAGTTCATGGCACCAATTTTCCATGGGATATAGATCGTGAAGAACTGGGTAAGCAATTGTACTTGAATTCAATTTCCCTTATTAACGATATGGAAGCAAATGCCTTCGGACTCGCCAGCCTTCGGGGGAGCGACCTTGAAAATCTGACGACAGGTTCAAAAATTCCTGGAAATGCCGCTATAATTTCACCGGGAACGGGATTGGGTGAGGCAGGTCTTTATTGGGACGGAGCTGAATATCATCCGTTTGCGACTGAAGGGGGACATTGTGATTTTAGTCCTAGAAGCGAATCAGATCTTGAGATCTGGGAATACTTTGACAAAAAATATGGTCATGTTAGTTGGGAACGCTTGTTATCTGGCCAAGGCATTCATGATATATACCAATTATTACGAAATGTAAGCGGGGAAAAGGAGCCAAAATGGTTTGCCGATAAAATGAGGGAAGAAGATCCTGCAGCAGTAATCACACATGCCGCAATTGAAAAGCAAGATACTATTTGTAGGGAAACCCTGGAATTGTTTGTGCGATTCCTTGCAATCGAATCTTCACAGCTCGCCTTAAAATTTAAGGCCACTGGGGGTATTTATATTGGTGGGGGTATCGTACCGAAGATCTTTCATGGAATTAACAAGGAAACCTTTAATGATAATTTCACGCAATCAGGGCGAATGAACCCACTTTTGCAAATGGTTCCCGTACATGTGGTAATGAACGAAAAAACGGCCTTACTAGGGGCGGCCTATTATGGTGCCACGCGGCTCTGAAGTGCCGAAAGACCGATAAGCGGTTAATGGATCATTGTGGACCACCCGAAAAGTGTCGGGTCTTTAACACCTAGGATTCGGTTTTTCTAGCGTACTTCGATTAATTAAAATGTATGTTTCAAGACGTCATAAATAAAATTCCCGCGGATCTTATCAATTTTGTATTGGTGGTCCTCTTTTCCCTGTTAATTGGTCTCGAACAACGCAGTAAATACAAAGATGATCCTTTTGAAAGTAGGTTTGGGACGGATCGTACTTTTACCCTTATCGGAATTTTAGGGTATACGCTATACCTAATGAATCCGGCGAATTTAATTTTATTTTCAGGGGGCGGTGTGGCCCTTATAACATTTTTGGCAATCTCCTATTGGGGCAAGATTCAGCGTTTTCAAAAATTCGGGATAACTTCGATGGTTACCGCACTTATTACCTTTTGCTTGGCCCCACTAATATATACACAACCCCACTGGCTTGTCATTTTGCTAGTGGTTACTGTCTTGTGGTTGACCGAACTAAAGGAAACCTTATTTGAAGTCACAAAAAAATTCGATAATCAGGAATTCATAACATTGGCCAAATTTTTGGTCATCGTGGGCGTAGTATTACCGCTCTTGCCCGATACGCCGATTTCGAATGATATCAACATTTCACCCTATAAGTTTTGGCTTGCCATTGTCGCCGTATCTGCTATTTCCTATTTTAGTTACCTCCTCAAAAAATTTGTTTTTCCAAAGGCTGGTATCATTCTTACGGGCATATTGGGAGGTCTTTACAGTAGTACGGCCACAACATTCATACTTGCCCGGGAAAGCAAGATACTTCCTAGGCAATCACACGTGGCCGCAGCAATGATTTTGGCGACTACAATGATGTACCTGCGTATTTTTCTATTGGGCCTTTTCTTCAATAAGGCAATAGCGATTGAGTTGGCACCTTCTTTCGCCGTATTTGTAGTCGTGTCATGTACTATTGCCGTATTTTTTATTAGAGCTTCAAAATCCAAATCAGTGGAGCCCATAGAAGAACCGCCAATTTCGACTAATGGGAATCCGCTTGAACTTAAGACCGCCCTGATCTTTGGCGTACTTTTTATATTTTTTGCCATAGTCACAGGGTTCGTAACCCAGCGTTATGGGGAAACAGGCATTGAGGCCTTATCTTTGATCGTTGGTGTAACCGATATCGATCCGTTCCTTATCAATTTGTTTCAAAGCAAATGGGATATTAATCAATCAGTTGTGGTTTCTGCCGTTCTCATTGCCATTACAAGTAATAATGTCCTTAAAATGGTCTATGGGTTGGTGCTGGCAGCAAAAACAGAGCGACTCAAGTTGCTGTTAGGGTTCGGCGTGCTAATAATTATTGGGCTTTTTTTTGCCTTTGTCCTTAAGATATAACTGGCGCTTTTGGCTAAATTTACCCTAATAATAAAATCTTGTGCTATAGTTCGTGATCTTGCTTTTCACGGCCTTACCCAATAAAAGAAAAAATGACCGATCTGCTCTTCAACCTCGATCAATGGATGCAATATCATACGGCAGCCCACCCCATATTAGCGGTCGTTATTTTTTTTGGTATCGTATTCAGTGAATCGGCTTTTTTTCCTTTGGCGCCATTATTACCTGGGGATGGCCTCCTTTTTGGAGTCGGTGTTTTGGCGGCTACCGGAGCCTTAAATATTTGGGCCGTAATCGTGGCGCTTATTTTGGCCGGGGTAATTGGCAATTGGGTAGCCTATGGTTTAGGGTTTCGCTTCGGCCCTACCATAGTTCATCGAGTGAAATGGTTAAACGGGGAAAATTATAATAGGGCCCATGAATTTTACAGGACCTATGGTGACAAAGCCCTTTTCTATTCCCGTTTTGTCCCCGTGGTCAGGGCATTGGTGCCTTTGGTCGCAGGCATCGCCAAAATGGATTCGAGGGCCTTTGGTAAATATAATGTACTAAGCGTTGTGATATGGGTGCTATCTATTGTTTGGGCAGCCTATTTCTTGGGAGACATTCCTTGGATACGTCAAAATTTTTTATGGATAATAATGGGCCTGGCCACATTGAGTTTGGTGCCCGGCATTTTGGTCGCCATCCAAAGATTGAAAAGGAATCATTAATGGAGTCCCTACCATGACTTTTCATTGGTTTGTAGATCTAACGTTGCTTTTCCCGGTGGGCTATATCATTTGGAGTCTGTGGCTCAAAAAACCTACTTCTAAATTCGATAATTTTTCAGGGGAGTGGCGTGCTATCCTACAGCGTAAGGTTGGGTACTATGCTAAACTTTCTCCTGCGGAACAGCTGCGATTTGAAAAGGAAATCCTTTGTTTTTTCGATGCTACATCAATTACCGGCGTCGATATGAAAATCGATGCCACAGACCGATTGCTGGTAGCTGCCAGTGCGGTAATTCCCTTATTCGGGTTTCCAGAATTACGCTATCGTACTGTCAATGAGGTTCTCCTCTACAAAGATGCCTATAATAAAGATAACCAGACCGAGGGCACGGATCGATCTATTTTGGGCAAAGTGGGTTCGGGTACCATGAATCGCCTAATGATTCTTTCACAGCCTGCCCTTCATGCAGGTTTCGAGCAGAAGCAGGGCAAGGGCAATGCGGGTATCCATGAATTCGTGCACCTGATCGATAAGGCAGACGGTGCTACTGATGGCATTCTAGAAAGTATTTTGGAGCATAGGTTTGTGATGCCTTGGTTAAAGGCCATCCATCGGGAAATAAATAGTATCAAACACGGGGCATCGGATATCAATCCGTATGGGGCCACCTTTGAAATTGAATTTTTAAGTGTCGCGAGTGAATACTTCTTTAACCGACCCGACCTATTCAAGGAAAAGCACCCTGAATTATATGACTTGATGACTAACATATACCCTCAACATCCTTAAATCGGCTTAATGCAGTGCTAATTTTTTAGTAAAATGGAAGTATATTTAAAGATTGGTTCGCCTAAGATAGTAGAATTTCGAAATAGGCCGTTTATGAACCTTGATGCCGACTTATGAAGCTGTAAAATAGATTAATGGAACCTAAGGAAATTAAGAAATTCGGCACGATGGCTGGGGTTTTCACCCCAACGTTCTTAACGATTTTAGGTGTCATCATGTATATCCGACAGCCCTGGGTGGTTGGTAATGGCGGCGTATTGGGTGCCTTTTTGATTATATTGGTGGCAACGACCATCACCTTTACCACGGCCCTGTCACTTTCAAGCATAACTACCAATATCCGTATAGGTTCCGGCGGTGCTTTTAGCCTCATTTCACAATCCCTAGGCTTAGAAATTGGCGGCGCAATCGGCATTCCATTTTTCTTTTCCCAGGCAATAGCCGTTGCCATGTATATATTTGGTTTTAGGGAAGGGCTGCAGTCGATTTTGCCTCATTTTAGCCCTTTAATATTAGATTTGCTGGTTTTTTCGTTGGTGATGGCAATTGCATTTATAAGCACCAGTTTCGCATTTAAAATTCAGTATGTCATCATGGCGATCATTATCCTCTCCCTTTTTTCAATAGTGGGCGGGCTGTTTGTGCATCCGCTGAACTATGATTTTACTTGGTTTGGTGAATATCCGGGATCAAAGGATAATAATTTTGACGGAACAACTTTTTGGCAAGTGTTTGCCGTATTTTTTCCAGCTGTGACCGGGGTAATGGCCGGGGCCAACATGTCAGGGGACCTCAAAGATCCCAAAAGAAGTATTCCTTTGGGAACGATCAGTGCGGTGATTATTACGTCTTTTGTATATATCGGGCTCATATTCGTGGCTGCCTTATTGGCTACGCCAAAGGAATTGGTTGAAAATTATAATGTTTTTATAGACAAAGCCTTTTATTCACCCATTGTTTTGGCCGGACTCCTGGGTGCTACACTTTCGTCCGCCTTGGCATCATTTGTCGGTGCGCCTCGAATATTGCTGGCTTTGGGAGAAAAAAGGATTTTGCCGAAAAGTGAATTCCTTTCTAAGACTAACAAAAAAGGGGAGCCCTTCAATGCTATGATGGCTACCTCGGTAGTTGTTGTGTTCGGACTTTCCTTGCGTAATTTGAATACTATTGCTCCTTTGATTACGATGTTTTTTATGATAACATATGCCATGGTAAACATCGTGGCCTTGATAGAGCAATCGTTGTCGTTGCCTAGTTTTAGGCCTACTTTAAAGATATCGATTCTAATACCCTTGTTCGGGGCTTTCGGTTCTCTTACCGTTATGTTCATTATTAATGCGGCGGTAGCTTTAGTATCACTTATTTTAATTGTTTTTTTCTATTATTATTTGGTTAGGAAAAAGCTTAAATCGGGGGCCGGCGACTCAAGAAGTGGTCTTTTCACTGCCTTGGCAGCTTGGGCTACCAAAAAGACCACCGAATTGAGTCCGACCCGTGAAGTGCGCTCCTGGAGGCCTGATCTATTAATTCCGGTAACGGCACCTAAAGAAATAAGGCGTTCTTTTAAATTGATAGAGAGTATCGTAGAGCCTAAAGGGTCCATTAAGTTTTTGGCGGTAAAAAATCTAGATAAGGATATTGATGATAAATTGATAAATTTCTTACCAGAGGTCAGTCTTAGACTGAAGGCCAAGAATATTGCCTGTAGCTATAGCTTTGTTTCAGGGAATGATTTGGCCGAAACCTTGAAAATAAGTATACAGTCTTTAAATGCCGCTTTTTTTAAACCGAACACCTTGTTTATCTCGGTAAATGGGGATGAAAAATTGCATGAAACCTATCGTAAATTGATCGCTGTCGCCAAACTTAATAAATATGGCGTTCTACTCTATGTGCCTTTTGAAAATGTTGGGCTTTCACTTGAAAAGGACATTACCCTCTGGCTAAAGGATTTTCCAGACTCATGGAAAGTCGATTATACCTTGAACAATAATGATCTGGCCATCCTGACGGCATTGTTGTTGAAAAAGAATTGGCTGGGTAATCTTAATGTAAATGTGGCAATCGACCAAATTGGCATTTCCACACAGGACGACATCGATCTTTTGCGTGATTTGGTTCGATTTCCGGTCAAATCAAAAATCCAACAGTATTCACCTGCATCGGAGCTGGAACTTCTGATTGCGAATACTACCGATATTAATATTTTGCCTCTTACCACTAATGTAGACATCACCGGGATGATTACCATGGTAAGTCTATCTAAAACATCGGCAATTTTCTGTCTTGATAGTGAAAATGAGAATGCCCTCGTCTAAAATCACGCCTTGTTAGGATATCTAAGCGAGCTGCGAAATTGAGAATCGGCAGCTGTCAATTTATTTATATATTTTTTGATGCGACCCGAGTTGACGAACCAGACGAAACGTACTTTGTTAAATAAAGAGCTCCTACGATGCAACATGGATGTTTTTTGTGAATGCGACCTAAATATCAATGAATAAAGCACATAATCGAATGCCTTTGTAGTAGTCACCTCCGATAAAACCCAGTACTTTTGATATTCTAGATCAGTCACCGTTAAATTTGATAAAAAATAGAAAATACAGGATACTAAGAAGGCTAGGAAGGATTTTTCTATTCCTGCTTTTCCTCTTTGTAGGTATCATACTTTTTATTCGGAGCCAGTGGGGGCAAGATATCATTGTAACAAAAAGCGTAAAATACATTTCAGGAAAAACTGGCACCAAGGTTGCAATTGACAGACTCTATATCACATTTACAGGCAATGTTTATTTAGAAGGATTGTACTTCGCCGATAAGAAAGGCGATACCTTGCTGTATTCGAAGTCATTAGAGGCCAATTTGGCCTTGCGTCCTTTGATTTTTGGTACAGGACTCAATGTTCAATCTGCTAATTGGGAAGGTCTGACAGCCCATGTGGAACGAACCGAGGATTCTGAAAAATTCAATTTTGATTTTTTAATCGAGGCCTTTGCATCAAAGGATACAACCATCGCCAAGCAATCAGCGACTTCCTTTCAAATAAAAATCGGGCATCTTGATTTTGAGGATTTCAACATTAGATACGATGATGCCTATTTGGGAATAGAAAGCAGTATCGCCTTGGGAAAGTTGTATTTCGATGCCCGTTCAATAGATATAAAGACATTGCATTTTGAGGTGAATGATTTTGCCTTGTCAAATACCTTAATTCGCTTTAAACAGTACAAACCATTTCCGTTTACCGGGGATACGACCCAGGGGACCTTGCCTTATTTGTCATTCGATTCTTTTAAGCTTGATAACGTACGGGCCAATTATAATTCATCGCCGGCTGGGATTACCGGTGATTTTGACATCCAGAACTTCCTTTTACGATTGCCCCGCGCTGATCTAACCCGAAACGAGTTTGACATCGAATCCTTTTCCCTATCGGATTCTGATATGAGGTTGAGGTTGGTAGCCGAAAATTCCGACAAGGTGGCGAACTCCATTGATACGGTGCAAAGCAGGCGATTCGAATGGCCTGATTATATCATACATGCCAAGAACATCGTTTTTAAGGATAATTCGCTTCAGCTCGGTATGGAAGATAAAAATTCAAAAGAAAAGGATGGGGGCGACCGCTCTTTTTCGCACATTCGACTTCAGGCCGATCAATTGTCCTATGCTAATAAAACGGCAATTTTGAAGGTATCCGAAGTATCATTTCAAGAAGGCTCGGGCTTTCAATTAGGGAACCTTTCCTTTAATGCCAAAGTGCAAGACAAAAAGGCCTCACTCTCAGAATTCATCATTAAATCAGGAAACAGTGCACTCAATGGGGAATTGGACCTAAAATACCCTACGCTTGCCGAATTTATCAGAGAACCTCAAAAGGCGCAGGTCGAAATCCAAATCCCAAGATTCCAAATCGCCCTCGATGATGTTATGGACTTCTATCCAGATTTGAGGAAAAATGGGTATTTAGCGAAGGCCACTATGAAGGATTTTACGGGTACCATGTTTGGCACGGGGACCTTGAAAAAAATGCAATTTCAAAAGATAAAGATTGATTGGGGAGACCACACTTCCTTAACTGCGAACGGAATCCTGGAAAATGGTACCGATAGCAAAAAACTTTTCTTTGATGTCAAGGAGTTAAACGTCCTTACGGAAGATGAAGACCTGCGGCAATTTGTTTCGGAAACCGATTTGGGCATTTCCTTTCCCCATACGATTGCAATCCAAGCTTCAGGAAGTGGAAGTATGAAAAACCTGCAGGCCGAGGCTTTTATTAAAATTCCGGAGGGATTGGCTAAAATCAATGCGAAATATACCAACCTAGGTGTCCCCTCCATCGAAGGTAATCTTCAAGTCGATAGCCTACCATTGGGATTCTTGTTAAAAGACCCCCAACTTGGTGCCGTTGCCTTTAATCTGGATGCAAAGGTCTCTGGAAATTCATTGAATACCTTGAATGCCCAATTCAAAACAGCTTTCACGCAATTACAGTATAAAAAGTATGACTTTGCAAACCTAAAAATTAAGGCAGATATTACCCAGGGCCAAGGCAATATAGCCATGGCGTTCAAGGACCCCAATCTTGAGATGAACGCAACCGGACAATTGGCCCTGGATTCGATTGATTCGAATATTAAAATCGACTTGGATATTAAAGGGGCAGATTTATTTGGCCTCGGACTAAGTAAGGTCCCCATTAAGACTGCGGCGCAATTCACTGCCGATTTCAAAGGAAATTTAGGGAATTTTAGCCTAAACGCACTCCTAAGCAATGGGGTCGTCGTTGCCGACAAGGAACAATACCATATGGACAATGTACAGCTTTCGGCAGCGATCGGAGAAAAAACGACCAACGTCAAAATAAAAAGTGGTTTTCTAAACGCCAGCCTACAAAGCAATAGTTCACCCAAGAGGCTCCGAGAAGCCGTGGTGCAACATTTCAAGGATTATTTTGAGGATACAACCGGGAGTAGGCCGCCCATTGATCCGGCAACCCTAAACTTCGATCTCACTTTAAGTGCGACCCCGATAGTGACAGACGTTTTCCTTAGTGGAGTTGAACAATTGGACACGATCAGTGTCAGTGCCGACTTTGACGAAGCCACTGGGAAACTAAATGGCCAAATAGACCTGCCCCGTGTGACCTATAACGGTATCAAAATGGATAGCCTAAAGGGGGTGCTCAAAGGTACTGGTACTTCATTGGTTTTTGATGTGGGCGCCTCTGGAATCTCCACAAAACGGCTACATGTACCAAACACAAAAATTCACGGAGAACTCGCCAATAAGGTATTGGCCTTGGATATTATGGCATACGAAAAAAACGAAAAGCAAATGCACATTGCGACGAATATATCCATCGCAAAAGATACCATTACGGCCCGTATTGTGCCCCAGGAACTCTTTTTTAACAAGGAAGCCTGGACAATACCAGAAAACAATGCCATAAAGATCGCTAATAAATATATCGGTTTTAAGGACTTTAAACTTTCTAGGAACAATCAGGAACTTTTGATTAGCAGCTCCTTGCCGAAGGTGAATAAGGAGCATATCGGATTGGTTTTCAAGGATTTCAGTGTACAGACATTTTTAAGTCTTTTGAATTCGAAAGAGGAGTTGGCGACGGGCGATATAAATGGTCGAATCGTACTAGAATACCCATTCGGAGCATCTGGCCTAGTGGCAGATTTTCGTATTGAACAGCTTAAAGTATTGCAGAATCCTTTGGGAAATTTATCCCTGGTAGCATCGTCAAAAAAGCCGAAAAATTACGATTTTAATCTAGGCATAAAAGATGGTGGGCTGGATTTTGACCTGACGGGCGACTATGTGGCCGATGTATCCGGTGCACTCCTCAACCTCGATTTAAATCTTAATAAATTAAGCCTTGAATTCGTAGCGGGGGTTACCGACGATGTGATCAAAGACGCACATGGCTATTTATCTGGCAAATTCAAGGTCACTGGGAGTACGAAGCGTCCAAAATATGAAGGCCATCTCAATTTTATAGGAGCTGATTTTAATGTGGTACCCCTCAATACCGATTTTAAAATATCGGAAGAAGTTATCAATGTGAATACCTCGGGAGTATATTTTGATAAGTTCGTTATATCAGATGCGAACAATCAAACCTTTACCATCGACGGGTCTATCTTGACTGATCAATTGACCAACCCAACTTTTGATCTGCGATTGGTGGCTGATAAATTTCAAGTCTTGAATGCTAACAAAGGGGATAACCAACTGTTTTATGGTGAAGGGCGACTTGATGCTGACATTGCCATAGCCGGCAATTTAGACCAACCAAAGATCAAGGGAAAGATCAACCTTGGCGAGGGCACTAATTTCACCTATATGGTTCCCGAATCCCAATTAGACATACAAGAGCGCGATGGCGTCGTTATTTTTGTAAATCGCAAAGAACCAGATGCGATTTTAACTCGAAATGACCAAGAAGATACCCCTTCGATTTTTAAAGGCTTTGATGTCAGTGTGGTTCTAGAAGTAGCCGATGCTGCTATCTTCAACATGCTCATTGATGAACGAACCGGTGATAACCTACAGGTTGCCGGGAATGGGCAATTGAACTTGAATAGCAATCTGAATGGCAACTTGAATCTTTCTGGAAGGTATGAACTAACATCAGGCCATTATGAAACCAACCTGTATAATTTGGTCAAACGAAAATTCGAAATCCAAAAGGGAAGCACCATTACTTGGGCTGGTGACCCAACGAACGCCCTATTAGATGTGAGGGCGATGTACGAGGTGGAGACCTCTGCCGCACCGTTGATGACCTCGGTATCTTTGGGCGGGGATGCATCGCTATCTGGAAAATTCAGGCAATCCCTGACATTTTTGGTCTATTTGAATGTTTATGTCCACTTAATGAGCCCTCAATTATCTTTTGGTCTTGATATG
>JBBQAM010000018.1:0-69780 GCA_038316335.1 Flavobacteriales bacterium
GTGATAGTCACCGATGAACGTCTTGAGGCGGTCTGATAGTTTGTGTCGTAAAAATAAATGGCTTTGATCTTGGATCGGCTCATCGAAGGTAGGGCGACCACTTCATCGCCTACACTGAGTTCCCCTCCATAGACTTTCCCGGCAAAACCCCTAAAATCATGATGCTCATCGGTCTTTGGTCGTATAACGTATTGCACCGGAAACCGAGGGGTGCCGACATTATAGATATCCCGTCGATCTAAAGCTTCCAAGTGTTCTAACAAGGTCTGGCCGTGGTACCAGGGCATATGTGCAGACCTATTTACTACATTGTCACCCTTTAGTGCACTTACGGGAATAAACGTGATTTTTTGATCTTGATAGTCCCTCTTGGCCATTAGGCGCTCAAAATCTTGTTTGATGGCCTCATATTTTTCCTCTGAAAATTCAACTAGGTCCATTTTATTAATGGCAACGATTACATCCTTGATACGTAAGAGGTTGTTGATAAAAAAGTGTCTGTTGGTCTGTTCGATGACCCCTTTGCGGGCGTCTATCAAAATAATGGCGGCCTGGGACGTAGAGGCCCCGGTTACCATATTTCGGGTATACTCTATGTGGCCTGGGGTATCGGCAATAATATAGCTTTTTTTCGCGGTCGAAAAATAAATGTGTGCCACATCAATGGTAATGCCTTGCTCACGTTCTGCGACCAAGCCATCGGTCGCCAACGAGAAATCAAGATAGTCATACCCCTTTTTTTTACTTGTTCTTTCTATGGCCTCCAATTTGTCGGTGGTCAGTGACTTGGTATCATAGAGAATTCTTCCGATCAAGGTGCTTTTACCGTCATCTACACTGCCTGCTGTTGCTATTTTAAGTACTTCCATGGCTTTTTTCCTGGCCCACTCCAATGGAGATGGTGTTTTTAGTGTCTTTATATTTCTACTAGTACTATCAATTCCTTTGTTGGTAGTTGCCTTAAAACGACCCCATTTTAAAGATCGTTCAAAGCATTTCCCTTAAGGGGATGCGTTCTAAAAATATCCCTGCTGCTTTCTTTTTTCCATGGCGGCCTCGGATCGCTTATCATCGATACGCGCCCCCCGTTCAGAAAGGGTAGAGTCCCTAATTTCCCGCACTACTGAGGCAATGTCCGAGGCCTCTGACAATACGGCGGCCGTGCAGCTCATATCGCCTACGGTCCTAAATCGAACCATGCGCTCCAAGACTTCCTCGTCTTCTTCCTGATATACATAATCAGAATGTGACCATATGAGTCCGTCTCTCAAGAACACCTTTCGTATATGCGCAAAGTAGATTGAGGGGATTTCCATTTTTTCCTCGCGAATATAGGACCAGACGTCTAACTCGGTCCAGTTCGAAATCGGAAAGACCCGCACATTTTGTCCCAATTCAATTTGACCGTTCAACATATCGAACAATTCCGGTCTTTGGTTTTTTTCGTTCCATTGTCCAAAATCATCGCGAACCGAAAAAATACGCTCTTTCGCCCGCGCCTTTTCCTCATCCCTTCGTGCACCGCCGATACAGGCATCAAATTTAAACTCTTCGATTGCATCCAATAAAGTGGTTGTTTGAAGAATATTTCTGCTTGAGTAGCGCCCAGATTCTTCCTTGACCTTTCCTTGATCAATGGAGTCCTGCACATTCCTTACAATGAGTTCGAGCCCCAATTCGGCGACCAGCCGATCACGAAACTCAATGGTCTCCGGAAAATTATGACCGGTGTCGATATGCATTAACGGAAAAGGAATCCTTGCAGGCCAGAATGCCTTTTGTGCTAGGCGCACCAAGGTTATTGAATCCTTTCCGCCTGAAAACAATAATACGGGTCGTTCAAATTGGGCCGCAACCTCCCTGAGAATATAAATAGCCTCGTTTTCAAGTGCATTGATATGTGATGTGTCTTTCATAAGAAATTCAAATGTCAGGTTCAAATTTTAAAGTAGTCTGTGTCACAAGACTTTGTTACGTGTGCAGACCACATTCCCGGTTCTCTAGCACCTTGGTCGGGTCAAAATAGGTTTGTTCATTGGGCAGATTATGTTCCTTCAAATAAGCATCCATTTGGGTATCTGTCCAATGATAAAACGGACTCACCTTGACTACCCCATCCTGGCCAATACTTAAAATATCCAATGAATCGCGATGCGCTGTCTGCCCTTTTCGAAGGTTGGTAAACCAGACATCAGGCCGATGCACTTGCATGGCCCTTCTAAAAGGTTCTAATTTAACTTGTTCGGTAAATTCGGCATGCCTTGGGTCATCGATCTGGGGAATACCTAAGACGACGTCCCTATGGGCGGACGTTTGTTTTGGCACGTATAGATCAACGTTTAGCTTCAGGGTATTGATCAACGCTTCTGCATGTCTATAGGTATTTGGGGTGTTGTACCCGGTATCGCACCAAATGACCGGAATGTCATTTTTCACGGTTACAACCGCGTGGAGAATGCATGCTTCATAGGGTCTAAAATTAGTAGTTACTACCGCCTTATTGGCCTTTTCAATGGCCCACGAAATAATTTCTTCCGGCGGAATGCCCTTGAATTGTAGGTTTAAGATTCGTATTTCCTCCTGTGTTATTCCCATAATAAACTGTTTATTTACCCCAATTCACTCTATTCCAAATACGTTCGTGGAAAAAGTATAAAACCATTTTTGTTATAAAATCGACCGAGGCGATCGACGCGGCCAAAGCCACTTTTCCTGTTAGCATGTAGGAAATCAATAAGGTATCTAAAGTCCCGATGATCCGCCAGCTTACGGCCTTGGCGACACTTCGGATGGGCTTTTCTGATTTCCGATCCGATTCATATCGGTCATCATCGCCTTTCTTTTGTAAAATCAATTGGTCTACGATCATGGTATTTTGTTAATCTCTTTATCCTATATATTCTATAGGGTAAACAAAAATAGCATTTATTCACAAAGTAATACGAAAACAATCGAAGGATATTACTTTTATCCTATAGATTTGATAGATTAATAAATTTGTGCTTGAATAATTGCGATATTTTTAGAAGAATTCGGGAATGCTTGGGAAATCTTTCTACACCAAGATGTCGGCTAATGTATTGCTGCGGTAGACTTCCAAGGCACTATCCCGAACTTTTAACATTAAAAAATGTACCGAACAGGACACCTCATCGGGGCAATCCGCACATTTTTCATAAAAATTAAGGCTTACACAGGGCACCATCGCAATAGGTCCCTCCAATATCCTCATCACATCGGTCATGATAATTTCGTTGGGCTTCTTGATCAAATAATACCCGCCTCCTTTCCCTTTTTTTGAACCTAGGAATCCCGTTTTTCGAAGAGATAATAAGATACTTTCGAGGAATTTTTGGGAAATGTTCTCGTTTTTCGCAATTTCAACGATTTGAACGGGTTTATTGTCTTTTTGGGATGCCAAATAAGTTAATGCCTTTAGGCCGTATTTTGTTTTTTTGGACAGCATTTTGCTAAGATAGGGAAAAACTGAATCAACCAGCACATTCCCGAAGACCTACCAGTCTTTGGGTTTTAAAAGCCCTTCTAGGGCCAAAACGTCTTGAATTCCAGGTAGGTTGACTCTATCCTAACCCAATGCTTGGGCAATATCACCGATAATATCGTCGATATGTTCAAGACCTACCGAAATGCGCACCATTCCATCGGTGATACCTGTTTCTGCCCTTTCTTCAGCCGTAAGTTTACTATGGGTCGTAGAAGCCGGGTGGGTAACAATGCTTCTAGAATCCCCTAGATTTGCAGAAAGGGAGAGTAGCTTTACGGCATTAAAAAAGCGCTTTCCTT
The DNA here is from genome assembly GCA_038316335.1 of Flavobacteriales bacterium. Lineage (GTDB taxonomy): Bacteria > Bacteroidota > Bacteroidia > Flavobacteriales > Flavobacteriaceae > JALHST01. Next base: position 3,805 of record JBBQAM010000018.1, read on the forward strand.
CAGAGAGCCCACCTTGAATTTCGAATGCCACGACACAGCCTCCGGCCTTCATTTGCCTTTTGGCGATAGCATGGGCAGGGTGTGACTTTAAAAACGGATATTTTATCCAACTCACTTTAGGGTGACCTTCTAAAAATTCGGCCAATTTCAAGGCATTTTCACAGTGTCGGTCTACCCGAACGGCCAAGGTTTCCAAGCTTTTTGACAAGATCCAGGCGTTGAAGGGCGATAACGAAGGGCCGGTTATCCTGGAAAAGCGGTAGATCGTATCGATCAGTTCACGACTGCCAACGGTAATGCCTGCCAGAACGCGTCCCTGTCCATCCATTAATTTCGTCCCGGAATGGATCACCAGATCCGCACCAAACCTTAATGGTTGTTGCAGATAGGGTGTTGCAAAACAGTTATCTACAATAAAAATCAGCTTGTGCTTTTTTGCGATAGTACCAAGTTCCTCCAAATCGAGCACGTCTACCCCTGGATTTGTAGGTGATTCGGCATATAGGATCTTGGTATTGGGCTGGATTAAATTTTCAATATTTTCCAGGTCATCAATTTTAAAATAACTGTGCGAAATATTCCATTTCGGAAAGAAATTCGTAAGCAAACTGTGGGTCGAACCAAAAATATTGCGGGCCGATAACACATGGTCCCCACTGTTCAATAGTGCCGCAAACGTAGAAAATACGGCAGACATTCCCGAAGCAAACGCAAAGCCGTCTTCGGCACCTTCCATCTGGCATACCTTTTCGATAAATTCAGAGGTATTGGGATTGGCATACCTGGAATAAATAACACGGTCCTTTTCTTCGGCAAAGGAAGCTCGCATATCTTCAGCGTCCTCAAAAACAAAACTGGAAGTAAGGTACAACGGAGCCGAATGCTCCAAAAACTGCGACCGTTCTATCTGGGTTCGTATCGCGTTCGTTTCAAATTTATTTGTATCGCTCATGTTATCTATATTTTTGCCGTGACCTAAACCTTCAGCAAGTCAAACATCATCCTTTCTCGGCAATTCTCAATATATCCCCAAAAACGCCCCTAGCGGTTACGGCTGCACCCGCACCCGCACCTTGGATCACAAGGGGGTTTTCCCCATACGACTCCGTATAAATCTCTATGATCGAATCAGAGCCCTTAACCTGCCCCAAAGCACTCTCTTTTGGTACGGATACCAGTTTTACATCGAGAATACCCTTTTCTTTTTGTAGGTTACCATGCAAGTCCCCAACATATCGCAGGACATGTCCTGGCTTTTGGTTCTTTTTTATTTCGTTGAACGTATCATCGAGCACATCCAAGTTTTCCAAAAAGAATGGCACCGTGGCCGATTGCAACGTCTCCGGTATTAGATTTTGAATTTTGATATCCTTGAATTCATTCCTTAAATCAAGTTCGCGGGCTAGGATAAGGAGTTTACGGCCTACGTCGTTTCCTGATAGATCTTCCCGGGGGTCGGGCTCGGTAAAGCCTTTTTTGATGGCATCTTTTAAAATGGCCGAAAAAGGGGCGTTTACTTCCGAAAAGGTATTGAAAATATAACTCAATGACCCCGAGAATACTCCTTTTATACGCGTTATGTTTTCTCCCGATAAATGCAAAAGTTTAATGGTATCAATTAAAGGAAGGCCTGCTCCTACATTGGTTTCATACAGATATTGCTTTTGATATTGGGCCAATTCACCACGCAGTAATTGGTAATAATCAAAGCCCAACGTATTGGCGATTTTGTTCGATGAGACCAGATCAAAGCCCTTTTCGACAAACTCGAAATAATTGGAAACGAAATCCTCACTGGCCGTATTGTCGACTAAAATAAGATTCTCCAAATGGTGTAACCTGGCAAACGCAATCACATCCTCAACCCGATAAGATCTTCCTTTTTCAGCGATCGCGCTTTTCCACGTTTTTGGAATCCCATCTTTGGAGAGGAGAATTTTTTTTGAGTTGGCCACGGCAAAAACGTTCAGATCGATACCTTTTCGTTTATCAATGCTCACCGCAGATTTTAAAATTTGATCGATCAATGTACCACCAACATTTCCATGGCCGAATATCGCCACGTTCACTTTTTTGCTGATGCCGAATATTTGTCCGTGCATTACATTCAATGCCTTCTTTAGATCTGATTTATTGAGAACAAGGCTGACATTTTTACCGGTGACCGTATTGTTAAAAAGCAGGGGCACGATTTGGTTTTTTATCAAGGCATTGTAGGGCTTGTGAAACGTACTCAGATCCTGTCCGACGATCGATATTACCGAAACATCATTTACTACTTTGATCAAATTGATATCCTTCGATTGAAAATCACTATCAAATTCACGCTGCAGCGCAATCCTTGCCCGTTGTGCCTTATCGGTATTGACCACCAAGCCGATACCACGTTCAGAGGAACCCTGGGATATGATGCTTACACTGATATTGTTTTCACCCAAAACCCTAAAAATACGGGCGTCGACACCAACTTTGCCAAGGAGTCCCCTACCCTCCAAATTTATAAGTGAGACGTTTTCTATGACCGAAAGCGACTTAATTCCCTCTCGGGTCGTTTTGGCACTTATCAAGGTGCCTTCGTTATCCTTATTGAAGGTATTTAAAATTCGCAGGGGTATGTTCTTTTCTATTAGGGGGATAATGGTCTTTGCATGCAGAATATTGGCGCCAAAACTTGCCAATTCATTGGCTTCGGCGTATGATAAGTGGGAAATACGCTTGGCATCGGGCACAAAATCAGGATTGGCGGTAAAAATACCATCGACATGGGTATAGTTCTGTAGTTCCTCCGCATCTAAAAAATTGGCTATCAAAGCGGCTGAATAATTACTTCCATTACGTCCTAGGGTTGTTGTTTCATTGGCTGCTGTCGCACCAATAAAACCCGTAATTATAGGTACCGTATCAACGCCCAATTTATTAAATACACGAAGCACATTCTCTTTCGATATGCCTTCCAATACGTTGGCATCCCCAAAAGAGTCATCTGTTTTGATAAGCTTTCGGGAATCTATAAATTCAGCTTGTATTCCTTTCCCTATCAATAATTTCGTAAGCAGTTTGGCCGATATGATCTCTCCATATGCCAGGACCTGATCCTTGGTCTTGGCACTGTAATCCCCTACAAGGAAAACTCCATCGAACAATTTGACCAAAGCAGCATATTCCTCATTAAGGTTTACGTTTTTATAGGTATGTGTTTGATATTTTTCGAATTTCCCGAAATCCTTCGAATAATCCTCCCCCTGTGCCGCCTTTTCTAAAATCAGCTCCAACTGATCAGTCGCTTTTTCACGCGCCGAAAGCACTACCGCAATTTTCTCTTTATTTTCGACCTTATATCGAATAATATCAAGGACATTATCAAGACCTTCACCATTGCTCAGCGATTTCCCGCCAAATTTCAGCACCTTTATATTTTGCTTCTTTTCACTCTCATTGAAAATACCATCCAGAAGTTTTTGCATCTGCTCAAACTCGATCAAAAAGGCATCATGGCCGTGAAGGGACTGTACTTCGCCATAGGTCACATTGCTATTGGCCTGTGCCAATTGCCGAAATGTTTCCTTATTTTCCTTGGCTGTAAAAAAAAGGTCAGAATCAACACCAATAATGTGGATGTTGGTATCACTATTCTGTAAATCAATAAACGCCTTTTCCCCGTTTCGATTGATATCTATGGTTCTTAAGAGCTGATTCATCAACTTATAAGCAGATAGTTGAAATCGATCCCGTAATTTTTCCCCATGGTGCATCAACCAGCTCTCTACATTGAATACCTGCAGTTCTTCATTAGTACTCCTTTTAAATCGCTCCTTGAAAGATTCTGGGGTCCTATAGCACAGCATGGCATGCATGCGGGCATCCTGCACGGGATGTTTCGAATTGACCAAGAATTGTTCCTGTATCTGACAATTGGCAATCAACCAATCGGTTGATTTCCAGTCAGATGCCACTGGGATAAGATGCTCTGTGATTTTTGGGTCTATGGCCGCCATTTCCCATGCAATGCCTCCTCCTAGGGACCCACCAATTATGGCAAATAATCGTTTTATTTTAAGTTGTTCAAGTCCCATCAAAAAAATACGGGCGACATCTCCTGCGACAAAGTCTTTATAGTTATCGATTACAAATCCGTCATACCCGTTTCCAGGAATATTAAACGACAGTACCGTATATTTCAAGGTATCGATACATTTCGCATCACCGATCAAAGATGACCACCATCCTTGGTCTCCAGTAATGTGTGAGTTTCCTGTAAGCGCATGGTTTACCAGAACAATGGGCGCGGTATGAAGCTCTTTTCCGAACAGCTGATAGGAAAGCGCTATATCCTGAACCGTACCATTTAGGGTGGTGAAGTTTTTAAGATGTATATGATGCAGCATACTCAAGGGTTATCGATATGGGCCGGCCACTATCTGTTAGGTGCCGACCCTTTATTTGCTAGGCCAATACCGATTTATCAATAGTGGCAAAGGCGTTTTTTAGATCGTTCTTTAGATCTTCGATATCTTCCAAGCCTACCGACAATCGGATCAGATCCTTTGTAACCCCGGTCGCGACCTGTGCTGCATCGTCTAATTGTTGGTGGGTCGTACTGGCAGGATGTATGATCAAGGATTTTGTATCCCCGATATTGGCCAACAAGGAAAATAGTTTTGTTTCATCGGCTATTTTCTTGGCAGACTCATACCCGCCTTTTACACCAAAAGTAACGAGGCTGCTTTGACCCTTGGGCAAATAAGCCGCTGCTTGGGCATAGTATTTACTAGTCTTTAAGCCCGGGTAATTCACCCATGTCACTTCTTTTTGGTCTTGTAACCATTTGGCCAAGGCTAGGGCATTTTCACTATGTTTTTTCATACGTATGTCCAAAGTCTCAAGGCCTTGGATTATCTGAAAGGCATTAAACGGACTCAAACAGGCACCATGATCCCGAAGGCCTTCGATTCGTGCTTTGGCAATAAAGGCTGCCGGCCCTAAGGCCTCATGATATACTAAACCATGATATCCTGCAGAAGGTTCAGTGAACTCTGGAAATTTTCCATTGGCCCAATTAAAGGTACCTGCATCGATAATTGCACCGCCTAGAGCCGTTCCATTGCCATTTATAAATTTGGTAAGGGAGTGGATCACAATATTGGCACCATGCTCAATCGGATTCAAAAGGGCTGGGCTTGGAACGGTATTATCGACTATAAAAGGTATTTTGGCAGCCTTTGCCACTGACGCGATCGCCTTGAGGTCTAAGACGTCTAATTTGGGATTTCCCAAGGATTCGACAAAAATAGCCCGCGTATTTTCCTTGATCGCTTTTTCAAAATTCTTGGCATCATCCGGGTCGACAAAAGTCGTTGTAATCCCCAATCGTGGAAGGGTTACGCTTAATAAATTATAAGTGCCCCCATATAGACTATTGGAAGCCACGATGTGATCGCCCGATTTTAATAATACCAAAAGAGCCGTATTCAGGGCCGCAGTACCAGAAGCGGTAACTACTGAGGCAATGCCGCCTTCCAAGGCCGCCAAGCGCTGCTCAAGAATATCGTTTGTTGGGTTATTTATCCTTGTATAAATATTTCCGAATTCAGCCAAGGAGAATAGATTGGCCGCATGATCCGAATTATTGAATACGTAGGCAGTACTCTGATAAATAGGTACTGCTCGGGTTCCACCGTGTGCTTTGGTATCGTGCCCGGCGTGTAATGCATTTGTTGCGAATTTTTGATCACTCATGATTATTGATTTTTTAATGGTTAAACCAGGGCCCTTGCCATGGAGAATAATTAATTAAAGAATCCAAACCTTATGACACCGACGTCGTGAATAAGTTAAATCAAAGAGTTAAGAAGAAAGCGAAAAATTACGATAGTAATTTGGTTTCGTTATCTGTCATGCCACCGGCATGATAGAATGTAGCACCTTCTTTAATGCCGATAGATTTCGGGACAATCAAAGGGTTGCTAAGGTTTCAAAGGGTCTATTCCCTCCACCTTTCTTGATAACTTTTCAATACGTGTTTGAACTTTTGATTCGCAAATATAAGGATGGGCCAATTGATTTTCCTAATTTTTAACCATAAAATTATAAATCAAAGGCGGCCTTTACTTTTTCCAAAGCATCCAGTTTTTCCCAAGTAAACAGCTCAACTTCTTTTTCAACCCGCCCATTATAAGGCGACTCAAAAACCTTGGTCACTTTTTGGGGTTCCTTGCCCATATGCCCATAAGCCGCCGTCTCTAAATAAATGGGGTTTCTTAACTTCAGGCGTTCTTCAATGGCAAAGGGTCGCATATCAAATAATTCTGAAACTTTGATGGCAATATCCCCGTCGGTCATCGCCACTTTGGAAGTTCCGAAAGTATCAACAAAGATCGAAGTCGGCTTTACCACGCCAATGGCATAGCTAACTTGAACCAATATTTCATCGGCTACCCCGGCAGCCACCAAGTTTTTAGCGGCATGCCTTGCTGCATATGCAGCACTCCTATCTACCTTACTTGGATCCTTGCCACTAAACGCACCCCCGCCATGGGCTCCCTTGCCCCCATAGGTATCTACGATTATTTTTCGTCCTGTTAGGCCCGTATCGCCATGAGGACCTCCAATAACAAATTTCCCGGTCGGATTGATATGATATTTTATTTGATCATCGAAAAGAATTCCGATATGGGCAGGCAGTCGTTTTCGAACCCTTGGTATCAAGATTGAAATAATATCATTTTTGATTTTCGCCAACATGGCTTCATCATCGGCATCAAAAGGATCGTGTTGTGTTGAAACAACGATTGTATCGATACGAAGCGGCACATTCTCATCAGAATATTCGATAGTCACCTGCGCCTTCGCATCGGGTCGCAAATAGGGAATTTCAACATTTTCCCTCCTCAATTCTGCCAATACCTGAAGAATTTTATGCGAAATATCAAGAGCCAACGGCATATAATTTGCCGTTTCACGGGTTGCATAGCCAAACATCATTCCTTGATCTCCCGCCCCTTGTTCTTCCTTTGAACCACGGTCAACTCCTTGATTTATGTCTTTTGATTGTTCATGAATCAAAGAAATGACCCCGCACGAATCACCACTAAACTGATACTCCCCATTGGTATATCCGATCTTATTAACAACGTTTCTGGCAATCTGTTGAACATCCAAATAGGTATGGCTTTTAACCTCACCTGCCAAAATCACCTGTCCTGTAGTAACCAACGTTTCACAAGCAACCTTACTTTCCGGATCAAATGCCAAAAAATTATCCAAAAGGGCATCACTTATTTGATCGGCAATTTTATCAGGGTGTCCTTCACTTACCGATTCGGACGTAAACAAATACGACATAAAAATCAATTTAGGATGATTTGGATTTGAATAAGGATTGCTACAAAGCTAAAGTTTCAGATGCTCCCGAAATCGGTACGCAACGACCTGCTTTAGCATTTTATACCCGATTAAATCAGTAGGGCACGAGGTTGCAATCAGTCAAATCCTTCCTCACAAATTAAGATAGGCAAAAGTACATATTTACCAATGAAATAAAAATTTCACCGAGACTTTATTTTGTAGGTATTTCAACAACTATTTTTTCGCAGGCTCAATATACTTTGTATATTGTGTACCATTTGAGTAAACTCAAGAATCTAACCAATAAACATAGGGAGAATGCACATTGCCGTTGCAGGGAACATTGGAGCTGGAAAAACTACTTTGACGAAATTATTGGCCAAACACTATAATTGGGAAGCGCATTATGAGGATGTCGTCGACAATCCTTATTTGGATGATTTTTATAATCAGATGGAACGCTGGAGCTTTAATCTTCAAATTTACTTTTTGAACAGTAGGTATCGCCAAATATTAAAGATCAGGGAAAGCGGCAAAAATATCATCCAGGATCGCACAATTTATGAGGACGCCTTTATTTTCGCTCCCAACTTGCATGCCATGGGGCTAATGACCATACGGGATTTCAACAACTATTCAAGTCTTTTTGAACTGATGGAAAGTTTAGTGCAACCGCCCGACCTACTAATTTATCTTCGGAGTTCGATACCGAACTTGGTAAAGCAGATACATAAGCGCGGCAGGGATTATGAGAACTCGATTTCAATCGATTATCTAAGCCGATTGAATGAGCGTTATGAAGCCTGGGCACATACGTATGAAAAAGGAAACCTTCTGGTGGTCGATGTTGATACACTAGATTTTGTCGATAAACCTGAGGATTTGGGCATTATTATCAATAGAATTGATGCTGAAATCAATGGCCTATTCTAGTCCCTCAGACCACATTGTTATATAATAAATCGCATTTTTCGTGCATGTTCTAAGATATCCCCACTCTTTTGGACAACTATAATCTGTAATGAACTATTTTTTTTGACCAGTCTTAAAACCCGATCCATTCGCTTTGGATCTGCCACTATTCTCAAATAGATTGCCATGATACGACCTGGGAAAGTCTGGGCAATTTCGATATAGATATCCGGATCATGCTCCCCACAATCCCCAATCAAAAGAAAAGCAAGCTCCGGGTACGTTTTGAGGATGTTCTCTATTTCATGTTGTTTTTGAGGCATTTGGGTACTTCTATCCCAAATACTCGACATACTTCGCAACAATATGGGACCTTTCGGAAAATCATTGGTCTTTAGGAATAATTCTAGATAGCGATAGAGGTTCCATGGACTATGGCTAACGTAAAAAATCGGGTTTGCTTTTTGCCCCGACGGTCCGCGATGTAATTGATGATATACATGAGCGGAACCATGGATTGGTTTTCGCCTTTGGGCCCTTATAAAGAAGGTGTTTATGATAACCTGCCATTTTAAGGATGAAACTACCCCTGTATGCATAATGGTATCATCAATGTCACTGATAATCGCGAAATCGGATGTAGTTGAAGGAATCAACATAGCCCCTGGGAAACGGTTCTGCTGTTGAATTTGCCTATTTATCGTCACATCGTTAAAAGCGATTTCATAGAGCACCCAGCCCTCACTATTCACATTTATCCCCAAATTCCCAATTTGCCGACTACTGAGGAAATAGCCTTCTTCGTTCGTCTTTTCATGTAATACGACGCCATTGGGAAAGCTGATGGTAATTGGTGTATTCCGAATCTCATCGGTTTTAAACCGCTTATAGCTATTCAACAACAAATTGAAAAAGCCCTTTTGGGAAAGGTCGATGTGTTCGTCTTCAAGTGCCCTGCCACGCACATAGATTTGCGTTTCCGTGCCATACGATTGGAAGGCAATGATCTGCAGCGGGTCTCTTTTACTTAATAGCCCCATGTTTTTTAATATACTAAATCGTTTGGCTTCGGTTGCACACTAGTCGATCGGCCATAGTGGTCATCCCTACCTTAAAACCGGCTTCCCTCATTGAAACGTAGCTTTCACGAATTGGTTATTTTCTGATTACCCCAGATCGTCTAGGTTTATTGCAATGTATAACCAAGTTTATCGCAAGATAGACACAATTTGATAAAATATGGAACCAAAAAAAAATCCAAAAAAAGATGTGAACCGAAATGAGGGTATCCATTTTCCGTTAGCACTTGCGCTTGTGCTGTTCTTCACCTATCTCACCCTCGAGTGGAAGTCCTATGAGACGACATACGAATATTATTCAGCCATGAACTTAGTGGATGAACTTACTGAGGAGGTACCGATTACCAAACTAAAGACCCTTCCACCACCAGTTCACCAAGCTCCCGAGCTCATCGAGGTGGCCCCGGACGATTCCGAGATCTTGGAATCGATCATCGCCCCTACCGATGTATTTCCTGATCAAATAATTGCCATTGATAGTATCAAGGTGGAAGAATTGGTTGAAGATCCGGAAGTTCTATTTGCTGTTATAGAAGACGTGCCAGTTTTCCCAGGTTGTGAAAACGAACCCGATAAACGCCAATGTTTCCAGACTATGATGATGAACCATATCAGAAAGACCTTTAAGTATCCAGAAGCTGCCCAAGCAATGCACATACAAGGAAAGGTGTATATGAAATTCGTGATCCAAAAAGATGGCAACATCGCAGAAATTGAAATTCTAAGAAGTCCTCATAAAAACCTTGGAGATGAAGCCGCACGGATAATTGGTAAACTACCTCGCATGAAGCCCGGAAAACAGAGGGGAAACGCAGTGAAGGTACCTTTTACCCTACCTATTACCTTTAAATTGGAATAAGGCGGTAACAAACCCTTGCACCTTGAATGCAAAAAACCCGGGAAAATAAGTCCCGGGTTTCCTTTATATTCAAAAATATCGTTTACTTATTCTCGTCTTCCTCTACTTCCTTAATGACCTTTTGAATCTCGACATGTACCCCATCGGAAGTTTTGTTAAAAGCATCGATCTTTGCCTTGACCTCTTGCTCTGTTCCTTCAAATAGTTGCTCGGAGGTGGTCGTTTCACCATTTTCGGTTCGCGTTGTGGTTACAATCGCTTTGACCATGCCATCTGTATCCTCGTTCATGGTTACCTTAACTTCCTTTTGCATGTTTTGTGCGACCATTTCAGTGGCCGCCTTTTCGATAGTATACGCCCCCATTTCATCAGATGATAAGGCAATACTAGGTGCAATTACCAAGGCTACTACCGACATCAATTTTAAAAGTATGTTCAAGGAAGGTCCAGAGGTGTCCTTAAACGGATCACCTACTGTATCACCAACGACCGCGGCCTTATGGGCAGCAGTTCCCTTACGTCCATCGGCTTCGATCATCTTTTTCGCATTATCCCATGCCCCACCTGCGTTCGATTGGAATATCGCCATTAATACGCCTGCCGTGGTAACACCTGCCAATAGACCGCCCAACATTTCGGCGCCACCGATAAATCCGACGGCTACCGGAACCGCAATGGCCATTAATCCGGGCAATACCATTTCCTTGATGGATGCTTTGGTCGAAATATCTACACATTTTTCATATTCTGCATACCCATCGGCCGCATCAAAAATTGCGCGATCTGCCGCAGTTGCCTTTGACATATCGGAATCATATTTACGCATAATCTCCAAAGCCGCTTTTAATTGAGGGATATCAGCAAATTGACGACGTACCTCTTCGATCATGGCCATGGCAGCACGGCCGACTGCATTCATCGACAAAGCCGAAAACACGAAAGGCAACATTCCACCGACTAAAAGTCCGGCCATTACGTTTGGTTTGGAAACATCAATAGAAGTAACATGTGCCACTTGCATAAAGGCAGCAAACAATGCCAAAGCCGTTAAAGCCGCGGAGGCAATCGCAAAACCCTTACCGATGGCGGCGGTGGTGTTCCCTACGGCATCCAATTTATCGGTTCGATCACGCACTTCATGTGGTAATTCGGCCATTTCAGCGATCCCACCCGCGTTATCAGAAATCGGTCCGTATGCATCAACCGCCAATTGAATGCCCGTATTGGCCAACATACCAACGGCAGCAATAGCAATACCGTATAATCCTGCAAAATGGTGCGATACCAAAATAGCAGCGGCGATCAACAAAATCGGAATCATGGTAGACATCATGCCTACACCAAGACCCGCAATAATATTCGTAGCCGCTCCGGTTTCAGATTGACGCACGATCGAACGAACTGGTTTTGTTCCTGTTCCCGTATAATATTCTGTAATCTTACCGACACCCAAACCGGCTACCAGACCTGCAATAGTGGCCCAAAAAATGCCCATGTACCCATGAGGTAATCCTTCGACCGATTCAGGTATCATGGCTTTTATTATAAAATAAGACGCAATCACCATAAGTAGGGCTGAACCAAACTCCCCGATGTTAAGGGCAGTCTGTGGATTTCCCCCGTCTTTGACGCGTACGAAAAAAGTTCCTATTATCGACATGACAATACCTACTGCAGCCAATACCAAAGGAAGGTATACGGCTCCCAAGCCGTCAAAATCAGGGGTTATAATAAAGGCCCCCAATACCATGGTTCCTATGATAGAGCCTACATAAGACTCGAACAAATCGGCGCCCATACCTGCTACATCCCCAACATTATCACCCACGTTATCGGCAATCGTCGCAGGGTTTAAAGGATGGTCCTCCGGAATACCCGCTTCGACCTTTCCGACCAAGTCGGCACCAACATCGGCCGCCTTGGTATAGATACCTCCGCCCACACGCGCAAATAACGCGATAGACGACGCTCCCATTGAAAATCCTGTGAGGACGTTCAAGACCATGGCCAAATTTTCGGCACCCGGCCACATTTCCTGATAGATCCAAAATAAACTACTCAGTCCTAAAACCCCAAGACCAACCACACCAAGACCCATAACAGAACCCCCTGCAAATGCAACTTCAAGGGCTTTGCCCAAAGAAGTCCTAGCCGCCTGGGTGGTCCGCACATTGGCTTTGGTAGCTACACGCATCCCAATAAAACCCGCTAACCCGGAGCAGAGCGCCCCAACAATAAAAGAAACTGCCACCATACCATTGGATCCCACCTCATTGTTTCCTTTAAAAAAGAGCAGGATTGCTACCGCCACCACGAATATGGAGAGTATTTTATATTCTGCCTTTAGGAAGGACATCGCTCCATCAGCAATGCTTTTAGCGATTCGAGTCATTCTCTCGTTCCCGGCATCCTGCTTGGAGACCCACATATTCTTGATCAATACAAACAGGAGTCCCAAAAGACCGAAGGCTGGTAAAAACGTAATGATGTATTCCATTGTGATTAGTTGTTTATTAATTTAAAATGGCTGCAAAAATAGTAAAACCTTTCAGAATAAAAAAGCACTAACTTTTAAGGGGCATTGCCTTTAAAAGTACACGCCAAATTTTACATAGTTTACTTGATCGTTACTTCCGAAGTGGGCACGTCGCTATCCTTGAACCGCTTTTTACATTGGGCCACAATTGACTTTGCTTCCTGAACGTCGCCCCATCCTTCTACATCGACGATTTTCTTTTCCAAGTCTTTGTAAACCCTGAAAAAATGTTCTATTTCCTTCAGCAAATGGGGATTTAAATCCTCTAAATCAGTGGTAGAATTAGCAATAGGGTCAGCTACCGGGACACAAATAATCTTTTCATCAGGGCCTTTTTCATCGGCCATATGAAAAACACCGATCGGCTTCACCTCGATCACACAGCCGGGAAAGGTAGGTTCGGTCACCAAGACAAGGACGTCTAATGGATCGCCATCCAAAGCCAGGGTTTCCGGCACAAAACCATAATCGGCCGGATACATCATCGATGAAAATATCATGCGATCATAGCGGATCCTCTTTAAGGTAAAATCATATTCATACTTATTGCGACTGCCTTTCGGTATTTCGATCAATACATCAAAAGAGGTTATTTTTTCTGTTTCCATAGGTTCCTGTATTTACTTAAATCGCACCCATAAACAGGTTTGAAGGCATGCCTTACAAGGTGGCTAAAAAACAAACCCGAAGGTTCCCGTTATACTAAATGGGCGAGCATTTGGACTATCGAGATAGTTGCCCCTAAAGTTAAAATCGATTCTAAAAATTTTAAATATATTCCCTATCCCGAATGAATATTCGTAATAAATTGTTTTATTGGGGGCGATTAGAGGGATGTTCGTCGGACTGCTCAAGGCGATATTGGCATTCGATAATTCCCCCCAGGCACCGCGTATCCCAACGATCTCCCTTAAATTAAGTTTCCGCAAAAGAGGGATTCTGGAAAAAAACCTGCCATTAAAATTATGTTCCAAGAAAACAGCAGCATAGGTATCGGTCACGAATTCATAGAAGTCAAGATTGGGAAACGTGCCATAATTCGTAAAAAAAGTCTGGTTTCCGGGAATGACGTTTAATAGGCCCAATGGCACCTCCCCAAAGGTCTTACCGACTTCAATAGTGCTGTACAATCTTCCAAATCCTCCGACCTGCCATGGCTGACTGTACGAAAATTGTATTTTATCATACTTGAAATCACTATCCCAAATACCATCAATCCCTTTGGTGTAATTCAATAATAAGGTACTATAGTTATCATTGATGCTCCTTCGTTCCACGCCAAAGCCAATGGTCTTTTTACCTGGTGTATAAATAATAAGGGTGTTAAAATCGAATTGGCGAATTTCAGATGACACGCCCGTTGCCGAGGTAGGATCTAAATAATCTAAACTGAAATCCTGGGGCAGGGCAGAGCTTAAAGTCCTGAATGTGCCACCCATGCCCACCCTTAGGTTCGTCACTGGTTCAATTTCGAGACTCAGGGCACTCAGATTAATTTTGGTGAGCCTATTATTGGCCCCCACCGTCAGCAGGGAGGAGGAGGCAATACTTCTACCAAGTACATCGTTGGTGGCGGTTAGGCTCACGCCTAGTTGTTCAATATCGCGGCGGTTGCCCCCAGAAACCATGAGCCGGTTTTTCTTGTCTAAAAGAAATTTGCCCGAAATGCCGTGTTTGAATTTATGATCCGTAAAACCATAGGCCATATATCCTTCAAGCCGCCAAAGGTCGTTTTCCCCAAAATAGGTACGTGCACCAGCACGTAATCGAGGGCCTTCCGCAGCATTATATCCGAAAACATCGTACACCGAACCGATATCCATATTCCATTTGTCGATTTCGACATACCCCGATCCTAAAATACTTACCAAATTATAATAGGTCTTGAATTTGGGTACGGTCTTTAAGGTATCCAATAAGGTATAAATACCCTTTTCATCCTTATTCAAATTCTCAAGACGGTTCTTTGCCCAAAAATCATCATCCTTTGTTACGGCGGCAGGGTCATATGGGTTTTCCTCAGGCCTATACAAGTCCCTCGGTAGCTCTTTATCGAATTCATAATTATCATACACGGTCGTTCGCTTACCATAAACGCCCCTTGATTCCTCTTTTTTCTTAAAGCTGAAATCGCTCAGCATATAATCACGTTTCAATAAAAAAACAGAATCATTGATAACCTCGAATTCCTGTTCGATATAAATCTCCTTAACCCAGTTGATATTGGCGCTTCTGGTGACTTCCATATTAATATTCTTGATGGCAAACGTGGTGTCGTTCACCCAAAAATCACCCTTGAAGGTCAGTTCATTTTTGCGGCGGGGATAGTAGACTATGTTATAACACCATTTGTTATCTATAAAGGCACTGTCACGAAGGGCATAATTGTAGGTATCGATGCCCGCACGGGACAACGGACTCGTAAAACTTTTATCAAAGAACTTTAAATAATTGTTGTAGATGTCATAGTCTTGATACAAATCGGCGACAAAGGCGATGATAGCCTGGTTATTGTCGAAACCTGAATTCTTGTTTCCTAAAATCTTCTCCTTCTCCTCCTTAATCAAATTATCACCGTATACTTTAGAGAACGTTTCATTTAGAAAAATGGGCAAGTAGGTCTTTCCCGTGATGCGTGAGGTATCCAAGTCCTTAAAAACAAACTCAAGGCCCTTGAATATTTTTTTCTTCATCAGGACACTATCGATGGTATTCAGGTCAAATTCAATTTTTTCATATTTGTCGTAGGCATATTGTTTGTATTTACGGATTCCGTTATCCCGCTTTTTTGCCCAGATCTTCTTTAAGATCTCTACTGCCGGATTATTCTTCTTTGCTTGTTTACCGGCGATAAGGACCACCTCATTCAATTCTTCCGATGATTCCTTCAGGGTAATGGCCATATTAAAGGTAACCTTTGAAGTCAAAGGGATATCGAGGGTCGCGAATCCGATAAAAGAAATTTCAAGCTGGGTATACGTAGTTGGGGATTCCATGTAAAACCGTCCATCCTCATTTGTAATCGTTCCTTCCGTCGAATTCTTAAAAAGAATGTTCGCAAAGGCGATCGGCTGTCCGGATTCATCGATAACCATGCCACCTACCTTGGTCTGGGCCATTGCGATGACTGCATACAATAGCGTTGTAAAGAATAGGATTTTTTTCATTCGAATTGTGTCGTCCTGAAACGCTTTAATCAAAAAACATACCCATAAAAAAGCCCCGCGCATCTTCTGTCAGCGGAGCAAATGTAGCTTTAATGCCTTGGTTGGCTTTATTTATATAGTACTTTTTTCACGGCCTTGATAACGTCCTCATAATTTGGCAACCATTCGGCCAACAAGACAGGGGAATAGGGCGCAGGAGTATCGGCGGTATTGATTTTTTGAATCGGCGCGTCTAAATAATCAAAGGCATGTGCCTGTACATGATACGTAATTTCAGTAGCTACATTTCCAAAAGGCCAAGCTTCCTCAAGGATGACCAAGCGATTTGTTTTTTTGACTGATTTTAAGACGGCTGCATAATCCAACGGCTTTACCGTTCTCAAATCAATGATTTCACAGCTTATATTTTCTTTGGCCAATTCATCGGCGGCCTTATCGGCCTCCTTGATTATCTTTCCGAAGGAAACAATGGTTACGTCGCTTCCTTCCCTGCGTATGTCTGCCACTCCGATCGGAATCGTATACTCTCCTTCAGGAACTTCCCCCTTATCCCCGTACATCTGCTCTGATTCCATGAATATTACAGGATCGTCATCGCGAATGGCCGATTTTAATAACCCTTTTGCATCCTTTGGATTTGATGGCACAATTACTTTAAGTCCCGGGCAATTTGCATACCAACTCTCAAAAGCTTGGGAATGGGTAGCAGCCAACTGACCTGCGGAAGCTGTCGGACCACGAAAAACGATCGGGCAAGGAAACTGACCCCCCGACATTTGCCGAATCTTGGCCGCATTATTGATAATTTGATCTATCCCTACCAAAGCGAAATTGAAGGTCATAAACTCAATTATAGGTCGGTTGCCCGTCATGGTAGAACCGACACCGATTCCGGCAAAACCCAATTCCGAGATAGGGGTATCAATAACGCGTTTGGCCCCAAATTCATCCAACATTCCTTTTGAGGCTTTGTAGGCCCCATTATATTCGGCAACTTCCTCACCCATCAGATAGATAGATTCGTCCCGCCTCATTTCTTCGGACATAGCTTCCGCAATGGCTTCCCTGAACTGTATTGTCTTCATTTAATTACGTTTATTTCTATTCTAAAGGCATTTCTTGCAATGCAAGCAAAAATAGGAAATTATATAGCAACTAAAAGTTTGCCTGTACTAAAATTCGTTAGAAAATTTGCTATGCATGCATAGCATTTCTGAAAAAGATTAGCTATCTTCGTATCAATTAAAAATAACGGCTTTAAGATGAAAATACTCGTATGCATAAGTAATGTTCCGGACACTACGTCAAAAATAAACTTCACTGATGGCGATACAAAATTTGATACGAACGGCGTACAATTTGTAATCAATCCCAACGATGAATTCGGTTTGACCCGAGCGATGTGGTTCAAGGAAAAACAAGGAGCAACCGTAGATGTTGCGACGGTTGGAGGGGCCTCGGTTGAACCCACTATGCGCAAAGCGCTCGCCATTGGTGCCGATGAAGCGATTCGCGTAAATACTGAACCTACCGACGGTTTCTTTGTAGCAACACAACTTGCCGAAGTCGTAAAAAATGGCGGATATGACCTTGTAATCGCGGGCCGCGAATCTATAGATTATAATGGTGGTATGGTACCAGGCATTTTAGCCACCCTTCTTGATATGAATTTTGTGAATACGTGTATCAAAATTGAAGTAGATGGCAATACAGCCAACGTGGTTCGTGAGATTGATGGGGGCAAGGAAAAATTATCTACCTCCCTTCCTTTGGTAATCGCAGGCCAAAAAGGCCTTGTCGAGGAGAGCGAACTACGCATTCCCAACATGCGCGGAATCATGATGGCGCGTCAAAAAAAATTGAACGTAATCGAACCTGTACAGGCGATGAACGCCACTGCCGATGTGAAATTCGATAAACCCGCTCCCAAGAGTGGCGTAAAATTGGTAGAAAACGTAGATGATTTGATCAATCTGTTGCATAATGAAGCAAAGGTCATCTAGCGAAATCAATATACAATATGCAAATTCCAATTTAAAAAAGAACCCTTTGATCTTAACTTAACGACTAGTAGCAACATCAGTTCATGATTTTTGGTAACTGGTAATGAGCAAATCAGGTTCAGTAATTAACAATAAAAACAAAAAAGATGTCAGTCTTAGTATATACAGAATCGGAGAACGGAAAATTCAAAAAGAATGCCTATGAAGTAGCTTCCTATGCGAGCGAGGTAGCTAAGCAAATGGGCACTACTGCGACTTCCATTTCGGTAAATGCCGCCGAAGGTGCCCTATTAGGAACCTATGGTATTTCAAAAGTACTTAACGTCTCAGACGAAAGGCTTACCATTTTTAATGCCAAGGCCTACGCAGATGTTATCATCGAAGCGGCGGGAAAAGAAGGTGCCATAGTAGTAATAGTAAGTTCAAGTACTGATACAAAATATTTGGCACCTAGAATAGCAGCGAAATTACAGGCAGGCTATGTTCCCAATGTAGTCGCTGCGCCCGAAGGAACTAGTCCGTTTTCGGTGAAAAGAACAGCCTTTAGCAATAAGGGTTTTGTGCATACCGAAATCAAGACCGAGAAAAAGATCATCGGCGTTTCCAGTAATTCCTTTGGCCTTCATGAAAATAAGGTGAATGCCGTAGTCGAAAATTTCAGCCCATCCTTGAACGATGCTGATTTTGCAATAAAATCCGTTGAGATAGACAAAGTTGCGGGTAAAGTCACCATAGCCGATGCCGAAATCGTAGTTTCCGGAGGCCGAGGTCTTAAGGGACCTGAGAATTGGGGTATGATCGAAGAATTGGCAAAAGTGCTCGGGGCAGCCACCGCTTGTTCGAAGCCCGTCTCAGACATGGGATGGCGACCCCATGGCGAACATGTCGGACAAACCGGAAAGCCGGTCGCCAGTAATTTGTATATCGCTATTGGAATCTCAGGGGCCATACAGCATTTGGCCGGGGTTAGCGCCTCAAAAGTAAAAGTGGTAATAAATAATGATCCTGAAGCTCCTTTTTTTAAGGCGGCAGATTACGGAATGGTCGGGGATGCCTTCGAAATTGTACCGAAATTGACCGAAAAATTAAAGGAATTTAAAGCACAAAACGCTTAATTTTTGTTAATTTGCACCCCTTATGGGGCTGCTTAAATGAATGCTTTACCCAATATTTAAGCAGCCTTTTGTATTTTTAGTATGCTATGAGCTTAGTCCGTTTAAAAATAAAAGGCATTTCCTACAGTCAGACCCAAAATGGGGCCTATGCCCTTATATTGAACGAAGTTGAAGGAGACCGCAAGCTACCAATAGTAATCGGGGCTTTTGAAGCCCAGTCGATTGCGATTGCGCTCGAAAAGGAAATTAAGCCCCCGAGACCCTTGACCCACGATCTTTTTAAAAATTTTGCCGACCGCTTTGATATTGTCATTAAACAAGTAATTATCCATAAATTAGTTGATGGCGTCTTTTATTCGAGCATAATCTGCGAACGGGATAAGATAGAGGAAATCATTGATGCAAGAACAAGTGATGCAATAGCATTGGCGCTCCGCTTTAGTGCCCCTATATTTACCTATAAGACTATATTGGACAAGGCTGGGATATTTCTTAAATTTTCTTCGAAAGACAAAGAGAAGGATAGTGAGGTGAAGGATGATAGTATTATGGTAGACGAAATCTTGCAAGAAGGCGAAACCGTTGAAATAGATTCGGAGGTTACAGGTGCCTATAAGGCACTTTCCTTAGAGGAACTTCACAAAGAATTGGATAAGGCAGTTACGAATGAGGATTACGAAAAGGCCGCCAAATTAAGGGACGAAATTTCGAAACGAAACTAAACCGACACGTATAGCGCATGAAGTCTAAACTGGGAATTCTTTTGCTTGCGCTTTTTATGATTTTTCCATCAATAGCGCAAGAATCATTCTCCCAGGATAGTATTTCCGCCCTACAACAAAGTAGTGTTCTTCATGACGTTGCTTCCGGGCAAATCGCACAGGCCATACCCAATCAAGGATTTTCGATACAGAGTCTATGGCGCGGAATATTAGGAATGGCAGTACTTTTACTGCTGGCATTCTTGTTTAGCTCGAATAAAAAGGCAATTAATTGGAAGACCGTCGGCATTGGTCTTGGCATGCAACTTCTTTTGGCCATTGGGATTCTTAAAGTACCTTTTATACGATCGATTTTCACAATTCTTGGAAAACTATTTAACGAAATCCTAAATTTTACGATTGCTGGTAGCCACTTTCTTTTGGGAAATTTGTTAAACCTTGATAATCCGAATATAGGCTATGTGTTCGCCTTTCAGATTTTGCCGACCATCATCTTTTTTTCGGCCCTGACCTCGGTCTTGTTCTATTTGGGAATTATACAGAAAATTGTAAAGGGATTGGCTTGGATGCTAACTAAATCATTAGGTATTTCAGGACCAGAAAGTCTTTCGGTCGCAGGTAACATTTTCTTAGGACAGACCGAGGCACCTTTAATGATCAAGGCGTATTTGGAAAAAATGAACAAATCTGAAATACTCTTGGTGATGATCGGCGGCATGGCTACCGTAGCTGGTGGTGTGTTGGCAGCCTATATTGGTTTCTTAGGAGGTAATGATGAGCAACTTCGACTGGAGTTTGCCCGACACCTGATAGCTGCTTCCGTAATGGCCGCGCCAGGTGCGATCGTGGTTTCAAAAATTTTATACCCACAAACCGAGGCCATCGATACCAATATCAAGGTTTCGACCGAAAAAATAGGCACAAATCTTTTGGATGCCATTGCCAACGGTACTACCGAAGGATTAAAATTAGCCGTTAACGTTGGTGCCATGTTATTGGTATTCGTTGCCTTTATTGCCATGCTCAACGGAATCTTTGGCTACATCGGGGAGATTACTTCATTAAACGACTTAATTGCCGCTAATTCAGACTATCAACAATTATCTTTAGAGGCCATCCTAGGGACCATCTTTGCCCCTTTAATGTGGTTGATCGGCATTGCCAAAGAAGATATTACCCTCATGGGACAGTTACTTGGAATCAAATTGGCTTCCAGTGAATTCGTTGCCTATACCCAATTGGCCGAGTTAAAGAATATGGCAATTGCACCCCACCTCACGTATTCAAAATCGATTATCATGGCCACCTATATGCTCTGTGGATTTGCAAATTTTGCATCTATAGGAATTCAGATCGGCGGAATAGGTTCGCTAGCCCCAGGCCAACGAAAGACCCTTTCAGAGTTTGGAATGAAGGCGGTTTTAGGCGGTTCATTGGCCTCGCTTCTATCGGCAACCATTGCCGGCATGATTTTGGGTTAATACAAAACAAAAGCTTTATTCGAAGGAGTATTTTGTGTACGTTGATAATTTTTGATAACCGATACGGATTTAGAGTGACGAAAAAATTCGATTTGTATATTTTTACCATACGATTAAATGCAATGATTTAAAAATGCTCCCATAGGGATCAAGGCACGTATGAAACAGTACCACGATTTATTAAAGCACGTTATTGAGAATGGCCACCAAAAAGGAGACCGAACCGGCACAGGAACCTTGAGTGTCTTTGGCTACCAGATGCGTTTTGACCTCGCTGCTGGTTTTCCGATGGTAACGACAAAAAAACTACATCTCAAATCGATCATACACGAACTTTTATGGTTTTTAAAAGGGGATACCAATATTGGTTACCTCCAAGAAAACGGAGTACGAATATGGAATGAGTGGGCCGATGAAAATGGGGATCTTGGTCCTGTATACGGCCATCAATGGCGTAATTGGAATGACGATGGCATTGATCAAATTAAACAAGTCATCAGTTCCCTAAAATCAAATCCCAATAGTAGAAGAATGCTGGTATCTGCATGGAATCCCAGCGTACTGCCCGATACCTCCCAAACTTTTGCCGAAAATGTAGCCGATGGTAAAGCCGCATTACCTCCTTGTCACGCCTTTTTTCAATTCTACGTGGCCGATGGAAAATTGTCATTGCAATTATATCAGCGAAGCGCGGATATCTTTTTGGGGGTCCCATTTAATATTGCCTCTTACGCACTTTTTACCATGATGGTGGCACAGGTATGTGGTTATGAGGCGGGCGAATTTGTACATACTTTTGGCGATGCGCATATTTATAATAATCACATGGAACAAGTCACACTGCAATTAAGCCGTACACCAAAACCATTGCCTAAAATGGTGCTGAACCCAGCTGTGAAAGATATCTTCGAATTTACGTTTGACGATTTTACTTTGGTGGATTACCATCCCTATCCCCATATCAAAGGCATTGTCGCAGTCTAGTTCTTTAAGCATTAAAACAAAAAAGCCCGGAAGTATACACTTCCGGGCTTTAAATTTTTGTTGTCTCTTTAAAGCTCGATAACCGCATTTTCAGTACCGGCGAAATCATTCCACTGGTAACGGTCGGCCGCTGATTCGTTTACATAATTTCCATCGATAATATACTTAAACTCATACGCATTTTCTTTAGGAAGATCGAAGGTTCCTTTGAATGTTCCGTTCTTCAATTTTTTCAAGGTGCTTCCTTTAGGGTTCCAATTATTGAAATCTCCAACAACAGCAACTTTTTTTGCCTCTTCGGCGGGTACAGTAAAGGTCACTTTACATACCGGTTTACTTTTTAAATATTGTTTTGTGATAGCCATGATATTTTTATTTTAAAATTCGATGCAAAACTACAGCATTAAACTGCTCATTTCCAATGATTAATATCATTTTTATGATTTTCGTAATAATTTGGCAACATTTAACGCACAATAATGAAAAACAATGGTGATTTTTATTGTAAGTAAATTCTATCCAACGCTTTTTGCAATTTAATGTAGCATCGTTATCTTCGATTGCACCGTAAAAACAAAGCCACTACCAGTTTCCTTAGTGGTAGAATGCGCACATCCTATTTACCGAAATAGTATCTTTGTCATTAAATAGCGTTCGCCAGGTGTTCACGAAGAATAAAAACAAACCGGAAATTGATTTAGAACAGCACGATATGCTGGAAACGGCTCAAATGCGGATCAAGCAAAAAAAGCGTCTTTTTGTGCATTTCGTCATTTTTTTGATCGGCAGTGTTTTTTTGATCTTTATCAATAAAATATTAAAATATGAGGATTCGTACGATTGGTTTATTTGGGCCATTACCCTTTGGGGGTTCTTTTTTTTCATTCATTTAGGCCGAGTTTTTGTAATCGAACCCTTTATGGGGAAAGCATGGGAACGTGCACAACGAGAAAAACTGGTGCATAAGCAGAAACAACGTATCCAAGAAATTCAAAAAGAAATCGAGACCGAGTTTCCACTTTCACAAATAAATAAAAAAAAAGAATAGTGCCAACGATTACCATGATAGCGGCGGCATCCGAGAACAATGCCTTAGGAAAAGACAACCACCTAGTGTGGCATCTTCCCGATGATTTTAAGCGATTTAAAAAATTGACTACCGGGCATCCCATTATTATGGGCAGGAGAACCTTCGCCAGCCTCAAACAACCCCTACCAGGTCGAAAACATATCATAATTACCAGGGATACTGATTATTCGGTGTCACATTTTGATTGTGTTGTAGTGCACTCTATGAAGGAGGCTTTAGAGGTCGTTGCTGATACGAAGCTGGTATATATTATTGGTGGTGGCGAAATTTACAAACTGGCCTTACCATTCGCCCATAAAATAGAACTTACAAGAGTGCATGAAACCTTTGACCATGCCGATACCTTTTTTCCGGAAATCAACGAAGAAGTTTGGAACCTAATCGATTCTGAATATCATCCGATGGATTCGAAACACAAGTATGATTTCACCTATTTGACCTATGTTCGGAATGGGAACGAGAAATTGTAGCCCCTATGGCGATGCACCCCAGAATAATTAGATGAGGGCCGGGCAGCCATTTGAATTTAGTCTTTCCTCCCAGAAAAATCGACGTTTCGGGAACTTTTTAAAATTCAATGCGGGAGACTTCAAGTTGCGCATCTACATCTCCAATAAGACTTTTAAGCGTACCAATGTCGGCATTTCCATAAAATCGATGCCACCCCTTTTCGTTTGATGGGTTCAACAGCTTGTTTCGTTCGAGTACGGTCCTAGTTTGTCGCGCCACCGCCTCACCGGAATCAATGATCTTAACATCTGCCGGCAACAACTTAAGCAACGTTGGAATTAGATAGGGATAATGGGAGCACCCTAAAACCAAATAATCGATGCCATGGTCGATCATGGGTCTTAAAAATTCCGTAAGCAATACTTCGATCTCTTTCGATTGCGCCTTGCCTTCTTCTATCAGTGGCACCAACCCTGTTCCTACCTGCTCAATGATTTTTATACCTTGTGCATGATTCTCCGAAGTACTGTGAAATAGTTGGCTCGTTAAGGTTCCCTTGGTCGCCAAGACGCCCACCGTTTTTGATTTTGATTGTAGGGCCGCAGGTTTTATTGCAGGCTCAATGCCGATAAACGGAATGGGGTAGATCGCACGAAGCTCCTTTATTGCATTGGTAGTGGCCGTATTACAGGCAACGACTATTATTTTACAGCCGTTCCCTAAAAGAAATTCAGTGTTCTTTACACTTAATTTTAAAATTTCGTCCTTTGTTTTTTCTCCATAAGGTGCATTTCTGCTATCTGCCAAGTAGAGCGTATTCTCGTTGGGCAGAAGTTTAATGATTTCTTTCCAGATTGAAGTCCCTCCGACACCCGAATCAAAAATACCAATGGGCCCTTCGTTCATAGTATTATGTAGTTATTCGAGTACTTCGACAATAGGGTTTCCGGTTGTTCCATTGGGATAAGCGATGCCCAACAAGGTGGCAATCGTCGGGGCAACGTCGATAATTTCGGTGCGTTTGGCCGTATTCCCCTTTTTTATTCCTTTTCCATAAAACAGCAATGGCACGTGCGTATCATAGATTTGGGGCGAGCCATGGGTCGATCCCGTCACCGTATAATTTGTAAACCCTGGTTTAAGCACATATAATACATCCCCCGAACGTTCTTGGTTATAACCTTGTTGAAGCAGGTGGGCTATACCTTCCGAATAGTCGTTCTGCCACATCTGGTATCCCGAATAGGTCCTATCGATACCGTCATAGTCCCGTATTTCTAGTGCTATGGTCTCCTCCACTTCGCGTAAATCAAGGTCTAGGTTCTTTATGAGCTTATGATCCAAAAACAATTGAAAATTTGAATTGCTCTTGATTAATTCATCAGTCCCATACGTAAATTTTAAGAATTCGTTTAATCTAGTATTCATTGCATTGGCATCGAAATATCCTGCAGGGATTTTTAACTCCTTTAAATAGCCCGATACTTCATTGGCACCATGATCGGCAGTTAAAAACACGGTATACTCCCCATCCCCCACTTTTTTATCAAGTGCTTTCAACAAACGCTCCAGATCTTCGTCTAATCTCAAATAGGTATCCTCTACTTCTTTCGAATTTACACCATATTTATGGCCGACATAATCAGTACTTGAAAAACTGATGGCCAAAAAATCGGGGGTCAAATCCCCTCCTAGGTCTTCCGCATCCAAAGCGGCAATCGCAAAATCAGCGGTCATACTATTCCCATAGGGGGTAGATTTAAGGATTTCAAAATCATGCTCCTTATCCAAAAGACTCGGCGTACTATGCGGAAAGGTAGGCGTTGTTTCATTTTCGAATAACCCTTCAAAGGCAGTATTATCTGGTCCGCTTTCTAGATATGTATTGATATCCTTGAGTGTTGTCCATGCTTTTTTATATTGCTTTATTTTATTGGATGCGTTAAAATCCTTTACCCATTTTGGCAAATCGACCATATAATAGGAGCTGGTTATCCAGTGACCTTCATTACCCCCATAAAACCAATAGGCAGCATTGGCGGTGTGGCCTCCGGGCAATATGGCCCCTCTATCCTTAAGCGCAATGGCGATGGTCTTTCCGCGCATTTGTGTGGCCAGCCTCAGCGCATCGGGCAATGTGGTTACATTCATTCGATGAGGCGACATTTGTCCTGCACTTGCTGAAGTGCCCACCGAGTTGTAGCGAACATCCTCGGCACAATATACAGAGGTACCCGATGCCTTTTCATACCAGTCGTTTGCAATAATGCCATGCGTGGCGGGTGTAGTACCCGTATATACCGAAGCATGGCCAGGACCCGTAACTGTGGGCGCATAATTAAAATGATTATTCTGGCAGTTATATCCACCGTTGATCATTCGTTTAAAGCCCCCTTCGCCATAATGGTCCCAAAATCTTGTGATATAATCATAGCGCATTTGATCAACAACAATACCTATAACAAGTTTGGGGGTTTGACTAATACCCTTGTCATTTTGGGGTTTCGCATTTTTTTGACCGAAAGTTGATGCACTAAAGGCGAACAATACAACAATAAAAAAACGAAGCATCGAAATTTTTGGAAACATAGTGATTTTACTTAGTGACGCAAAAATATAGAAATAAAACCCTTTCTACCCCAAAGGAAGCTTAAAAGACATTCATTATTGCTATTTTTACTGCGATGAAACTATCTTAATTTACATGAATTACATATCATCAATTGGGAGCTATGCCATAATGATTCGGGAGGTTTTTAAAAAACCTACCAAATGGAGGATAATGAAGGCCCTGATACTTAAGGAAATCGATGAACTTATCTATGGTTCAGTGGGGATATTGATTTTTATTTCCTTTTTTATCGGCGGTGTCGTTGCCATTCAGACGGCTTTGAATATTACAAGTGATTTAATACCGAAAAATTTGGTGGGTTTTGCCACCCGTCAATCGATTATCCTAGAATTCGCACCGACTTTCTGTTCTATAATCATGGCAGGTAAAGTAGGTTCCTATATTACATCGAGTATTGGTACGATGCGGGTGACCGAACAAATCGATGCATTGGAAGTCATGGGCGTAAATGCCTTGAACTACTTGGTATTCCCAAAAATCATTGCATTATTACTGTATCCATTTCTCATTGCAATTGCTATGAACGTCGGAATTTTCGGCGGTTGGGTCGCTGGAGTCTTTGGTGGATTTAGCACCAGTGCCGATTTTGTTGAGGGCCTACAATTAGATTTCATTCCCTTTCATGTAGAATATGCCTTTATAAAGACATTGGTATTTGCCTTTATACTGGCTACCATTCCTTCCTTTCATGGTTTTTATATGAAAGGTGGTGCGCTGGAAGTGGGAAAAGCGGCCACAACCTCATTTGTTTGGACGAGTGTGGTGATAATTATTCTGAATTATATCCTTACACAATTGTTATTGGGCTAATGATCGAGGTAAAAGACATACAAAAATCCTTTGATGGCACCTTGGTACTCAAGGGCATTTCCACCAGTTTTGAAAAAGGCAAGACCAATCTTATTATTGGTCAAAGTGGCTCAGGAAAAACAGTTTTCGTAAAATGTCTCTTAGGCCTTATTACGCCCGATTCAGGTAGCATCAGCTACAACGGCAAGATATACTCTGAACTTACGGCCGACGAACAGCGCGACTTGCGACAAGAAATGGGTATGGTTTTTCAAGGAAGTGCCCTGTTTGATTCTATGACCGTCGAAGGAAATATCATGTTTCCCCTAGAAATGTTTACCAAGAAATCTAAATCAGAGATGCATGATCGTGTTGATTTCGTTCTTAAAAGAGTAAATCTGTTGGACGCCCATAATAAATTTCCTTCGGAAATCTCTGGAGGCATGCAAAAAAGGGTGGCCATCGCTAGGGCCATTGTAATGAATCCTAAATACTTATTTTGTGATGAACCAAACTCGGGCTTGGATCCAAAAACGGCCATACTAATTGATAATCTTATTCATGAGATTACCGAGGAATATGATATTACTACGGTCATCAATACCCATGATATGAACTCGGTAATGGAAATCGGGGAAAAAATCATTTTTCTAAAAGACGGCGTCAAAGAATGGGAAGGGACCAATAAGGAAATCTTCAAAACCGACAATGAAGCCATTACAAATTTTGTATACTCTTCCGAACTTTTTAAAAAAGTCCGACAAATGTATATTGAGGAACGTAATTAACAAAGTTGCTAATGTACCTGGATCGTGCTGTCCTTCAAACGCAAACGCAACCAGTCGGTCAACTTCTTGGAATCGGTTTTTATCTCTGATTTAGAAGTGCCCTTTTTCCATTGTACTTCAAAAATCGGGAGTGTATCGAATTTTTCGAAGTCCGTTTGAAGCGTATTAGAGAATGCCAGGGACAAGAGATTGCTATAATTGATTTGGGCTTCCTCGCTAATTTCCTTGAATGGAATTTGTTTGGCTTCCAATCCTATTAGTCGGGTTACCTCTGCTTCCAATAACTTTATTTTACTATCCTTGTCCAATAATTCGTTTTTTTGGGATTGATACAAGGCGTCTACATATTTCAGCTGATCCACCTTTTCATTTTGCGCTCCTTGAATTATTTTCAGATTACAGTCCTTTAAAATAGGGTATTGATCCTTTTGTGATATCCAGGTATCTATGACACTTTGTGGTATCACCTCGTTTCCCATAAAGACCAGCTCGATAGATGGTTGATTCCCCTTATTATATTCTATGTCAGTAAAATCCTCAATAAATCGACCTTGCGAAGCGAACTTGCTAGGTAACACATTGGTATTGATGAATTTTTGGGCCTGGTCTTTAAATCGTGATTCCTGAAATACTTTATAAAAAGTAAACCCAGCCGGCGCCATTATTAAAACGGCGAGTATCGATGCTAGTCTGGATATCAGATGCCGTCTTTTCGAATTAATATATTTAACCACTGGAAAGCGAAGCAACTTGATAATCAAAAAGGTGGCCAGGGCGATAAATATGGTATTGATCGTAAATAAGAACATAGCACCCATGGCAAATTGAAAATTACCAACGGCCAATCCAAAACCTACCGTGCATAAAGGCGGCATAAGTGCGGTTGCAATAGCAACACCAAATATTACCGATGCAATGGCTCCTTTTTTTGTGCGTGCTATGACCAAGGCCAAGCCACCAAAAAAAGCAATCAAAACATCCCGTATGTCCGGTGCGGTGCGCGCCAATAATTCGGATGATTCATCACGAAGTGGAAACACATAGAAAAAAAGAAAAGCGGTCAGAACACTAATGACTACCATTACTACGAAGTTCTTTAGAGATCGCCTCAATGTATCGATATCATTGATTGCGACCGACAGTCCGATTCCTAAGATCGGGCCCATAAGTGGAGAAATCAACATGGCACCGATAATAACCGCCGGTGAATTTGTGTTCAAACCGACCGAGGCAATAAAAATCGAACAGATTAGAATCCAAGCTGTGTGTCCTCGAAACGGGATATCTGCAACAATGGCCTCCTTCGCCGCCTCGATGTCGGTATTGGCCCGAATGTCTAGTAGATTCCCGAGTAAGATTTTGGCACTTCTAAAAAGACCCCGAATTTCTTTCTTTGATTCATCTGGGCCATTAGCAGTTTTTTCGGTCGGCGTCAAATTATCCTGATCAAGTTGTTCGCTCATGATTATGCGTATTTATCCCCATAGGTGCTCTTCACTTTTGCCAAAACTTTTTTAATATCCTGCTCTTTTGATTTGGGGTAGATGAGTAGCACATCTTCCTTATCAACGATAATATAATCCTTTAGGCCATCAATAACAACGATTTTGTCCCGTCCGGTTCGTATCATATTGCCTTCTGACGCTTCGCAGATAACCCGGCTATTTACAACGGCATTATTGTGGTCGTCCTTATCCAACTTATCGAACAAGGAACCCCATGTTCCAAGGTCGTTCCAGTCAAAGGATGCTGGCAAAACAAAGATAGATTTGGAAGGTTCCAATATCGCATAATCTATCGAGATATTCGCCGCTTTTGGGTAGTTCTCTTGGATAAACCCATATTCGTCGGATGTATTATAGTTTGCGAGTCCTTTTTGAAATAATTGGTACTGGCTTGGCTGAAACTCCTTGAATGCTGCTATGATGGTCTTTGCACTCCAAATAAAAATACCAGCATTCCACAGGAAGTTTCCTTGTTCTAAAAATTCCTTGGCCGTTTGATAATCGGGTTTTTCTCTAAATTGACGCACTTTTTTAAGTACAGTCGCGCTATTTCTTTCGAATTCGATATAACCAAAACCAGTATTCGGAAATGTTGGCCGTATGCCCAAAGTGCATAGTACATCTTCATTTTTACACTTGTCAAAACAAATGGTAACATCGCGTGCAAACGCTTCTTCATCTTCGATCCAATGGTCGCTCGGAGCCACGATCATGAGCCCATTTGGATTCATCTTTTGAATCTTTAGGGCAGCGTATAAAATACAGGGCGCAGTATTTCGCATGGCCGGTTCAAGGACGACCTGTTCCTGTTTTACGAGCGGTAATTGTTCTTGCACCAATGCATTGTAACGCGCGTTGGTCAAAATCAAGATATTCTCTTGGGGTATGAACGAATTCAATCTTTTGAAGGTCTTCTGGAGCAAGGTATCTCCCGAACCCAGCATGTCGTGAAACTGTTTTGGATTTTCAGAAGTACTGATAGGCCAAAATCGTGAACCTACCCCACCTGCCATCAATACGGCGTAATAATTTTTGTTCATAGTTTAACTTTATGATTTCCACTCCCAAACCGCTGGTAAAGCGATCAACCTTACCATTTCCGTTCGGGATCCAGCGATCGGGGGCGCAGGCCTTACTACTTCAAAATAGGGTTATCGCGCTAATTTACCCATTCTACTTCGGCATTTGGCTGGAATAGGTAAAGTTTTCCCGAAGCAACCTCAATACATTCATAACGCTTTACCCTTTTATTCCCCTTTTTGTAGTGCCTCCCATTATGCAATTTGAACGTACTGCCATGGGGCAATTCGAAAACGAATGATTTATTAGGATGCCGAATATCGAATTGTTTCAAAGCTAGCGATAATATTGCATCGGTATCACTACTCGCTTTCGGATTTCTGAAATGTTGCGCGACTACTGGAAGCAGTTTATTCGGAAATATTTCGGGCCGTATAAAGGGCAACATCAGGTATTGAAAGGTTCTTTTCCATTCTGTCCCGTGGGGTCTTATATTTCTACCATACTTTTCAAATGCCAATAAATGGGCGATTTCGTGGATTAAGGTAATTAAAAACCCATACTTATTGGAAGATGCATTTATGGTAATTTGATGACTTCCATTGGGCATTTTTCGATAATCCCCATGGCGTGTAATTCGTTGCTTTACGATCTTAAGATGCACCCCTGAATGTCTGATTAATTCTAGACAGGGACCAACGGCTCTTTCAGGAAGATATTTTTGAAGGATGTCATGCATTGAGACAAAAATAAGAATTAAACTTTTTCAGAAACACGGGAATTATGTAATTTGTTCTGCGGATGTGCCAAAAATAAGGCACGTGATACCTGCCATGATACAGATATTGCGAACCAATTCAGAAAATAGCGATTTTAAAGCGCTGGTAGCCCGCTTAGATAGTGATTTGGCCATACGTGATGGGGCAGACCATGCATTTTATGATCAATTCAATAAAATTTCCACAATAAAACAAGCAATCGTTGCCTATGAAAATGGCGTTGCGGTAGGATGTGGCGCCCTTAAGGAATTTGGGAGTACAAGCATGGAAGTAAAGCGCATGTTTGTTTTGCCCGAACGAAGGGGTAAGGGAATTGCCTCACGTATCCTTGTTGAACTTGAAACGTGGGCAAAGGAACTCGCATATGATACCTGCATTCTTGAAACCGGCAAAAAACAGCCTGAGGCCATCGCCCTATACCAAAAAAATGGCTATCATATCATTCCCAATTATGGCCAATATGTGAATGTACTGAACAGTGTTTGTTTCGAAAAATCATTAGTTCAATTCGATTAACGCCTAGGGTGTAGTACTACTGACCTGTAGCACTTTGCCATTATAGAAATTATTTCCGGTAAGTGAGAAATCCCGAATATATGCCGCCATTTGTCCGGCTGTTACCGGAGCCAGATACCCTGGGAATGCCTCGGCAAGCATTTCGGTCTGAACCGCTCCGATAGCTAAGACATTAAAAGATGGCCCTGTTGATTTAAATTCCTCGGCCCAAAGTTCAGTTAAAGTAATAACCGCCCCTTTACTTGAACTGTAGGCCGAGAGCCCTGGAAATTTTAAACTGCCTTGCACACCCCCCATAGAACTGATGCTTACAACATGTCCATTTTTCGTCATTCTGGGAATGACAACCTGTGTAATATTGACAAGGCCAAAGACATTCACCCTATACACCGCTTCGAAATCAAGTGAAGTAGTCTCGAGAAAAGGCTTGTTTACCAATTTTCCGGCATTGTTTACAAGGATGTCGACGTGTTTCCACCGAGCATCCAGCACTTCCTTAAGTTTTTTAAGATCTTCCGACGCAGTGATGTCAATGGAAATGTATTCTATGTTCTTATGCCCTAGCCGGGCAATTGGAGCATCATTTCGTGACAAGGCTAGCACTTTATGCCCCCCATCGGCAAAGAGTTTTGCGAGTTCAAAACCGATACCACGACTTGCGCCGGTTATCACAATATTGGCCATTACTTGATGTGTATGCTTTTAGTAGGGGAATTGGCAATTCCTTCTATCAAGGGTATCGATCTATTTACTAAGGTCGCCATATGATCAAAATCCATTAAGCCAGCTTCGTCGCCAACTTTATGATATTCCCCAAAGTTGGTGAAATCAAAAGTACAAAATGTCTGTGAAGGTATCTTGAACTCCTCATAGAATGGATAGTTATCAGATCGTTTAAACAGATTTAATTCTTCAGCTTGTGGAAGATATCCTATCAAATTAGTGTTTACGATTCGATTGCCCACTTCGGCAAGATTCGATAATTCATATCCTGTGGCATACATAAAATAATCTTTGTCTACCAAGGGAACGCCCACCATCTCAAAATTCAACATCGTATAGAGGTCCAAGTTTTTATCCTTCAGCTTCTTCGCCAAATGCTCAGACCCTAAAAGGCCTTTTTCTTCGGCACTGAACAGCGCAAAAATGATACTCCTTTTATTGGTCTTAGTAGTTCCAAAATACCTCGCGAGTTCAAGTACCGTGCTGGTTCCTGAAGCATTGTCGTTTGCTCCATTGGCGATGCTATCACCGTTGACCTGCGGAAGAATGCCAATATGGTCGTAATGAGCCCCGATAAGAATGAACTCATGTTTTAAATTCGCATCATTGCCCGGGACAAATCCAACGATATTATATGCCGTTTTGTCAAAATTAGTCAAGGTATCACGATAATTTGAAAAATAAGGCAATACGCCATACTTCTCAAATTGGTTGATGATAAAGTCAGCAGCTTTTGCAATTCCGGGGCTTCCGGCCTCACGCCCCTTTAGGTCGTCTGAAGTCAAAACCAACATCATCTTCTTAATATCTTCACTCGTGGCAAACCCGTTATTTTTCTTGACCGCTGAATGAACCGAAGTTACTTCAGTCGTCGAACTTTGGGATAATGGTTTTTTGGTCGTCCTGGATCCGCCACAGCCAATTAAACTGAAAATAAAAAATACTCCTATCAATCCGTTCTTCATGACAACTTCGTTTTTAAGACTAAAAAAAGCATCCCGTTTCGCTGGATGCTTTCCAATATTGATAATTTTTTTTAACTGGATCCCTTTGCATTATGCCAACATAGTCACAGGATTTTCTAAAAAGGCCCTAAGTGTCAAAAGAAACTGTGACCCAGTCGCACCGTCAACGGTCCTATGATCACACGCCAAGGTTAGGATCATGGTCTTTCCGATTACAATTTCCCCATTTCGTACTACCGGTTTTTCTACAATGGCACCAACCGATAATATGGCAGAATTTGGTTGGTTAATAATCGATGTAAATTCTAAAATTCCAAACATTCCCAAATTGGATACGGTAAAGGTGCTTCCTTCCATCTCGGCCGGTGTCAATTTCTTGGTTTTAGCCCTACCTGCCAAATCTTTCACTGCCGATCCAATTTGCGTTAAGCTCATTTGGTCGGTGAATTTTAAGACGGGAACAACCAAGCCATCCTCTACGGCGACGGCAACCCCTACATGTACGTGATGGTTATAGCGCGTTGTATCACCGTTCCAGGTGGTATTAACTTGTGGATGTTTCTTTAATGCCATAGCACATGCTTTGACCACCATATCATTAAACGATACCTTAGTATCGGGCAAGTCGTTTATTTTTAAACGGGAATCCCACGCATTATCCATATCGACTTCAATAGTCAGGTAATAATGTGGGGCCGTAAATTTAGATTCGCTCAAACGCTTGGCAATTGTTTTGCGCATCTGGGAATTCTTTATTTCCTCACTACCCTCCTGCCCAACAGGATACGCGATCGGCGTTGCCATCGCACTTCCCATAGCCTCTTTTGGAGTTGAGGCGTTCGAAGTAACGGCTTTTTGAAGGGGCTGGTAATTTTCAATGTCTTTTTTGATAATCCGCCCGTTGTCGCCCGAACCATTTACGTTGGCCAGGTCGATTCCCTTTTCCTGAGCTATCTTTTTCGCTAAAGGCGAGGCAAATATGCGAAGGCCATCGCTTGCCACTTTACCTTCATTAGCTTCGATTTCAGTTTTCCCTTGGGCGACAGGGGTACTTTTTTGTTCGGAAGTATCTGGTTTTGGTGCCGATGGCTTCGCTTTCAAAATAGCATCAACATCAGTACCCTTTGGGCCTATAATCGCCAAGACATTATCTACAGGCGCAGATTCTCCTTCCTGAATTCCGATATATAATAATGTACCATTATAAAAAGATTCAAATTCCATGGTGGCCTTATCGGTTTCGATTTCGGCCAGGATATCGCCCTCTTCTACAGTATCGCCCACCTTTTTTAACCAAGTGGCCACGGTACCTTCTTCCATAGTGTCGCTTAGACGCGGCATTTTTATGATTTCGACGCCTTTGGGAATTTCTCCATTTGAAGTTCCCGATTCAACCGTTTTGATAGCATCCATTTGCGGATCTTCTTCGGCCTCGGCCTTTGGCGCAATAACATCAGTAACAATCTCCTGCGAAGAACCATTCACTAAACCGGAAATATCCTCCCCTTCCTTCCCGATGATGGCCAAAAGTGAATCGACGGGTGCCCCTTCTCCTTCTTTGATCCCAATGTATAGCAAAGTTCCTTCATGAAATGATTCAAATTCCATGGTTGCCTTATCAGTTTCGATTTCGGCCAAAATATCTCCTTCACTTACCTTGTCACCTACCTGCTTCAACCATTTGGCTACCGTGCCCTCTTCCATGGTGTCGCTCAATCGGGGCATATTTATTACTTCTGCCATTGTTGTTTATTATCTATTATTTATTTTCTACAAACGGAAAGTCCTTTTGCTCATAAACCATGTCGTATAATTGGCTTACAGGAGGATATTCCGATTCTTCGGCGAACTTCTCGCATTCGGCAACCATAATCTTAACCCGCTTGTCGATGGCCTTGATTTCCTCCTCGGTTGCGTACTTGTTTTCCTTGATGATATCCAAGACCTGGGTAATAGGGTCGATCTTTTTATATTCCTCCACTTCTTCCTTCGTGCGATAATGTTGGGCATCCGACATAGAATGGCCACGATACCGATAGGTTTTCATTTCAAGAAAAGTAGGTCCTCCTCCACTTCTTGCACGATCAATCGCTTTACTCATTTCCTGGGCAACGGTAACTGGATTCATGCCATCTACAGGTCCACAAGGCATTTCATAACCAAGGCCTAATTTCCAAATATCGGTGGTATGAGACGTTCTCGCTACCGAGGTCCCCATGGCATATCCGTTGTTTTCACATATAAAAACTACGGGCAATTGCCAGAGCATGGCCAAATTCATGGTTTCATGAAAGGAACCTTGACGAACAGCCCCATCACCCATATAACATAAGGTGACCGCGTTGCGCCCGAAATATTTATCGCCAAAGGCCATTCCGGCCCCTAATGGGATTTGTCCACCGACAATGCCATGTCCACCATGAAAACGATGCTCTTTAGAAAATATATGCATGGATCCTCCCATCCCTTTCGATGTCCCGGTCACTTTTCCGTACAGTTCTGCCATCACCCTTTTCGGGTCAACGCCCATGCCTATTGGCTGGACGTGGTTTCTATAGGCAGTAATCATGCGGTCTTTCGTAAGGTCCATGGCATGCAATGCACCAGCAAGGACCGCTTCCTGACCGTTATATAAATGAAGGAACCCCCTGACTTTTTGCTGAATGTAAACCGCTGCCAGTTTATCTTCGAACTTTCTCCAAAAAGACATATCCTCATACCACTTCAGGTAGGTCGCTTTTGTAATTTTTTCCATTAATCAATGTATTTAGTAGAATTCCGAATTGGTCAAAAACAAATATCTGCCATTTGCCAATAGTAAGATACCCGAATAGCAAAAATACACATATAAATGAATCGATAAAAAAAATCGCTGTAAAAGGTAATCAATGTAAAGAATCGGATAATTTATGGAAGACCATTTTGACATATTAAAACATCCTATGCGTGCAATGCCTTATTTTAAATAAGTCTTGTCAAAGCCCAAAGGAAGTATGTCGGCAATGGAATGACATTTGAACACCTCCCCTTTTTCCCCCATCATAAGCAGTGTAATTGGTCGTTGTTGTCGCAGTTCATATTCAGATATTGATTGCCGACAATTACCACAGGGGGCGGCAGGGCGGTCAACTACATGATTCTTGGAAGCAGCACTAATGGCAATAGCCTTAATGGCAATCCCGGGAAATTTAGCGCCTGCTTGAAATACCGCCACCCTTTCTGCACAAAGTCCACTAGGGTACGAGGCATTTTCTTGATTATTACCAATTACTACTTCGCCATTTTCTAGCGACAAAGCTGCCCCAACAAAAAAATTGCTATAAGGTGCATACGCCATTTTTCGACTCGCTATGGCCACTTGCATAAGACTTCTATCTTCTTCGGATAAATCATCTAGGGAATCAAAGATCAAAAAATCAAAAGTGACCTGCTGTTTTCTCATATTGTCCTAGTTTTCTATCGTCTAAAAATAATAAAACCTGCGCTAAGGCAGGTTTTATTTATGAGGATGTTTCCCAATTAATTATCGTTGTAAAATTCTTCTCCCAAACTAAAGGTGAGGGAAAATCGCAAGGTATTTTCCAGTGGATTCTTCACCTGTGATGTTGAGAATAGATAGGAAAGGTCGATTTGAGCGGCCTTGAATTTGAAACCGGCACCAAGGGTGAAGAACTTTCTAGATCCTTTTTCTTCACTCTCGTGGAAATAGCCCGTTCGTACCATAAATGCATCCTGATAGGTATATTCAGCCCCCAATGCCCATGTATATTCCTTTAATTCCTCCCCAAAACCATCTGGGGCATCCCCAAATGATTTAAAGACTCCGCTCAAAAAGCCAATTTTTTGATACTCCTCATTATCTACGGCGTCAATAGTACCATCTCCATTGAAATCCTGTGGTGTTGGAACGAGTAGCTTATTAAATTCGGAGGTTAATCCCAAGACATTAGCCTCATCCAGTATAAAATCAAAACCAAGGCCGAATTTTAAATTTGTTGGCAAAAAGTTTTCTTGTCCCCCATTATCATATTGGATCTTTCCGCCTAGGTTCGAAAGATTGAAACCGGCCCTCCAGCGGCCATCAAAATTATTATACGCAATTTCCCTTGAACGGTAGAAACCGGCCACATCAACTGCAAAAGAACTTGCCGCTCTTGAATCAACATCCCCGTTTTGGGGTAATTTTAAATTTGAGCGAATATATCTGCCACCAACGGCCATTGAGAACGTCGGACTCAATTTTAGGGAATACGATCCGTCTAATGCCAGTTCATTGGGTTTGGCTAAAGTGCCCGGGTCATTTGCGAATTGTCGCAATTCAATTTCACCAAGGGTAAAATATCGTAAACCGATTGCAAAGGCACTTTGTTCATCTATTTTATTATAGAAACTTGCATTCAAAAGTGAAATATCGGTAATTATACTTTCCAAATATGGAGTATAGCTTAAGCCGATGCCCATTTTTCGTTCGGCGAAGGCAAATTTGGCCGGATTCCATTGTTGTGCAAAAGCGTCAGCCGAAGTGGCAACACCCATATCGCCCATACCCGCTGAACGTGCATCTGCCGCAATGGTCAAAAATGGTACTGCTGTCGTAATTACGCGCTCATTTTGCTGTGCAGTCGCTGTTAGGCATACGGCCGAAACAATAAATATTGCAAGTTTTTTCATCAGATACAATCTATAGTTTAATTGGTTACATACGGGCAATATATAGGTCGCTTACCATATCACCTATTAATATATTATCAAGATAAACGGGCTTTTTATGAATATCTTGTATGTCGCGCGCAATATTTTGAATTCATTCGATAAACGGCGCCGTGCTGCGGGCAAGTTCAAAATGTTCCGGTAAATTGGTCGGGGCATATTTTTTTATGGGAAAAAAATTAAAGGTTTGTTATTCAAAAGAAAAGGCATTGCTCATACTATAAGCCATATTATGCCGTTATCATTTTTTGAATCAATTTCACTTTCGATGTAAGCGCCATGTGAATCGAAAATATTTTGAAAATCATAAAATATTATAGGCAAATCATCGTTTAATATGCCGAAAGTGATACTAAAATTAATCAAAATCCAAATTTTCTAACTACCCCTATATAGTAGTTAATTTTTTGAACTCAAGTCCTAATTATGAAAAAACAGATTATCAAAGTAATACTCTCTTTTGCTGTAATAGCAGGTGGATTTACAGTTACCAGCTGTAAAAAATCCGGCACTTCCAAGAATGTTTCGAGAGCAACAGGTTGGAAAATAAATGCCAAAGAAGGCGGCTTTCAGTTTAACACTGATTTCAAGGAACAGGAAACCGCTCCAGGCCTTGTTTTTGTTGAAGGGGGTACCTTCACCAAGGGAAAGGTACAGGATGATGTTATGCACGATTGGAATAATACACCTTCCTCACAACATGTTCAGTCATTCTACATGGATGAAACCGAGGTGACCAATGTGATGTATTTGGAATATTTGGATTATTTAAAAAGTGTCTATCCTCCGGAAAATCCTAAATACGCAAATATTTATAAAGGTGCCTTGCCAGATACTTTGGTATGGAGAAACCGATTAGGGTTCAACGAGACGATGACCAATAACTATTTGCGCCACCCGGCATATGCAGAATATCCAGTAGTAGGTGTTAACTGGATTCAAGCAACACAATTTGCAGAATGGAGAACCGATCGTGTGAATGAAGTAATGCTCGAAAGGGAAGGGTATTTGTCTAAAGATGCCAAATATCAGGCAGAATCTGGAGAAGTTTCTGGCACCTTTAGTACAGAAACCTATCTGAACAGACCCGAGGCAGTGTACAATGGACAGATTGATTCCTTGCAGGGGAAAATGAAAAAGGATAGTGTGAATACCTTTGCCAAAAGAAGTAGTGGAATCATTATTCCTGAATATAGGCTTCCGACAGAAACCGAATGGGAATATGCAGCACAGGCCAATCAGGGCAGCAGGGAATATAACAACTATCGTGGAAGAAAAAAATATCCATGGGATGGTGATTATACTAGAAATGGTCAGCGCGTAGGCCGTGGAGACCAAATGGCAAACTTTAAACAAGGTAAGGGAGATTATGGCGGAATCGCAGGATGGTCAGATGATGGCGCCGATATTACCGCACAGGTTATGTCTTACAAGCCAAATGATTTAGGATTGTACGATATGGCTGGCAATGTTGCCGAATGGGTGGCCGACGTCTACCGACCGATTGTTGATGACGAAGTGAGTGACTTTAACTACTATCGAGGAAACATCTATATGAAAACCGCAATTGGGGAAGATGGAAAAGTCAACATTCTTAGGGACTCGATTATTTACGATACCCTACCAAACGGAAAAATCGTGGCGGTCAACCTTCCAGGCGAAATTAAAATGGTGCCGGTTGATGAAAAAGAGACCTATCTGCGAACGAACTTTTCGTCAAGTGATAACCGAGGGTATCGCGATGGTGATCCAGGTTCCTCACGGTTCTTTGATAAATTCAGTGACGAGGAACAAGAAAAAGAAGGTAAAAAAATGTACGACTCACCACAATTTAAAATGGAGCATGATTCTACCGGTAAACTTATCCGGGAATATGATAAGTCAAATAATAGGACAACGCTTATCAACGACGAGGTTAGGGTATACAAAGGTGGTTCATGGAGAGATAGGGCCTATTGGTTAGACCCTGCACAACGAAGATATTTGCCACAATATATGGCAACGGATTATATCGGATTTCGATGTGCCATGTCGCGCGTGGGTTCAAAATCAAAGACAAAAAACAAGACCGTTCGCGGAAAAAAAGCCAAATAGCTTTTGAAATAATAACAATACAAAGTCCCTTCGGAAACGTCGGGACTTTTTTTATACCTTCGATTGATGAAATCTCATTGCTGAGAGCACCTAACGAAATGTTTGGTTGATCACTTAGGCGCCCTAATAATTCTAAAAACCATCTAGAAATCCCGAAACTATGAACATAGCGCTGTTACATGCGATTTTTCTTAAATTTCCAGAGGTGTGCACCGACACCCGGAAAATAACTCAGGACTGTATTTTCTTCGCCCTAAAAGGGGATTATTTTAACGGGAACGAATTTGCATCGGAAGCCCTCCGAAAGGGAGCCTCCCATGCCGTAATCGACGATGCGGCATATGCAATATCAGAAAACTACATTTTGGTAGACGATGTGCTAATGGCGCTACAACAATTAGCCACCTACCATAGAAATCATCATAAGGCAAAGGTAATAGCCTTAACCGGCAGTAACGGAAAGACGACTACAAAAGAATTAATAAACGCCGTTCTTTCCAAGAAATATAATACGGTGGCCACAACCGGCAACCTCAACAACCATATCGGCGTGCCATTGACTTTATTGCGCATTCGTGCCGATACCGAAATTGCAGTAGTCGAAATGGGTGCCAATCACCTAAAGGAAATTGAATTTTTATGTCAAATAGCCCAACCGGATTATGGGTACATAACGAATTTTGGAAAGGCACACTTAGAAGGATTTGGAGGTGAAGAAGGTGTCATAAAGGGAAAAAGTGAGCTTTATGATTATCTTATTACCCACGATAAGTCGATTTTCCTGAATGCCGATGACACCCGACAAAATGAGATAGTCGGGAACTATCGCAACAAATTCGGATTCGCTCAAGAAAAATCCCCGTATTATAAGATCCGATTTTTGGAAGCACAACCCTATGTGACGATCAAGGTTGAAGATATACGCATTCATTCCCACCTGATCGGTAGCTATAAT
Organism: Flavobacteriales bacterium; assembly: GCA_038316335.1. Classification (GTDB taxonomy): domain Bacteria; phylum Bacteroidota; class Bacteroidia; order Flavobacteriales; family Flavobacteriaceae; genus JALHST01. The sequence continues at coordinate 45,023 of JBBQAM010000018.1, forward strand.
AATACGAATTGTGGTGCTGCCATTCTCATCGGAATGTATTTTAATGTGCCGATATCCGAAATTAAAAATGCCATCGAAAATTATGTCCCAAATAATAATCGTTCACAAATCTTAGATAAAAATGGTTACCAAATCATATTAGATGCCTATAATGCGAACCCTTCAAGCATGAAGGCAGCCTTGGACAATTTCGCAATTATAAGGAACAACACAAAAATTGCCATTTTGGGCGATATGTTCGAATTGGGAAGCAGTGCGGCCAACGAACATCAGAAAATTGCCGATTTGGCTGCAGAAATGAAATTGGATGAGGCAGTGTTGGTGGGGAAAAACTTTTTCGAGACAGATTCCAAGCTTAAAAAATTCGAATCCTTTGACGCCCTTTCAAACTATCTCAAAGAAAACAAGTTACCTAAAGGCCTGGTGCTTATTAAAGGATCAAGGGGTATGGCACTCGAACGCGCATTAGAGCTGCTTTAAGGTGGCTTGGGCCAAGGAGGTGGTACATTACCAACGAATTCCTTGGTAATGAGGCCCTATCGCCTATCAATCTAGCGTATGCCTCTCAAACCGATGACCGAAAATACCATTGAATGGCAAGTATGGGATTTCGTATCGTAATCACTGCCCTGGGGCATCGGAGAGAACAATGACCCCACACGACCGAGTGGGATATACTGGATTCGAACCAGTGACCTCTGCCCTGTCAAGGCAGCGCTCTAAACCAACTGAGCTAATATCCCAAAATGGGTGCTAAGGTAAAACTTATTTTGGATTCCTAAAACTCCTTGAATTCCCTTTTGACCATTGTATAGATCACCCAGTGAATTAAATCGTCTAAAGCCCTAAGAAACAGCTCTAAAAAAACTGTGAGTCACTGCCGATCCTTTCGCGGTTTTCATAAAAAAAATGCCTAATTTTATTAGGCACTAACGCTTTGGCATATTTTGATTAGCTTGAACAACCTTTTTTCGGAAGCATAAAAAGTACTTTGTGTCCTATTATTTTTAAGTTACATACCCTTTAAACCTATTGAATCCAAAAATCGATTACATCATAAAACTGAATAAAAAAAAGCAATTCGTATTTGAAAAAAGGTAGCTAAAGCATACCATGGCCATTAATTTAGAAGATATGTCAGGAAATCATAAAAAAAATCGCAGGGATTTCATAAAAAAATCGTCATTACTTGTAGGTGCCGGACTATTGACACCGACACATACGTTCGGTATAACACATTCAATTAAAAATATGAAGGAAATCGTAGGTCACGGGGATTTCAAGTATCGGGTCGATAAGGAATGGGGCGTTCAAGATCCGGCTAAAGTGCCCGTCAATGATTGCCATGAGATGGTATTTGATCAAAAGGGGCGAATCTTCCTTACCACTACCGGCGAGCACAATAATAATGTAATAATTTATGACAAATCGGGCAAAGTACTTGATTCTTGGGGAACAGAATTTCCAGGGGCGCATGGCCTGACCATATTCGGTGAGGGCATTGATCAATTCCTATTGATTACCGACCCTGAAACCCATACCGTGACAAAGACCGATTTGGCGGGTCGAAAATTATTGACCATTGAAAGGCCAAAGGAGGTCGATGGCTATACAAGTGACGACCAATTCAAACCAACTGAAACCGCGGTTATGCCCAATGGTGATTTTTATATTGCTGATGGCTATGGGCAAAATTTTATCATACATTACAACGAAAAAGGGGAATACCTAGGTCATTTTGGCGGAAGCGGCGAAGGCGACGCCCAATTTTCTTGTTGCCATGGTATCACCCTTGATACGCGAAATGCCAGCAACCCTACATTGCTGATCACATCAAGGGCCAAACAAGAATTCAAACGCTTCTCGCTGGCTGGCGAACATCTTGAAACCATAAAATTGCCCGGTTGTTCGATTTGTAGACCTGTCATTCATGGTGAATATCTCTACTTTGCGGTAATTGTTACAAAATCTTGGGATAGCTACGACGGTATGCTCGCTGTTCTCGATAAAAACAATACCATTGTCTCTTTTCCTGGTGGAAGTGCGCCAAGCTATAGTGAAGGCCTTCTAACGGCCCCTGAATATGATGGAAAAACGTTCAGGAACCCGCACGATGTGTTGGTTGACAACGATGGTAATCTTTATATCCCACAATGGGCATCGGGAAAGACCTATCCTATTAAATTACACCGTATTTAAATGTACCAAACCATTTCATGCTTTTAATTTAGGGCCATCGGCATTCCCGTCGGATTTATTTGTTTGATTCTTGGCCGATTCATTAGGAAGCATGCGTTAAATCTGAAGCCTAGAATTCAAGCGAGTAGTTCATTAAAATTTTCATATTTACGCCATTGTTGGCAAGAATAAAAATTAATTGTATCTTCTTCAACCGAACCGAAACCATATTTCCAAGTATACATTAAGATATTGTGAACCATGTCAAAATATAACGTGGCCGTCTTAGGGCCAATTCCAAGAGACCATATTACCACGCATCATGGCGAGGTTATTGAAAAATATGGATGTGCAACCCACACAGCTATAGGGCTTTCCAAACTTTTGGGCGATGAAGGAACGGTATTCCTAGTCTCGCATGTTCGAAAAAAGGACGAAAAAGCCATAAAGGAGTTATTGGCTCGCTATGAAAATATCAATGTTGATCATATCACTTCTGATGAAGATCAAGGCGATGTCATACGCCTTAAATTTATAGACCAAAATAATCGGCTTGAAAAGCAGACCGGATTTATGAATCCGATCATACCTAAAGATATTGAGAAGCTCTTGCATTGCGATGTCTTTGTATGCGTACCCATAACTGATTACGAAGTTCCTCTCGAAACGCTTAAGTATATCAAACAAAATAGTGAGGGGACAATTATATTCGATGCGCATGGGCCAACCAATACAGTAACCATGACGGGAGACCGTCTTATAAAATTTTGGATAGACCGGGATCAATGGCTCCCCTTTATCGATGTGCTCAAAATGAATTTAGAAGAATCTAAATGCTGCTGGTTCGAAAAAGAATATCATCCAGAACACCTTTTCCATACCAACGACGAAAGTACCGATCATCTCCCCGATTTTGCCGCCCATGCCCTTCAAAAAGGTATAAAATCATTGATTGTCACCTTAGATTCTAAAGGGGGGGTGGTATTCTTTCTAAAGGAGGGTCAGCCTTATCAAGAAATGGTGAAATCGATAAAAGTGGAAAATGTGGTCGACACCACTGGATGTGGGGACTCGTTTGCCGGAGGATTGGGATACGGACTTTTAAAAGACCGTACCAATTATCTAACGGCAGTCAAATACGCCAACGCCTTGGGGGCACAACGTACGCAAGGCCGGGATTTTGAAGTTTTTAAATCAATAGATGAAACCAACGAAATGATATTAAAAACATATGGCATACTTTGATATCATTTAACCATTTCAATTTCGATTGTTAACTTCATTCCATTAATGGCCAATTACACTACAATTACCGAAATAGAGGTTAAAGATATTCGCTTTCCCACAAGTAGAACGCTTGATGGGTCTGACGCCATGAATCCCGATCCAGATTATTCGGCTGCCTATGTTATCTTAAAGACTTCCCATCCTATGGGCTTTGAAGGCCACGGCTTAACTTTTACGATTGGCCGGGGCAATGAGTTATGCGTTGCTGCTATAAAAACCGTTTCCCAACTTGTCATTGGAAAAACCTTAGAAAGTTTTACCGACAATATGGCCGATTTTTGGAGAATGATTACTGGGGATAGCCAGTTGCGCTGGCTAGGTCCCGAAAAAGGGGTCATCCATTTGGCGACAGCAGCTATCGTTAATGCCGTTTGGGACCTTTATGCCAAAGTAGCCGGGAAACCATTGTGGCAACTTTTAGCGGATATGTCACCTGAAAAATTGGTCTCCTGCATCGATTTCACGTACATCACTGATGCCATTACCGATGTAGAAGCTCTTGCCCTATTAAAACAAAAAGAAAGCTCAAAACAAGAGCGCTTGGTTCGATTAATGGACCGAGGATACCCCGCATATACCACCTCGGCAGGCTGGTTAGGGTATTCCGATGAAAAGATGAGACGACTGTGCAAAGAGGCCAAAAATGCAGGTTTCGACCATTTAAAAATAAAAGTCGGCTCGGATATCAAGGACGATATGCGACGTTCCCAAATAATCAGGGAAGAAATTGGCCCTAACGTGAGGTTGATGATGGATGCCAACCAAAAATGGGATGTTGATGAAGCGATCTCGAATATGGCCCAATTGGCGGCATTTGACCCATGGTGGATCGAAGAACCAACAAGTCCGGATGATATTTTGGGCCATGCCAAAATAGCCAAGGCGATATATCCCATTAAGGTCGCAACTGGGGAGCATTGTCAAAATCGAATCATGTTCAAACAGTTTATGCAAGCCCAGGCAATTGGGATCTGTCAAATCGATAGTTGTAGGGTGGGCGGCGTAAATGAACTATTGGCCATCTTATTGATGGCTGCCAAATTTGATATTCCTGTTTGTCCCCATGCCGGTGGCGTGGGTCTTTGCGAATATGTCCAACACATATCGATGTTCGACTATATCGCTGTAAGTGGTTCCTTGGAAAATAGAATAATAGAATATGTAGATCACCTGCACGAGCATTTTTATGATCCCGTGATACTAAAAAATGGGGCCTATATGCCCCCCAAAATGCCTGGATACAGTATAACTATGAAACCAACGTCATTGAAGGATTATAGTTTTCCCGATGGAAGGATATGGAAATAGGATATATCTTCATTCACCTTAAAAGAAAGTTGAGCACTAAATTTTTAGGAAATATCCAACAGGTCAATTTCGAATAACGCTTAAACTGGTATTGATGAAATTTAATCTAAAAGGTAAAACGGCCATCGTAACGGGTGGTGGAAGTGGAATAGGCAAAGCAATTTCGCTGGCACTCAGTGAAAACGGCGCCCTGGTTCATATTATGGAACTCAAATCGGAATTTGCACAAACTACCCTTGACCAAATTACATCGAAGGGGGGCAGTGCTAAAATATACCAATGCAATGTTGCCGACCAGAATCAGGTAAAAAAAGTCATCGAAAAAATAGCCGATGGTAGTAACATAGACATTCTGATCAATAATGCTGGGATAGCCCATATTGGCACTGCCGAAAATACCCAAGAAGCTGATTTTGACAAAATATTCAATGTGAACGTCAAAGGAGTATATAATTGTATGCACTCGGCAATTCCTTTTATGAAAACGAACGGGGGCGTCATTCTCAATATGGCCTCGGTAGCCGCTACGGTAGGCATTAGCGATCGTTTTGCCTATTCAATGTCAAAAGGGGCCACATTGACCATGACCTATTCTGTTGCCAAGGATTATGTCGGATTTGGTATTCGCTGCAATAGTATTTCCCCGGGGCGGGTACATACCCCATTTGTAGATGGCTTTATCAGCAAAAATTATCCAGGTAGGGAAAAAGAAATGTTCGACAAGCTATCAAAAACCCAGCCTATAGGTAGGATGGGCACTCCCGAAGAAATTGGAAACTTAGCATTATATTTATGTTCCGATGAGGCTTCGTTTATCACGGGAACCGATTTCCCCATCGATGGCGGATATATAAAATTGAACAGTTGAAAGTGCCTCGAGCGTTTGGGAATATATATCCCGAACATCTTTAGGCTCGCTATTTAATAACAAGATAAAAGATTAAAAATGAAATTAATTCGATTCGGAAAGTTGGGTAGCGAAAAGCCTGGAATTCAATTAAGTGATGGTTCAAGATTGGATGTATCCGCATTTGTTCCAGACTATAACGAAGATTTCCTCGGAACTGGCGGAATCGATAAATTGAAGGAATGGTTGAACCAGAATATGTCAAAATGCCCGCGAGTTCCTAACAATGTTCGCTTGGGACCGCCAATTTCAAGACCTTCGAAATTGGTTTGCGTTGGTCTTAACTATGCCCAGCACGCCGCTGAAAGCGGGATGAAGCTTCCTTCAGAACCCGTATTATTCTTTAAATCAACAACGGCGATTATCGGACCGAACGACGATATCATAATTCCAAAAAACAGCACAAAAACCGATTGGGAAGTTGAATTGGCCGTCGTTGTGGGAAAAAGGGCCTCCTATGTGAGCAAGGAGCAGGCCATGGATTTTGTCTGCGGATATGTTCTGCATAACGATGTGAGCGAACGGGCCTTTCAATTGGAACGAGAAGGACAATGGGTAAAGGGCAAGAGCTGTGATACATTTGCCCCAATAGGTCCGTTTTTAGCAACCAAAGAGGAAATTCCGGATCCACATCAGCTAAATCTTTGGCTTACGTTGAATGGAGAGACCATGCAAAATAGCAATACCTCTGATTTCGTTTTCAACATTCCAGAGGTGGTAAGTTATATAAGTCAATTCATGACCCTACTACCAGGTGATATTATTTCTACCGGAACACCCTTTGGCGTAGGACTCGGGATGAATCCTCCTACATATCTAAAGGATGGGGATGTTGTTGAATTGGGCATTGAAGGGCTAGGAACTGCCAAACAACATGTAAAATCCTATAGTTAAATAGCGTATTAGTGGACCTGCAACTAAAAGACAAAGTAATAATAGTGACGGGCGGTTCCAAAGGTATCGGCAATGGAATCTGCAAAGTACTGGCCCAGGAAGGAGCAATTCCTGTAATTGTAGGTAGAAACGTAAAAAATATCGAAGATGCCGTACAGGAAATCGAAGTTACCGGCAAGAGGGCATTTTATGCAATTGCCGAACTAACGGATCCCAATCAATGCGAAGCGGCGGTTCAAAAAACGTTGAATGAATTTGGTGTTATTGATGGCTTGGTCAACAATGCCGGCGTAAACGATGGAATTGGTCTCGAGCTGGGTAACCATGTTGATTTTCTTGCATCGATCAATCGTAACCTCACTCATTATTACTTGATGGCACACCATTGCCTCCCGGCCTTGAAACAAAGTAGAGGTGCTATTGTAAATATAGGGTCGAAGACGGCCGTAACAGGACAAGGAGGTACTTCCGGCTATGCTTCCGCCAATGGTGGACGCAATGCCTTGACACGTGAATGGGCCGTTGAATTGTTGCCTTATTCAATTCGTGTAAATTCAGTAATCGTGGCCGAATGTTTTACCCCATTGTACGCGCGATGGATCGGTACATTTTCTGATCCGGAAAAAAAACTAAAAGAAATCACCGCAAAGATTCCCTTAGAAAATCGCATGACTACCGCCGAAGAAATTGCCAATATGGTAGTGTTCTTGTTGTCAGGAAGATCCAGTCATACCACGGGTCAATTGATTTATGTCGATGGAGGATATACGCATTTAGATCGTGCCTTATAAATAGATACTACTTTGATGAAAGAGAAACAAAAATACCCGGTCGTTTCAAAAAAAGTCCTACTTCCTTTTATACTAATTACTTCGCTCTTTGCACTTTGGGGTTTCGCGAACGATATTACGAATCCGATGGTCTCTGCCTTTAAAAAAATCCTGGAATTAAATAACACCCAGGCATCTTGGGTACAGGCCGCTTTTTATGGCGGCTATTTTACAATGGCCTTACCAGCAGCCTTCGTCGTAAAAAAATACAGCTATAAGGTGGGCATCCTAGTCGGGCTAGCCCTTTACGCCCTAGGTGCCCTTTTGTTCTATCCGGCAGCCGCCATGGAAAACTACTATTTCTTTTTATTAGCGCTTTATGTTTTGACCTTTGGGTTGGCCTTTTTAGAAACTACTGCTAACCCATTTATCCTATCAATGGGGGCCGAAGAAACGGCCACCCAGCGTTTGAACCTGGCACAGGCGTTCAATCCATTAGGGGCTTTATCAGGATTGTTGGTGGCGCAAGTCTTTATCTTGGGAGCCTTAGGTTCCGATGATTTGGATGCCGAAGGAAATAGTATCTACGAAACCCTTGGAGCAACCGCCAAGGCTTCGATAAAAACCGCGGATCTCTTGGTTATCAGAAATCCATATGTCGGCTTGGGCATTTTTGTCATCTTTATGATGTTCCTTATTCTTCTTGTAAAAATACCCGAAAACAGGAAGGAAGAGAATGTCGTGAGTATGTGGGATTCAATTCGCAGAATATTTAAAAAGGAACGATTTGTTGGCGGGGTCCTGGCACAACTGTTTTATATAGGGGCACAGATCATGTGTTGGACCTATATCTATCAATATGCAGAAAACCTAGGTATTGATAATGCACATGCCGTAGATTATGCCTATGCAGCACTTGGAGTATTTTTGCTCGGGCGATTTTTATGTACCTATCTTTTGAGATTTATTAATTCTGGAAAGCTTTTGATGATTTTAGCCCTACTCGCAATTGCCTGTTGCGCCGGTACAATATTTATACAAGGTATTGGTGGACTTTACAGTCTGGTCCTAGTATCGTTTTGCATGTCATTGATGTTTCCTACCATTTACGGCATTGCCCTAAACGGTTTGGGGGACGATGCCAAACCGGCTTCGGCATTCTTGGTCATGGCCATTGTCGGAGGTGCCTTTATGCCCGTATTGCAAGGATTGGTTTTGGATTTGGGGGGTACCGCATACGACGATGTACGAATCATGGGGGTGCCAGAAGTAAATTTCTCATTTGTGCTCCCCTTGATATGCTTTACAGTTGTTGCCCTTTACGGATACAGGGCATATAAAGTATATGATATTCTGTAAACCTAGGTTTCAAGAATTAGGATACTGATAAAATATTTCTATAGAGCTTATAAATCAAACGCGACATGGGAAGAATTGCAAATATTAAATTTAATGCCCAATACCCTTCAGTAGAAGATTTAAGGCGTCGCGCGAAAAAAAAGATCCCGAATTTTGCTTTTGAATATTTAGATGGTGGCTGCAATGAGGATATCAACCTCCATAAGAACACCTCCGAAATACATGATGTGGAGTTGTTGCCTTTTTATTTAAACAAACATACAGGTTCGGATATGCGTACAATGTTATTCGGACACACGTATGACGCACCTTTCGGTATTGCACCTATAGGCCTTCAGGGTTTAATGTGGCCCAATTCCCCTGAATTACTTGCCAAAGCAGCATTTGAACATAATATTCCCTTTATTCTTAGCACCGTTTCTACAAGTAGTATCGAACGAATCGCTGAAATTACCGAAGGTCATGCTTGGTTTCAGGGGATCAATTGACCGTAATGATGGACAGTGGTATGCGCTCAGGTCCCGATATTGGCAGAACCTTGGCCAGCGGTGCCGAAATTGCTTTTTTGGGCCGCTCTTTTTGTATGGTGTTTCTGCCTTGGCTGATCAAGGTGGTGACCATACCATATCGCTTTTGAAAACACAATTGCAACAAGTCATGGATCAGATATGCTGCCAAAAGTTAAAGATTTTCCCAACCATTTGATACAGAACCAATGAGTTGTGGAATGGGCCTCAAGGCACTGTTCTTCACATTCGCCGTGAATCCCCCATGGTCATAATGGTGCTCTCGAATTCGACGCTCCAGATCGGCGCAGCTATGGCCAACATAAAAACGGTCAAGGTCTTTTGAATATAGGATTTAGAAGGTACACATACAAAAAAAGCCACCCGTATAGATGACTTCCTGTGGGCAATGAGGGGCTCGAACCCCCGACCCTCCCGATTGTCATCGGGATGCTCCGAATCGCAACTTGCCATGCACACCGATTACCCATCTGCCGGATCTTGGCGCTTTACCAATATTTCGACCTGCTTCCTGCTCTTCCAGGACTTTACCTGGCGTTCCCTGGCATAGGCCTCCGCCTTTGTAGTGTACTCCTCCCGATATACAAGTAGCCAATCCTTCGCCTTTGCGGTGAACCCGCCATGGCTATAAAGATGCTCGCGAAGTCGGCGCCCCAGCTCGGCACAGCTATGGCCAACATAAAATCGGTCAAGGGTCTTGGAATATAGGATGTAGAAGGTACACATACAAAAAAAAGCCATCCGTATAGATGACTTCTTGTGGGCAATGAGGGGCTCGAACCCCCGACCCTCCCGATTGTCATCGGGATGCCCCCGGCCCCCGGGCTTGCTTGGGATACAGACTATTCAAGGTCCTTTTTTACATTTTGGACCAGCTGCTCGATTCTCTTCCTGCTCTTCCAGGCCTTTACCTGGCGTTCCCTGACATACGCCTCCGCTTTGGTAGGATACTCCTCCCGGTACACCACTTTCCAATCCTTCGCCTTCGCCGTGAATCCCCCATGGTCATAATGGTGCTCTCGAATTCGACGCCCCAGCTCGGCGCAGCTATGGCCAACATAAAAACGGTCAAGGTCTTTTGAATATAGGATGTAGAAGGTACACATACAAAAAAAGCCATCCGTATAGATGACTTCCTGTGGGCAATGAGGGGCTCGAACCCCCGACCCCCTCGGTGTAAACGAGGTGCTCTGAACCAACTGAGCTAATTGCCCTAACTTATTTTTATCCTCTGCCGAACCGACCCTCCCGATTCTCATCGGGATGCTCTGAACCAACTGAGCTAATTGCCCTAACTTATTTTTATCCTATGCCGAACCGTCCCTCCCGATTCTCATCGGGATGCTCTGAACCAACTGAGCTAATTGCTCATAAAGGAGTGCAAATATAGAATAGTTTTAGATACGCCAAAAGAAAAACCAGATAAATATTATACCACCTCGGCGACAACAAAAGTACTTCCACCGATAAAAATAAAATCATCTTTTCCGGCATTTTTTAAAGCAGCATTATACCCTTGACGTACCGAGTTAAAAACGGTTCCCTTTAAACCATTTTCCTGAGCTTTCTCGAATACTATTTTGACATCCAATCCCCTGGGAATATTGGGCTTGGTAAAATAATAAGTGGCATTTTTTGGAAAGAGTGGTAAAATAGCATCCAGATTCTTTTCTTTTACAAAACCAAGAACGATATGCAAGGCATTATATTCTTCCTGCAGAATTTGTTGCAGCACATAAATCAAACCTTCCGCATTATGTGCCGTATCGCAAACAATTTTAGGTGATTCACCAAGTAGTTGCCATCTTCCCATCAACCCGGTATTTTCTACCACGTTTAAAAGCCCTGATTTTATATGTGTTTCCTTGATCTCAAAACCTGAAAGTTCTTCCAGTACGGCTAGGACACCTTTCATGTTTTTTGATTGATAATTTCCCAGTAGCGATGTGGTAAATGTATTTTGAATGATTTTATCCGCAAATATAATTTTTGCATTATGCTCTTCGGCCAACAATCTAAAGGTAGCTGCTATTTCCTCTTGGTATTCACTGATAACGACGGGCGTATTATTTTTTATGATCCCCCCTTTTTCCCAAGCGATTTTTTCAAGTGTGTCACCTAAAATATCGACATGATCATAGCCTATATTGGTTATCAATGAAACCTCTGGTTCTAGGATATTTGTTGAATCGAGTCGGCCACCCAAACCTACCTCAACAATTGCAATGTCGATTTTTTTAAAGGCAAAGTAATCAAACGCCATGCCCACGGTCATTTCAAAAAATGAGAGTCCTTGTTGTTCTAAATAAGCATGATGATTTTTAATAAAATTTAGTACGAATTGTTTCTCAATAGGCTTCCCGTTGATCCGAATCCGTTCCCTAAAATCCTTTAAATGAGGAGATGTGTAAAGGCCGACGTTATAGCCTGCCTCCTGGAGGATCGATGCAAGCATATGACTACTCGAACCTTTCCCGTTGGTTCCGGCAACATGGATACTTTTGAACCTTTTTTCAGGATGACCAAGTAGCGTCGAAAAAGTTTGGATGTTATCAAGTTTGCCATTAAAGGCAGATTTACCCTTTTCTTGGTACATTGGAAGTTGATCGAACATCCAATCGAGCGTTTGCCTATAGGTCACTTATTCCCCCAATTTGAAGTTGACTACAACAAAACCTACCTGTTGACTTGGGGCATTTGAATCAAGATTCCATTTATGTAGAAATGCCGTTTTTCTTGCAGGTTCCAAAAGACAAGGATTCGTATTGGTCGTGCCTTTTACACCAGGTGTCGCACTGACCACCGTGCCATTTCTGTCTACCACGATTTTAACTACTACCCGACCTTCTTCATTACATTCCTGTGGAACTTTACCTTTGCTCACCAACGACCTTCCGTTTAGCCCATAGCCCCCAGTACCACTTCCCGTCCCGGGACTGCCGTAATAACTTGTTGCATAGGGGTCGCCATCGGGTCGTCCTTTATCACCCGCTTGATTATCATCTCCCTCACTACCTGTTGCGGTGCCATCCGATTTGTTCAGCCCACCCATTAGTTCATCTAACTTTTTCTTTTTAGCTTCTTGTTCGAGTCGCGCTTTTTCTTCAGCATCCTTCTTCTGTTGTGCTACAATAGCAGCTTCCGCCTTAGCCTTTTTTTCTGCATCTGCTATCTTTTTCTTTGCCTCTTTAGCGGCATCATCGGCCTTTCGTTTGGCTTCATTGGCCTGTTTGATCTTGATGGCTTCTTCGTTTTCCTGAGTAAGCAACTTCTCTGCTGGCGCCTCCTTTACAACGACTTCCTCAGGTTCGGCTTTTTCTACCACTTCTTCTACCTTTTCAACTTCTTCCTGTTTCGTTGGTTCTTTTGGGGGTGTTTTTAAAGGTTCGGATCTGACCTTTTCTTTTGGCTGTACAGTACCACTGCCAAAATTGGTAGTACCAAAATTAACTGAGATACCGTTCTCGATAGGAGGATCCATATAGGTTAGTCCTATATAAAATAATATAAGTACCAGCACACTTAACAGTAGTGTTGTAAGTGTGAATGATTTTTTCTTGTGTCTCGTGTCTAGAAATGACATTAATTGGGTCGCACGGCAAGAATTACCTTATAATTATTCCTATTGGCAATGTCCATAACGTTAACCGCTTCTTTGATGGCAACGCTTTCCTCGGCCCTTAGGATAATGGTAGGTTTATCTTTACCTTCTAGTGCTTTTTTTAGTTCAATTTCAATATATTCTCCGTTTATTCTTTCATTGTTCACATAATACTGTAGATTCTTATCAATACTTACCGATACATTTTGCGTATTGGTTGATTTGCCTTTTGCCTTTGGCAATAACAAATCCAAGGCATTTGGTGAATTGGCCGTAAGCATGAAAAATATCAGTAACAGAAATACAATATCCGTCATTGATGACATGCTAAAATCTGGACTTACTTTATTTCTACCTTTTAATTTCACTTTGTTCTATTTTGATTTTAGTGCTCGATCTTCTTGCTTTGAAAACTTGCTAATCTTGTTCAATGAATGTAAACTAGGAACTCGATGGACAACTGAATCTTCTTCTTGCCAAAAAGACCTACTATTTCTATATAGGGCGGCAATACGCCTAAACTAGTCTAGTTCTTTTTTTACAGCGGCTCGTTTAAGAGGTCCAAGAATTCGACGGCATTGGCCTCCATTTTATGTACTACCTTGTCTGTTCGGTTAACCAAATGATTATAGCCCATGTAGGCAATTATGCCAACGATAAGACCTGCTACGGTAGTAGTCATGGCTGTGTAGATTCCCGAGGCCAAAGATCCCATTTCTGCTTGTCCTCCACTACTCGCCATTTCATGGAACGCCAAAATCATACCTATAACGGTTCCCAGGAACCCAATCATAGGTGCTGCACCAGCCACCGTGGCCAATACACTGACGTTTTTCTCCAATTTGTAGACTTCGAGGGTCCCAGCGTTTTCTATGGCCGTGTTGATATCATCCAAGGGCTTACCAATACGGGAAACGCCTTTTTCAGTAAGTCTAGCGACAGGGGAATCCGTTTGGGCACATAACAATTTTGCCGCTTCGAGACGGCCACTGGTGACGTGATCCCGAATTTGGTTCATAAAATTCTTGTCGATTTTCGAGGCGGCATTTACGGCCAAAAGGCGTTCAAAATAGATATACAGTGCTACGGCCAACATAACGAATAAAACCAATATAATCACCATACCGGCCGCACCTCCGCTGAAAATCAAATCCATTACTGATAGGGTCTTTTCCTCGGATACCACATCTCCTAAACTTGGATCATTGGCAAGGTCTTGAATCATTAACATACGTTCTCTCTTGTTTTAATTTGCCTTATAAACGGTATTTTGTCGATTAAATTATATGTTCAACACAAAATTTCGCATAATAATAAAGGCCACTGCGCCAGCCAAGAAACCAATCAATGCCAATATTGAAATCTTCTTGAGATACCAAAAAAAGTTGATCTTTTCCATACCCATCGCCACAACACCCGCTGCAGATCCAATAATCAGCATACTGCCCCCTGTACCAGCCGAATATGCAATAAAATGCCATGCCGGTTCATCAAGACCTATTTGAAACATCCCGATGCTGGCCGCCACCAATGGTACGTTATCAATGACCGCTGATGCAACACCAAGAATCAAGACAACCAAATCGGAGATTTTAGTAGAATGCAATTCGGTTCCCAAACCGGGAACGGTGTCGTTCAAGGCACCCGCAAAGTGAAATAGGATTCCCAAGGATTCCAACGCAGCCACCGCTAACAAGATACCTAAGAAAAATAGGATGCTCGGCATTTCAATTTTTGATAGGGAATGGTGAACCGGACTATGGTGGCCAACGGAATCGCTTCCTTCTTGCGCATCAAAAGCGTCTGATAATGTAAATTTCTTATTGCTGTAAATTTCGGCCATGGCAGCTACAAAAGCCAAGGATAGCATCATGCCGACATAGGGTGGTAAATGGGTAAGTGTCTTAAAAATAGGCACGAATATAATGGAGCCCAGCCCCAAATAAAACATAATAGGACCGTACTTTGACGATGAAGCGCCATCATCGTCTTCATCAATGGCAATTTTACCCTTGAAGATTGACATTCTTGAGGCAATAAACGTAGGCACGGCATAACAAAAAATAGAAGGTAACAAAACGTGCTCGATCAATACTGCGGCAGTTACCTTATTCGCAATCCACAACATGGTGGTGGTCACATCCCCAATTGGGGACCATGCTCCACCTGCATTTGCGGCAATAATAATAATACCTGCGAACCAGAGCCTTAATTCCTTGTCCTTGATCAATTTTTGAAGTATGGTAATAAGTACGATGGTAGCGGTAAGGTTATCGATTATCGCCGATAGTAAAAATCCAAGACTGGCAACGATCCATAGCAACTTTACCTTGTCCTTCGTTTTTATATAACTTTTAATGGTGGCAAATCCGTCAAAATAATCAATGATTTCAACAATGGTCATAGCGCCCATAAGAAAAATCAGTATTTCAGCGGTCTTGCCCATATGGTGTAGCAAAATGCCCTCCAAATTACCTTTCTCAAGTTCCTGTAAATCGAGATTGACCTCAAAAACCGGCAAGTGGGCAAGCGCAATAATAGCCCAGAGTATGGCCATCATTCCCAAAGCGGGGATTAGTTTATCAATTTTCAGGTTATGCTCCATGGTTATCGCGAGATAACCCAGAACAAATACGACGATAATAATAGTTTCCATGCTGGCTTGGTTTTAATTAAATCAATTGTTTTAGCGCTATTTCAAATCCGGTTTTACTCAAATTGGTTTTTGAGGGATTTTGCTTAAAGATATTCAAAATTGCCTTTCTAATTGTATTCGAAGTATCATTAAATATCAAATCGTCATCCATTCCCACTCGCTTTTCCATAAAATAAGCAAAAACCCTTGCCATGCCACAATTCGATACAAAGTCGGGGATAAGACTTACGCGACCATCGGTATATTCCATGATAGGTCCGAAGAAAATTTCCTTATCGGCAAAAGGTACATTGGCTCCACAGGATATAACTTCCAACCCACTATCTATCATTTTATCGATCTGATGTTTTGCAATAAGTCTTGATGCAGCACAGGGCAGAAAGATTTCTGTGGGTAGTTGCCAGATTTGTTCGTTAATTTCCTCAAAAGGTATCATCTGATTGGCAGGGGCAATAAGGTTATTGCCCTTCTTATTTAGAAAGAATGTTTGAATTTCCTCGAAGGTAAATCCCGATTCATTAATAACGCCGCCCGATCGGTCAATAATCCCGACGATTTTGGCACCCATTTGTGCGAGATAAAATGCCGCTGCCGCACCAACATTGCCAAACCCCTGAACAACGGCCCTTTTTCCTATTATATTACCACCATATACATCATAATAATGACGTACCGCTTCCGCAACGCCAAAACCGGTTATCATGTCGGCTACCGTATATTTACGGCCAATTTTAGGAGAATATTTTTTGCTTTCCAAGGCCTTGATCACCCCAAGCCTAAGTTGGCCAATACGGTTGATCTTGTCGGCCTCCGTAGGCTTAAAATGCCCATTGAATACACCTTCCTGTGGATGCCACACGCCAGCATCCTCGGTAATTGGTATGACCTCGTGTATTTCATCCACATTCAAATCCCCTCCGGTTCCATAGTAACTTTTCAGTAAGGGTGCTACAGCCGCATACCATCGCTCTAATACCCCTCTTTTCCGTGGGTCATTTGGGTTAAAATTAATGCCTGATTTTGCCCCTCCTATGGGTGGGCCAGATACGGTGAATTTGACTTCCATGGTCTTGGCCAAAGACAGGACCTCATTCATATCGAGGCCCTCTCGCATTCTAGTGCCCCCACCAGCTGCGCCACCACGCAGCGAATTTATTACTGCCCAGCCTTCAGCTTCGGTTTCCGGATCTTTCCAGTTAAACACGATTTCGGGTTGTTTATTCTCATAGATCTTGAGTAGGTCTTTCATTGATTCGATTTAATACGATAAGCGATACTTCAACTAGCACGCTTTAAACAACTTAATATACTACTTCCCGATATGCGAATTCCGTTGTATTTCAGAAGTAGGTAGCGTATACCGTCAAATATAAAAAATTGTACTGGGATTCTCATTTTTCTTATATTTTAAAAACTGTATTATCCTCAAAACTATAGTCGAAAATAACTTTAATTTTCAGACTTACCTCTATATTTGTAATCCTATTTAACAATATCACAATATTATGGATTTTTCACTTTCCGAAGAACAACGAATGATACAACAGGCCGCTAGGGATTTTGCACATCACGAATTGTTACCTGGGGTCATCGAAAGGGACGATGCCCAAAAATTCCCAGAAGCACAGGTGAAGAAAATGGCTGAACTCGGATTTTTAGGAATGATGGTAGATCCCAAATATGGGGGTAGTGGTTTAGACACCATCTCGTACGTCCTCGCAATAGAGGAATTATCAAAAGTAGATGCCTCTGCTTCAGTAATTGTTTCGGTAAATAATTCACTAGTTTGTTGGGGGCTCGAAAATTTCGGGAGTGAAGATCAAAAACAGAAATATTTGAAACGATTGGCAATTGGGGCTTGCATCGGTGCTTTTTGTCTATCAGAACCAGAGGCTGGAAGCGACGCTACCTCCCAAAAAACAACTGCTATCGACAAAGGTGATCATTATATCATCAATGGTACCAAAAACTGGATAACCAATGGCAGTTCGGCAGAAATATATATCGTTATCGCCCAGACCCACAAGGAAAAAGGGCATAAAGGCATCAATGCAATTATCTTAGAAAAGGGAATGAAAGGATTCGAAATCGGTCCCAAGGAAAATAAACTGGGAATTCGAGGAAGCGATACCCATTCATTAAGCTTTAATGATGTAATTGTCCCTAAGGAAAATAGGATCGGTGAAGATGGCTTTGGGTTCAAATTCGCTATGAAAACGCTTGCTGGTGGCCGAATCGGGATTGCTGCACAAGCCTTGGGCATCGCCGCAGGGGCATACGAACTTGCCTTAAAATACGCCAAGGAAAGAAAAGCCTTCGGAACCGAAATTTCAAATCATCAGGCCATTGCGTTTAAACTGGCCGATATGCATACACAAATCGAAGCTGCCCGTAATTTGGTGTACAAGGCCGCTTGGGAGAAAGACCAAGGTATGAACTATGACCTATCGGGAGCCATTGCCAAACTGTATGCCTCACAAGTGGCCATGGATACAACTGTTGAGGCCGTCCAAATTCATGGCGGTTACGGGTTTGTTAAGGAGTACCATGTAGAGCGCATGATGCGCGATGCCAAAATAACCCAGATTTATGAGGGGACTTCAGAAATACAAAAAATTGTAATTTCACGTGGAATCCTAAGGGATTAACCCATTTTCCTCGAATCCTATTTAACTTTTTTGTTGAATACCCTTATTTTTTTAGGGTATCTTCTTCGTTTGTAATGATTATTTTCGTATACATGCTAATATTATAGGGCAAAGGGTTGAAATTGTTCAGATTTCGATACACACACCCCTGGTTTTATAAAAATCGATGGCGTAATACGGTGTGTTTGTTATAATCTCAGTATGAGCTCATAGAATTATTCATATTGAATATTTTTTAACGTTTTATTCAAAACGTTGTGTTTTTTGTGTGAATTGACCACTATTGATAAATATTGTTCATATAAAATGATATTTTTGAATAAATGCCATAATATGTAATTAGGTCGCAAACGAGTTGATTCTCGTATCAAAAAAATGGGCACATTACATATGATTTTAAAAAACGATTAAATAGCATCCGATGATATTGAAGAAGCAGGGATTATACCTACCAGAATTTGAGCACGATAATTGCGGTGCGGGTTTTATATGTAGCCTAAAAGGTAAAAAGGCAAATGACATCATTCATAAGGCACTTGAAATATTAGATAAGCTAGAACATCGCGGGGCAGTAAGTTCAGATGGTAAAACCGGTGATGGAGCTGGGATATTGATCGACATTCCACATGATTTTTTTAGTCAGGTATGCACCTTTGATCTTCCAGAGCCTGGATCATACGCGGTAGGCAACGTGTTTTTACCACAAAAAGAAAATCAGCGAACTTTTTGCATTTCTATTTTTGAGGAAAATATTAAAAAACAAGGCCTTCAATTGTTGGGTTGGCGTAATGTCCCGGTCAATAGATCGATTCCTGGCCGAATCGCCATGGAAACCGAGCCGTTTGTAAAGCAATTATTTGTGGCCAAAACAAATGAGGAGCAAGACGATTTCAACTTCAATTTAAAACTCTTTACCGCTAGAAAGGTTACCGAGCATATCATTCTAAATTCTAAATTATCGGAAAGCGCATTTTTTTATGTTCCCAGTCTTTCTACCAAGATAATTATTTTCAAGGGTTTATTGATGCCAAAGGATATTAGCTTGTATTACAAAGACTTAATGGACCCAAGGGTGGTGACCAGATTAGCACTTGTGCATCAACGCTTTTCAACCAATACGTTTCCCACTTGGGATTTGGCTCAGCCCTTTCGATATATGTGCCATAATGGCGAAATCAATACGTTACGGGGCAACGTTTCCCGCATGCGGTCTCGGGAGGAAATGATGAAAAGCGATTTATTCGGGGATGAAATAAAGAATATCATTCCTATTATTCTGCCAGGTAAATCAGACTCCGCAACCATGGATATGGTAGTTGAACTCTTATTAATGACCGGTCGTTCCTTGCCCGAGGTGATGATGATGCTGGTCCCCGAGGCATGGGAGAAAAATCCTGATATGTCAGAATCGAAAAGGGCATTTTACGAATACAATTCCTGCCTGATGGAACCTTGGGACGGGCCAGCATCTATTCCATTTACCGATGGAAATTTTATTGGCGCCCTTTTGGATAGAAACGGATTAAGACCTTCGCGATATACGGTGACCAAAGATGGTTATGTGGTGATGTCGTCTGAAACGGGTGTTATGGAAATAGCCCCTGAAAATATTGAGTTCCATGGAAGATTAGAACCTGGTAGAATGTTTCTAGTCAATATGGTGGAGGGCAGAATAGTCAATGACGAGGAAATTAAGGAAGACATTGCAAGTCGCCTTCCCTATAAAAAATGGTTAGACAAGAATTTGGTGCATTTACGGGATATCCCATACAATGACTGTCCCCTTTTTCTTGGCGAGGCATCTGTGGAAAAACGGAAAGCCATATTTGGGTATACTTTGGAAGATATCAATACCATTATCCTCCCTATGGGCAAGAATGCCCAGGAACCCATTGGATCCATGGGCACTGATACCCCACTTGCTGTTTTATCCGAGCGACCACAACTTATTTACAATTATTTTAAGCAGTTGTTCGCCCAAGTAACGAACCCACCATTGGATGGTATACGCGAAGAATTGATTACTGATATTAGCCTTACCCTGGGCAGTGATCACAACATCTTTGATTTCAATGAAATCCACTGTAGAAAACTTAAAATACAGAATCCCGTCATCTCGAAGGAAGATTTGGATAAGATTAAGAATTATGACGCCAGTCCCAATTATAAAGTGGTTTCCATACCAATCCTTTATAAAATTGCAAGGGGTCTGAATGGCTTGGAAGAAGCGCTCGAATCTATTTTAGATCAGGCTTCCAAAGCAATCGATATAGGTACGAATATTATCATATTATCCGATAGGAACGTAAATAAGGACGATGCTCCCATTCCGGCAGCCCTTGCTTGTTCTTTTGTGAACAGTGGCCTTCAAAAACTACGTAAGCGATCAAAACTCAGTATCATTATAGAATCTGCAGAGCCCAGAGAGGTGCATCATTTTGCGTTGCTTTTCGGATTTGGTGCCAGCGCCATTAATCCCTATTTGGTCAATGAGATTATTGGAGAGCAAATCGAGGAACATGATATTACCGAATTTAGCGCTGAAGAGGCCGTAAAAAATTACAACAAGGCCA
The DNA here is from genome assembly GCA_038316335.1 of Flavobacteriales bacterium. Classification (GTDB taxonomy): domain Bacteria; phylum Bacteroidota; class Bacteroidia; order Flavobacteriales; family Flavobacteriaceae; genus JALHST01. The sequence goes on from JBBQAM010000018.1 coordinate 65,731, forward strand.
TTGGCAAGGGAATCCTGAAAGTAATGAACAAAATAGGAATCTCTACCCTGAATTCATATCGGGGTTCGCAACTATTCGAATGTATCGGTATCAATACCAAAGTAGTAGACAAATATTTCCCGAACACCCCTACAAGAATTCAAGGAATCGGTCTGTATGAAATTGAAAAGGAAATCGCGAAACGACATGGTAGGGCCTTTGCAAAAAAAGAAGTACCAGCGAACTTGGATCTTGAAATAGGTGGCGAATATCGCTGGAGAAGGGATGGTGAAAAACACATGTTCAACCCGATATCGATTGCCAAACTGCAAAAGGCCGTACGGGGCAACGAACCAGAGACCTACATGGAGTTTGCTGAAATGGTGAATAAGCAGGCCAAAAACCTGATGACCTTACGAGGCCTATTCGAATTTTCAAATTATGATCCCATTCCATTGGACGATGTCGAACCGTGGACCGAAATTGTTAAGCGGTTTAAAACCGGGGCTATGTCCTATGGATCGATTAGTAAGGAAGCCCACGAAAATTTGGCGATTGCGATGAACCGGATCGGTGGCAAGAGTAATTCGGGCGAAGGCGGTGAGGACGCAGAACGCTTCTATAAGAATGCCACGGGAGATTGGCGAAACAGTGCAATTAAACAGGTAGCATCCGGTAGATTTGGGGTTACTTCAAACTATTTGACCAATGCCAAGGAAATTCAAATAAAAATGGCGCAAGGGGCCAAGCCGGGTGAAGGTGGCCAATTGCCTGGGCCTAAAGTGAATCCTGCCATTGCGAAAACCAGAAATTCAACCCCCTATGTCGGATTAATATCGCCTCCACCCCATCACGATATATACTCGATCGAGGATCTTTCCCAATTGATCTATGATTTAAAATCGGCGAACCGCAAGGCTCGTATCAATGTGAAATTGGTCTCAGAAGTTGGTGTGGGCACCGTGGCCGCAGGGGTGGCAAAAGCCAAAGCCGATGTGATCTTAATCTCCGGATACGATGGAGGGACCGGGGCATCACCGCTTACCTCCCTAAAACACGCCGGGCTACCCTGGGAATTAGGAATCGCCGAAGCACAACAGACCTTGGTCATGAATGATCTAAGAAATCGCATCGTCCTTGAATGTGATGGCCAATTAAAAACAGGTCGGGATGTGGCAATTGCTTGTTTACTCGGGGCCGAGGAATTTGGTTTTGCCACCGCACCTTTAGTGGCTTCAGGTTGCATCATGATGCGCGTATGCCACTTGAATACATGCCCGGTCGGAATCGCGACCCAAAACCCGGAATTGCGTAAAAAGTTCAGTGGAAAACCAGAACATGTTGTCAATTACATGTACTTCGTGGCCCAAGAATTAAGGGAAATAATGGCAAAGTTGGGCTTTAGGACCGTCAATGAAATGGTCGGCCAGGTTCAAAAATTAGACCGCACCAAAGCAATCGACCACTACAAGGCGGGAGGTATTGATTTATCGCCCATTTTGCATCAGGTAGACGTACCTTCCGGGACTAAATTCTATAATACCCAAAAACAACATCATGATATCGATAAATCGATTGAATTCGAAATAATAGAAAAAGCCAATCCTTCTCTATTCAGGAAAGAAAAATTGAGCCTTGATTTCCCTATTCATAACACAGATAGGGCCGTTGGCGCGATCATCAGCAATGAAATATCAAAAATTTATGGAGCCCAGGGATTGCCCATCAATACCCTTAAACTGAATTTTACAGGCTCGGCAGGACAAAGTTTTGGGGCATTTGCCACGAAAGGTTTGACTTTGACCGTGAACGGAAATACCAATGATTATCTTGGAAAAGGCCTATCAGGAGCCAAATTGGTCATCAAGGTACCAGAAGGTTGTACGATAATCCCAGAAAATAATGTGATCATCGGGAATGTAGCCCTGTATGGTGCAACGGCTGGTAGAGCATATATTAACGGAAGGGCGGGCGAACGTTTTTGTGTTCGAAATTCTGGTGCCAAAGCCGTCGTAGAAGGTATTGGGGACCATGGATGTGAATACATGACCGGAGGAATCGCCGTAATCCTAGGGGAAGTAGGTAGAAATTTTGGTGCCGGGATGAGTGGCGGCATCGCATATGTATTCGACGAGAAAAACACCTTCAAAAAGAAATGCACATCCGAGGCATTGAACTTACTAAAAGTGGAGGATGAAAAAGACACGAAACAGTTGAGAGACCTTATTGAAAGTCACTATAATGCAACTTCGAGTCCCTTGGCGCAAAGAATCTTGGAGAATTGGGAAATTTGTTTGCCCAAATTCATCAAAGTATTTCCGGAAGAATACCGGCAAGCATTACTCCGTTTGGAACAAGAGGCATTAGAAATTATTTAGAAGAGAGATGGGTAAGATTACAGGATTTTTAGAATTTGAAAGAAAAGTTGAGCAATACGCACCGGTTAAGGAACGTGTAAAAAATTATAAGGAATTTACCATTCCCTTAAAGGAAGGCGAACTTAAGGAACAAGGGGCACGTTGTATGGATTGTGGCATACCATTTTGCCATAGCGGCTGTCCTTTGGGCAATTTAATACCCGATTTTAATGATGCTGTATATCGCGGAAAATGGGAAAAAGCAGCCGAAATTTTACATGCAACCAATAATTTTCCGGAGTTCACGGGAAGACTCTGCCCAGCACCTTGCGAAGAAGCGTGCGTTTTAGGAATTAATGAAGATCCGGTTTCGATCGAGAACATCGAGAAAAATATTGTTGAAACCGCCTTTAAAAAAGGCTGGATCGTGGCCAAACCTCCTGTTAGTAGAACGGGGAAAAAAGTTGCTATTATTGGATCGGGGCCGGCCGGATTGGCTGCTGCCCAACAATTAAACCGAGCAGGTCATCTGGTCACGGTGTATGAAAGGGACGAGAGACCAGGCGGTCTTTTACGTTTTGGGATTCCTGATTTTAAAATGGAAAAGCATATTATAGATAGAAGACTGAAAATTCTTGAGGAAGAGGGAATTATTTTTAGTTGCGGGGTGCATGTCGGTGTCACGATAAAAGCCGCCGATCTCAGGAAAAAATTCGACGCGATCGTACTTACAGGAGGCGCTACGGTTCGAAGGTCCCTGCCTATTGAAGGTGCAGATTTAAAAGGCGTGGTACAAGCCATGGACTTTCTAGCACAAAACAATCGCCGCGTCGGAGGAATAAAAATTGAGGGAGAAGAATTGATGGCCACTGATAAGGACGTTGTTGTAATAGGGGGTGGGGATACAGGTTCTGATTGTATTGGAACCTCATTTCGCCATGGCGCGAAATCAGTCTCGAATTTCGAAATTATGCCAATGGCGACGACCGATAGACCTGAAGATCAACCATGGCCCTTTTGGCCCATGCGTTTACGAACAAGTTCTTCCCATAAAGAAGGGGCCGAACGTTTTTTTAGCATCTCGACCAAGCGATTTATCGGCGATAGCGATGGTAAATTAACAGGCCTGGTCACCTCGGAAATCGAATGGATAAAACAACCAGGAAAACGGCCCCAATTGAAGGAGGTCGAAGGCACCGAAAAACAATGGAAATGTGACCTTGCCTTGCTAGCCTTGGGATTTACAGGAGCTGAAATGACCCTTGCAGAGCAGTTGGGTGTCGCCGCCGATGACAGAACCAACATCCAGGCCTCGGAGAACGATTATAAGACCAATGTTCCCGGAGTATATGCCGCAGGTGATCAGCGACGCGGACAATCTTTGATTGTATGGGCCATTTCGGAGGGTCGTCAAGCGGCGTATCACGTAGATGCCTACCTTATGGGAGAATCGTATTTGCCTTTAAAGGGCGAGGGCGACTTACCGAGGGTTTAAATAAATTAATCTGAAAGTTTATAGATTGGCCGTACTTTTCTAAGTGCGGCCATTTTTTCTTGTGCTGTTCAAAAAAAGACATAAAAAAAGTCCCTCACAAAACTGTGAGGGACTTTTCGAGGAAGGCGGCTTCCTACTCTCCCACTTGGTATAGCAGTACCATCGGCGCAGACGGGCTTAACTTCCCTGTTCGGAATGGTAAGGGGTGGGCCCCGTCGC
>JBBQAM010000003.1:0-191955 GCA_038316335.1 Flavobacteriales bacterium
CCCATCTAAAGCATCGGCAATATAATCGGTATTGAAGACATTGTTCATGCGACCAATGATAGTAGCTTCGAAGCCCCCCATATCAAACCCATAACTAATACCCGCGTCGAATAGGCCATACGAAGGCGCCTTCCAAGATTGGGGTATTCCTTCGGAAGTTCTACCGGTCGGCTCAAAATCGGCATAATAATTATCATAGTAATTATAATCCAAAAGTAATCGGGTTCGATCGAAAAACTCGTAATTTAACCCAAGGGCCATAGTAGTTTGGGCTGCGTCGCCCACTTTTAATCCATCTATAAATACATTGATAGGATTTCCTACTGGGTTATTAGCATCATCATATACTTGGGCATTTTCAACATTGTTGGTCCATTTCCAACTTCCTAAAGACATCATTCCTGTTAATGAAAGTTTCGAAACGGGTCGGTACATAAAATCAACCTCTATCCCTTGGTGAAGGGCATTGACCCCAAGTAGGTTTACAAAATAATCGATTCCCCCGACCGAAAAATTGTCGGTGAAAGTACGGTCGTTCCAAGCGGTCCTATAGATATTGACATTGGCCGATAAAACGCTGCTACGGTACCCATAGCCTATTTCAGTGCTGAATATTTTTTCATTTACGGCATCGGCATTGATATGTTCATTATCAAAATTAAGGAAGACCGCATCGAAACCGGGTGCTCTTTCAAGATAGCCGATATTGAAAAAAACGTTGTTATTTGCATCCAAGTTGTAATTAGCGCCCCCTTTTACACCATAACTGGGGAAATTGAAACGGTCGGTTTCCTGCAATGGATCATCATTTAAATAATTAAAATAATCAATTCGTCGATAGGAGGTATTGGCGAAATTGGCGGCTACAAAAGCGGATAAATTATTCTTGGTGTACTCCAATTGGGTGAACAATCCTTGCCAGCCAACTTTCCCTTCATCATGATAATCCCTTTTGTCGCCTACCTTAATCGTTCTATTGGGATTATTTATATCACTGTTATCGATAACATATGCACCCCCTAAAAGATCGGTCAATTCAGAAAAGTGTTTTCCGGTATACGTACGTAAATCAACTCCGGCCATCAAAGCTAGGTTATCAGATAGATCGTTCTTATAGGTAGACAATAACCCATACCACTCATGATCATTTCTAGAAGCCCTTAGATAGGCGGCGGCTTCAAGACCTTGATTACCTCGGTCCCTGTTGATTGCCACGATGTTGTCAAGATCAACGGGCTGATCGTCACCACCTAATCGAACATTGAATAAACTATAATCCCCTGCTGTTCCACCTCCTCCACCAGTCCCGGAAGAAGCATAAACCGCAGTAGATAAAAATGATTTATCATTGATATTCCAATAATGGTTCAAAGAGGTTTGCGGCTTAAAATAAAAGTTGTCCTCAATATTGACCACTTGTCCATTTTTGATACCCCAATCCGGATTAAATTTAATTCCGCTTTCGGCATCCCGATATTTGGCGATTGAGCTTCTATTTTGCCGTTGCCCGTGCCGTTGCGGAGCGCCAAACGACGTTAAGGATAATGTATGATGGTCGTTGATTCGCTTTGAGATATTTACAAAATAGTTATAGCCCTCGAATTCGGTACCGTCAACATATCCGTTTCCCTTGGTTTTTGAAGCGGACACAGTAGCGGCAAAACCATTGTCCATGAGTCCGGTCGAAAGTGTAAAACCATATTTTTGGTATCCATCATTACCAACTCCGGTATATACATTGCCACCTTTTTCGACATCGGTCGATTTGGTCAAGATATTGATGGTTCCACCAACCGAAGGTACTGCAACTTTTGAAGCCCCGAGGCCCCTTTGTACTTGCATCGTGCTGGTAACATCGGCCAAACCGGCCCAGTTACTCCAATATACAACGCCATTTTCCATGTCGTTGACTGGGACGCCATTGATCATCACGGCAACGTTCACTGAGCTGAATCCCCGTAAATTGATCCGGCCATCGCCAAAACCTCCCCCGGATTTTGTGGCATATACCCCTGGTGTGGATTTCAGGATCTCTGGAAATTCCTGTGTCCCTAACTTCAATTCGATATCGGCTGCCTTAACCGTTGATACGGCTACCGGAGTTTGACGGTCTACAGCTACGGATGATATTAGAACCACTCCTTCCAATTCCTGTGAATTGGATTGCAAGCGTATAATTCCCAAATTGCCCATTTTCCGATAATCGACATTTTGGGCTGTGAATCCTATATATGATATCACCAAAGTACCTGTGTTATTACTAACTTCTATGCTGAAATTACCATCAAAATCAGTAGCAACACCAGTGGTTGTGCCTTCGATCACGACGCTAGCCCCTGGTAATGGGTCTCCCGAGTCGCCATCTAAAACGGTGCCAGTCAAGGTTCCTTGTGAAAATGCAAATGCGGAACATAAAATTGCCGCCAAAACAAAGTAAATTTTTCTCATTGTTCTTTATGTTTAGTTTTGTATTTGCCGCAAAAGTGAGGTATTTTTCACTTACACAGATTAAGAGAACGTTAATTAACGCCTGGACAATTTAACACAAAATTGGCATAAAAAGGAGGAAAAAATAACAAGTTATGATGTTTTATAAAGAATTTGGAAAGTCATGGATTAACGCTTAAAAGTCTGCAAGAGTCGCATTGTCGACCCATCATGATCACCGATTTCTGAATTTTGAAGATCTTTCAAAATAGTGCCCGCTAGTTGTTTTCCTAGCTCTACACCCCACTGGTCATAACTGAAGATGTTCCAGACCACGCCTTGAACGAAAATTTTGTGCTCGTAAAGGGCGATAAGGGCCCCCAGATTTTTGGGGGTAAGTTGTTCTATTAGAAGTGTATTCGTCGGCTTGTTACCTTCAAATACTTTAAATGGAAGTAATGTATCTATGTCCTCTTGCAACCCCCCAATATCTTCAAGCTCCTTACGGACTTCTTGGGAGGTTTTACCGTTCATCAAGGCCTCGGTTTGGGCAAAAAAGTTGGCCATTAATTTATCGTTATGATCAACATCACCATGCAATGACTTTTTAAAACCTATAAAATCAACGGGGATAAGCTTCGTACCTTGGTGGATCAACTGAAAAAAAGCATGTTGTGAATTCGTACCTGGCTCGCCCCAAATAATGGTACCGGTTTGATAATCTACCCGATTTCCGCTTCTGTCGACGCTTTTGCCATTACTTTCCATAATACCTTGCTGCAAATAGGCAGAGAACCTATTTAAATAGTGGGAATAGGGTATAATTGCCTCTGTTTCCGCATCGTAAAAATTATTATACCAGATGCTTAGAAGGGCTAGGACGATTGGAATGTTTTTATCAAATTCAGTGGTCCTAAAATGTTCGTCCATCTCATGGGCTCCGCTCAACATCGCATCAAAATTGGCATATCCTACGGCCAAAGCGATTGATAGGCCCACGGCACTCCATAATGAAAACCGCCCACCTACCCAATCCCACATGGGGAATACATTATCTGCCGCGATACCGAATTCGGCGATTTTCTCAGTGTTCGTAGAGACCGCGGCGAAATGATCGGCAATGTCCTTGTGCGCTGCCCGCTTAAGAAACCATTTTTTAATAGTGGTTGCATTGGTCAGGGTTTCTTGTGTTGTAAACGTTTTAGAAACAATAACGAATAAGGTCGTCTCTGGATTCAATTCTTGAAGCACCTCATGTACTTGGTCACCATCGACGTTACTAACAAAATGAATTTTTAAATGATTTTTATAGAACCGTAGGGCCTTTGTGACCATTTCAGGCCCAAGATCCGAACCGCCGATACCTATGTTGACGACATCGGTAAAGGTTTTTCCGGTATAGCCTCTTTTTTTTCCGGATACTATGGCCTCCGTAAAAATCCTAATATGTTCTTTTACCTCAAAGACCTCAGGAATTATATTTACCCCATCAACAACAACCCGTGCAGATTTTTTTGCCCGAAGGGCCATATGCAGTACTGGCCTGTTTTCGGTCTCATTGATGATATCGCCCTTAAAATACTTTTCAATAGCATCCTTTAAATCGACCTCAACGGCCAATTGTTGTAATAAGACAAGGGTTTCCTTGGTAATCCTATTTTTGGAGAAATCGACCATGAAGTCGTTCCAATGCAACGTCATGGTAGCAGCCCTATTAGGATCGGCGGCAAAAAGATCTTTTAGGTGCCTTTCTTTGCTATCCTCATAATTCTTTCGTAGGCTTTTCCATGCTTTGGTCGAAGTCGGATCAATGCGCTGTAATGCCATTTTCTTGATTGAGCGTTAGCATTTGTTTATCAACTGGTGGATTCTGAAATTCGATACAATCCAATTGGGATTTTTTAGGTGTGATATGGGCATAATAATCAGGGCGCAATGGTTCGGGCAACGGTTCGGCCAAGGGAAGTTCTTCCTTCAGGGGGTCAACCTGCTTGCCATTTCTCCAAAAACGATAGCAAACATGGGGACCAGCTGTATTCCCTGTCATCCCCACCCAACCGATTACATCGCCTTGACGCACGAATTGGCCCTTCTTGACATTCTGTTTTTTCATATGCAAATATTGGGTGTCATACGTGCCATTATGACGGATCTTTACATATTTTCCATTACCTCCTTTTCTCGTGGATTCTATTACGGTGCCATCTGCCGTAGCCATAATGGGAGTTCCAATGGGAGCAGCGTAATCAGTTCCTTTATGTGGTTTTACTTTATAACCATAATACCGAATTCTCCTCGTGAGATTGTATCGTGACGAAATTCTACTAAATTTTACTGGAGCTCTTAAAAAAGTACGTCTCAGGTTGTTGGCGTCTTCGTCAAAATAATCGACGATTTTTTTTAGGGAATCATTTTCATAGGCAAAGGCATAGATTGGTCTGCCATTATGCTCAAAATAAGCAGCTTCAATGGGCTCAGCACCTGCATAGATACTATCATTGATATATTTTTCCCGGTATACCACCTTAAATTTGTCTCCTTTCTGAAGTCTAAAAAAATCAATGGTCCACGCATAAATTTCCGATAGATTATTCGTAACGTTATAATCGATCCCTTGGTCTAAAATCGCTTCGGAGAGAGAAGTCTCAATAATACCGGAGGCTTCGCGCTCGACATACTTGACCTGCTTTTTATTTTTGTAGGCCACAACACTATCCCGGAAATCGACTACAGTATAATTTATAGGATCATTTTCATAGATAAACACTTGGGCTGTCTCTGCGGTATCTTTTGATTTCAAGATTACATAAGGTTTTCCGACCCGGATCTTTCGAACATCAAAAGTATCCCTAAACGCCTCCGATAATTTTGCGATTTTAGGATATTCTACCTTGTTTTCAATCATCAATTCGCCAAAACTGTCACCTCTACGAACAGTATCACGTTGTACCTTGAAATCGTCCAGATTAAAGCCGAACTGTTTCACTGAAACGTTTTCTTTTAAAGGTATTACCTCAGTAATTGCTTCTTCTTTCACACGTGGCGGTTCCTCTTTACAGGAAACCATAACGGTCAATGATAAAACTATGCCCCAGTATTTATTCATTTCTATTTTACTTTTTTCTCAGGGTTAAAGATATGGTCTACCCATTGCTTACCCCAATTATTTAACTCTTGTTTTGAATAAAGTTGCGGAAAAAAAATGACTTTTTGAAAGCTTGGCGGAAGATAGTCCTTCCAATTGGTCCCCCCGGTCGCTTCTATTTGACCTTTATTCTTTCCGAGATACCTATGGGCGGAACCCATATGCATCAATGGCCAATTCACATTGGCATTTAAATCCATAATCTTTAACGCTTTAACCAGCTCTTTAGTATGCCTTTTATCTTCGGCCAGATGTAAATATTTGTGATAGATGGTATTGTTACGAACTTGTTTGGCGATTCGTATCAAACGTGGGGTATAGCGATATTCAAATTGCTTTAAGGTCAAGGTTTTTTCTCCGGTTACGGCATCGGTGGCTCCTTTTTTCCAATAGATGTTTTCATAGAGTTCTTCAAGGTCGTTTTCTGCTGAAAGTTGATTCCGCTTATCGGGATGCACCAAATTTTCCATCGGGGTCGCATAAATCTCGATCATTCTATATTGAGCCGATTGAAATCCACTAGCCGGCAACAATGCCATTCTGTATTGAAGGAATTGCTCACGCTCCATCCCTTTGATCATAATACTAAAGGAAGAGATCAGCGCCTGGTAGTAACTATTGACCCTTCTGATTTTCTCGATGAAAAAATCAATATCCTCGGATCTATCATCTACGATCTGCTTCTGTTCATGTAGGATAAGTTTGAAATACAGCTCGGTAATTTGATGATACATGATGAAAATCTCCTCGTCGGGGAAATAGGTCCTAGGAATTTGAAGACTAAGTAGGGTGTCGAGATGGATATAATCCCAATAGGTGAGGTAGCGTTGGTAAAGAAGTCCGTCTAAATAGGAGCTGAGATCCTGCCCTGAATTTTTATATTTTTCTTCAAGTTTGGCAATTTGGGAATCGATCTGCTCCTTTTTCTTCATGCTACGCTCAATCCATTATAATTTTAAATTGATGTTTAAGTCCGTTATATCCATCCAAATCTGCCTTTATAGAACCTACTGCCAAGTCGGCCCTTATACGAATCGGTATCTTATTGTCATCGTTTGACACCCAAAGTGAAAGGCTTTCCTGTTCTTTAAATACCCGCCCCGACTGCACATACGGTCGAAATTTTAGGCATTCTACTTTTCCAAACTTTGTTTTCAATACTTCTTTTCCCAGATATTTCAATTTAAAGGGAAAGATGCCATCATCGTCATATAGCATATTGAGCTTTATGGATTCTCCTAAAACAAGATCTTTAAATCCATAATTGTTCCTAAGATAGTAAAATGCCGAAAGCAAGTCCTGCACACTGTCCTGTAATGTAAAATTAATCTTTTTATTGTTTTTTTTGTCATTGAGCACGGCTACGTCGTTCTTGTGATCGAAATTGATCTCAACATCTTTGGTATAACCCCCTTCATCTATTTTTCGAATAAACCGAAAGGGCCTTCCATCTCTTTTTCCAAAATAACTTTCGTAGGTGTCGTCGACCTTGAAGAAAACACTTGCCAAGCCCGTAGTCTCCCCTTTACCAACGACATGATAGGCAGACACCCCATTGATATCAGCCGATTTTACCTGAAGGGTGGCTACGCTGGCATTTAGCCAACCATAATGTAAACGGAATTTTAGCCATTCTCCAGGGGCAAAGACCGATTCTTTTTCCTGTGCATGCAGAAAGAGACCAAAAGTTAGGAAAAGAACCGTTAAAATTTTCTTCATAGTCGTAATGTGGCCGTAAAATTAGTAAATGCAACCTGAATTTTATTACACTTACAATTACTTAAACAAGATTTATTCCAAAGTATTGCGCAACCAGGGATCTACAGGCAAAAACATGAGATCAGGTATAAAAAAAAGCCCTGACGAAAACGTCAGGGCTTTTCCTAAATAACCAACCAAACTTTAAATTATGAAAAACCAATACTTAAAGCTGTAAGGGAACCACCCCTTACTTCATCAAAGTTACTATATAAAATAAATGCTAGAAACAGTTTTAACTTACTTTAACTATTCTATTAACAGTACTTTATAATTGACCTGCCGAAATTGGCAATTAATTGTGAAAGCGGCATTAAAGAGTACCTCGCGCAGCCTGCTCCCTTTCAATGGCCTCAAAAAGAGCCTTGAAGTTTCCGACACCAAATGACTGTGCTCCTTTACGCTGAATTATTTCAATAAAAAGCGTAGGTCGGTCAACGATGGTTTTTGTAAACAACTGCAGTAAATACCCTTCTTCATCGCGATCGATAAGAATTCCATGTTTTTTGAGTATTTCAACATCTTCGTCGATTTCACCCACCCGCTCCAATAGATCATCGTAATAGGCTTCGGGAACATAGAGAAACTCAATCCCCCGTTCCCGCATAGCCGAAACCGTAGCAACGATATCGTCGGTAGCGAGCGCCATATGCTGTACTCCTGGGCCATTATAAAAATCGAGATACTCTTCGATTTGGGATTTTTTCTTTCCTTTTGCAGGTTCATTAATCGGAAATTTTACGCGCCCATTCCCATTGCTCATAACCTTGCTCATAAGCGCCGTATATGCAGTGGCAATATCATCGTCGACAAAGGAGACGATTTGGGCAAACCCCATCACTTCCCCATAGAACTTACACCATGTATTCATTTCATCCCAGCCTACGTTTCCTACCATATGGTCGATAAATTCTAAACCAACTGGATTTGGATTATAATGGGATTCCCACTTTTTGAAACCAGGCAAGAAAATTCCTTTATAATTTTTGCGTTCCACAAAGAGGTGCACCGTTTCCCCATACGTATAAATCCCGGATCGCACAACGTGGCCATCGCCATCGGCTTCCTTTTTTGGCTTCATATAGGGCTTTGCCCCGCGCTTGGTGGTCTCCTCAAATGCTTTCGTAGCATCATCTACCCAAAGTGCAATTACTTTTACCCCATCGCCATGTTCATTAATATGTCGATTGAGTTCACCGTCTTTCTGCAAGGGTGATGTAAGTACGATTCGAATCTTTCCTTGGCGCAAAACATAGGAGACCCGATCTTTTAAACCAGTCTCTAAACCGGCGTATGCCTCCGATTGAAACCCCAAGGCCGTTTTATAAAAATGGGCCGATTGCTTGGCATTGCCAACATAAAGTTCGACATAGTCAGTTCCAAGCAAGGGAAGAAAATCTTCGGCCTCCTTAAATATTTTTTTTAGTGAATACTCGGTATTTTTTAAATCCTTTAGATTTTTTATTTCTGCTGCCATTGTATTTAAATTAATTGTGTGGGAAATAATAATTAGGTGAACCTTCGTAGCAAAAGGTCGATTACCACATGGCCCTCAAATGCGAAGTAATATCTACACGTAGTTGTAGCATATTCGATTTATTTTACCTACAAATATCGGAAAAAAATGTTCGGTCAAGGCCTTTTTGTACCTAAAACCAGTAGCCGATACTAAAGAAGAAATTACTGCTCTTTACCTCGGGAGACCAAGAATACATGACTTGCACGGGACCAAAAAACGACTCCCATCCGTAGCCCAATCCGTAGCCGGAATATTTCGGTTCGGTGAACCAATCGCCAGTACGAAAAAGATCATCGTCGACATTGGCGAAATTGGCCGCGAACATGGCATGGTTTTTTGGGGCGAATTCATAATCAAGCCTACCAAAGGCCTTAACATAGCTGTTCCCGGGCAAACTTAGAAAATCGTATCCATAAAACGGGACAAAATTATTGATAAAATTAGTTCCGAAACCACCTAGTATAAAATCGAAGGAAGTTATGCTTGAGGTCCCAAGTTTAAAACCGCCTTCAGTTTCAAGGTTTACAGACAATTTTCGATAAATTGGGAAGGCTCCTCCGATCTTTGCTTTGGCAACTGAAAATTCCCTAAAATTATTATTGAAATCAGAGGAAAGCAGATAAAAGTGAAAGTCTCCATCAAAATATAAGCCTTTGCTCGGAAAATATTTATCGTCGTAGGTGTCAAGTGTTAATTGACCAAAAGCGCTAAAATAATTGCTGCTTTCAAATATCGTTCTTCCTGCCGAATTTGTCTGAGGCGTAATGGCCAGCGAATCGTTTACAGTACTTAACGTATTTGTACTATATTTTAGATACTTGTGCTCAAGCCCAAGGCTAAATGAAAACTCTTCCTTTAACACGGTCTGCGCATAGATTTGGTTGGTCAGATCTGTGACGTCGATATTAATGGTATTCACATTCGCCGCATTCAATATGTTATAATTCGACCGTATGAGATTGAAGTCGATTTCCTTCGAAAAGTCATTGAATCTTGAGTTGATACCAAAACTCCAATAGGCCCCTTTATCAACAAAGTACTGAAGATCATATCTGATGTTATCCCCAAATATGAAATCGACCGAACCCACATCGTCTTTCATTATTAAATTCCTACGGGTCAAATTGATCAGCGCGGCCGTTTTATAAAGATCGTCATAATGTGCCGCGAGTCGAATAAAGGTGTTTTTCTGTTTTTCATGAAGGTTCAATACCAAATCGACACCATCGCCTTCTGACGCTAATTCATAGCGGATTGTTTTAAAGTTTCCAGTGGCCGAAAGATTATTGATACCCTGTTGTAATTTCTCGAAGGTAATTTTTTTATCAAGTTCAAAACGAAGTTTCCCTCTGACATAACCCCGTGAATAATTTTCTAGACCTTTAAGTGTCAATTTCTTTATAATTAGTGTATCCTTGATGGCAACATATTTATGCAAAGATCTAGGCTTATCCTGTTTTGATGAGATCGCCTTTAAAGCTTCAAATTTTTGTCGTGCCGCGATTTCGCCGCTTTCAATAATCGACTTCCCCGAATTAAAATCGATTACCGAGTAATTGTCGATATCAGGTTTTATATAGATATCGGTTTGTTTGGCCTTTTCGACCATATCCAAAGCCGTTCTGTAGTTATTTATTTGCAGAAGAATCTCTGTGGCCGATGCTAAGGCATCACGTTCCCTCAGGCCGTGTTGCACGTCGACACCGATAATAATATCGGCTCCCATATTACGTACCTCCTGAATCGGATAATTGTTTACAACTCCGCCATCGATCAACACCTCGTCTCCCAAAGTAGCAGGTTCAAAAAGTGATGGCAGTGTACCACTTGCCATAATGGCCTCTGGAAGATAGCCCTTGTTCAATAATACCTCTTTTCCCGTTTCAACATTGGTAGCAATGCATAGAAAGGGAATGGAAAGCTTATTAAAATCATTTACATTCCTGACATGATAGAGTACCCGTACCAATTCATTGTAAATGTTCTGGCCCCCGGAATATGCCGGTGGAAACGAAATTTTAAAATTACTGAATGGCAGTGTCAAGGCGTACTTTTCCGAAGCTTCCTTTTCATAAAACGATTTTGCACCCCTGGGCAGATTGTCATTGATCAAATCGCTAAAATCAGTCTTTCTAAAAAGAGAATCCAATTCACTGGCCGAATAGCCGGAGGCATACAAACCTCCAACAATGGCCCCCATACTTGTACCCCCGATATAATCGATTTTCACACCTGCTTCCTCGATTACCTTTAGGACACCGATGTGTGCCAAGCCCTTGGCCCCGCCACCGCTGAGGACGAGTCCTACCTTCAGACGCTTTTTAGGGACATCTTGCTGACCAAGGAGCAGGGTCGCACTAAAAAGAAACATAAAAAATAGCGCTATTTTTTGCATATCGCCTTTTGGTCGTTAGTGCTGTTGAAAAGTTTCATAAATTAATTTTGCCTTGGCCGCTCCTACTTTTTCCGTCAATGTTTCAAAGGAAGCTTCTTTTATTCGTTTTACCGATTTAAAAGCTTTCAATAGATTTTCTACGGTTTTTTCACCGATACCCTCAATGGCCGTCAATTCTGAATTAATGGCGGCCTTGCTTCTTTTATTTCTGTGGAAGGTTATCCCAAATCGATGTGCTTCGTTCCTTAATTGCTGAATTATTTTTAGACTTTCAGACTTTTTGTCCAAATACAACGGGATGGGATCTTCCGGAAAGTAAATCTCCTCGAGTCGTTTCGCGATACCAATAATGGCAATTTTTCCACGTATCCCAAGCATATCCAAACTTTTTAAAGCAGAAGATAACTGTCCTTTGCCCCCATCGATAACTATTAAATGGGGCAAGGACGCCTCTTCTAAAATTAATCGCTTATACCGTCGGAACACTACTTCTTCCATTGACGCAAAGTCATCTGGCCCATCAACAGTCTTGATGTTGAAATGCCGATACTCTTTTTTGGAAGGTTTTCCGTCCCTAAAAACAACACAGGCTGCAACTGGGTTACTGCCTTGAATATTGCTATTATCAAAACATTCTATATGTCTTGGTTCATATGGCAACCGAAGATCCTTCTTCATTTGGGCCATTATCCGATTCGTATGTCTGTCGGGATCTAAGATCTTTATCTGATTAAACCGCTCCTGTCTATAGAACTTGGCATTTCGCTCTGATAGTTCAAGTATTTTTTTCTTATCCCCTAATTTTGGAATCGTTACTTTTAAATTCGTGGCGACCGTTATTTTGAATGGTACGTATAATTCATTGGATTCAGAAGCAAATCGCTGTCTAATTTCGGTCACAGCAAGTTCTAAAAGGTCTTCGTCAGTTTCATTTAATTTCTTTTTGATTTCCAAGGTATGTGAACGTACAATAGAGCCATGGGAGAGTTGTAAAAAATTCACATAGGCAAAGGCCTCATCCGAAATTATGGAAAAAACGTCTACATTGTTGATAGTGGGATTTACGATGGTCGATTTTACCTGATAATTTTGCAAAATCTCCAATTTATCCTTTACGCGCTGTGCTTCTTCAAATCGAGTCTCGCTGGCAAGCAAATTCATTTGGTCTTTAAAATAATGTAGGGACGTCTTAAAATTACCCTTTATTATTTCGCGAATATCCTCAATTTGCTGATTGTATTCGGCTTCTCTTTGTAATCCTTCACAGGGACCTTTACAATTGCCCAAGTGATATTCAAGACAGACTTTATACTTTCCGGCCTCGATTTTTTCCTTTGAAAGATCATAGCCACATGTTCTTAAGGGAAATAGGCTCTTTATGAGGTCTAACAAGGTCTTGACAGTGCGCATACTGGTATAAGGGCCATAGTAGGTAGAGCCATCTTTGATGACCTTACGTGTAGGGAATATTCTGGGGAAACGCTCATTTTTGATACAGATAAAGGGATACGATTTATCGTCTTTTAGCAAGACATTATAGCGTGGACGATATTCCTTTATTAGGTTGTTCTCCAATAAAAGAGCGTCTGATTCAGTGGCCACCACGATGTGCTTTATTTTGGTGATTTTTTTAACCAGCACACGTGTTTTGCCATACTCATGATTTTTAGAAAAATAAGAGGAGACCCTTTTTTTAAGATTCTTTGCTTTGCCGACATAGAGAATCTTTTCTTCAGTATCATAAAACTGATAGACTCCCGGACTTTCCGGGAGTGTACTCAATTGTATTTTTAAGGGAATTTGGGGCATGAAATCAAACGGGCCTTGGCATTTATACCAGCTGGGTTAAATTACTATGTTTTTAGAAATCAGAAGGTGCTTTTTGCTTTTTTTAACGTTGCCATATTTCGGGGTACATAAAATTACGAAGGCACTATACATATAGTAAGCTCTTCAAAAAATCATAATTTAAAATTCATTTTTTGGCACAAATTTCGGGTCATAATGTAAAAATGACCTGCAAAGACCAAGCCTACCAAAGTCGCACGGTCTTCGTAAACGCTTTAAAAAATACAATTATTTGTAAGTCAGTCTCTTAGAATCGAAGAAGCCCCAGTGTGTTTTTTATGAACTGCTGTAGATGTTAATTTTACCCTAAAAAATGCATTTCATCGATAAAAAGTTACCATTGATGGAATTTAAATAAATTTTTTATTTATATTTAGCCAATCAAAATCAATTTCCCTCATGGACAATTATATAATCACTTTAGGCACGTATTTGATATTAATGTTATTCTTTAAGGTCTATTACGCCGTGGCTAAAGATTAGATTCCTAGGTATTCAAGGATTCTAAAATTTTAACCAACCTTGAATGTTGAAAAAAGATGCACGTTATCAATATTCAAAACAGCGAGCTACTATTTCTGAAGAACTTCTACTCCACTATAGCCTTTGCATTGCCAATAAACTTCTTGAATTGCCAATATGGTCATATGACTATTATCACATCTTTTTGCCTATTTTAGAAAAGCGCGAGGTTGATACAACCTTCATTCTCTCAATACTTCAGGGCAAAGATAAAAATGTCGTATTGCCTAAAGTCGGTTCCCATGGTCAATTGAAGCACTTTCTCTTAACTGACAATACGCACTTACAAAGAAATTCCTGGGGTATCCCAGAGCCCCAAGACGGCATAGAAATTTCCGCTAAAAAACTCGATGTTGTATTTGTGCCACTTTTGGCATTCGATCTAAAAGGCAATCGTGTGGGATATGGCAAAGGATTTTATGATCGCTTTTTACGTCAATGCAAAAAAGAAGCCCTTAGAGTAGGGCTGTCGTTATTTGAACCTGAACATGAAATTACCGATATATCAAAAACAGACATCCCATTGAATCATTGTGTAACCCCTTTACATATCTATTCCTTCGGTGACTCAGAAGGTTCATCAACGTCCTGACCATCATGTGCCGTGGTCCCAAAAGCCTTTTTATTAAATACCAACAAGATTCCCACGCCAGTGCTGATGGCGGTATCGGCTATATTGAATACTGGTTCGAAAAAGCGAAAATTACCGCCCCCGACAAATGGCACCCAATCAGGCCATGTGGCATCGATCAATGGAAAATAAAGCATGTCGACCACCTTACCATAGAACATCTTTCCGTATGGCTCATTTGAGAATAGGGTGGCTACATGATTATTGCTATCATCAAAAAACATCCCATAAAAAATAGAATCCAAAATATTTCCAAAGGCGCCAGCGAAGATCAAGGAAACGGCGATAATTAATATTTTGGACGACTTTTTCCGAATGACGTCAAAAAGCCAATATCCGATACCCGCAATGGCCAATAAACGGAAGAGCGTCAATAATAGCTTGCCTACACTTTCTGATATGGGTAATAAATCACTGAGCTTCGCACCCCATGCCGCTCCCTCGTTTTCAATAAAGAGTATTTTGAACCAGGAAAATACATCGACCGACTCCCCAAGCACAAAATGGGTTTTTATATAAATTTTACTTACCTGATCAACGATCAAAATCGCAGTGATCAATAGCAAAGACTTCCTCAAATTCATGGGTACTGGATATAAGGGGCAAAAATAGCGATATTATTTGGTTTTATGTATGCTGACATTCCCTGTAGTCGAAGTCAACGAATAGTAGTTATTGCCATGGGGAATCGTATCGCTTTGTACGGTGCCAAACTTACTAAATGCCTCGATTGTGCCCGAGGGGCAATTTGCGAAAATATCCCCACTACGCGTACTAATTAAGGCAGACCGCGAAACGTTTTCAAGATAGCAGCGCCCATCGTCCAGGATAACCTTTAAGTTCTCGTAGGTACCTGTTACCTGAACGGTACTATTCGTTCCGAATACTTCTACATTCTTATCCTCTGGGAGCATTATTGTCAATGAAATCGAAATCACCTTGTGGGCGCTTAATTTATCATTGGGAGCAATAAAATTCGGTTGAAAGCCTGTTTCGATTAAAATTCCGGCACCTTTTTGCTGAATACTTACCAATTGATCGTTCGTATATTCCCCGTCGATTACCGCCTCAATCGTCATTTCTTTTGATGCAGTTGTTTTAATGTAAACTTCGAAGCAATTGTTGGCATCGATCTGTATGAGGGAACTATTGGGATTTAAGATGGACTTTTTTATGATCTTTTGCCCATGAATGAAGTGGAATGTTCCCAAGAATACCCATAATACAATCGTTTTCATCCCTGATATCTAAAAAAGAACATCCGCCTGCCGGCGGATGTCTCTTACTTCTGCAAGTTTTTAGCCTCTATGCTCAAAGTTGCATGGGGCACTAATTTCAGCCGCTCCTTATTAATGAGCTTGCCCGTCACACGACAAATACCGTATGTTTTATTTTCAATACGCATCAATGCATTTTTGAGATCACGTATAAATTTTTCCTGACGTATGGCCAATTGGGTGTTGGCCTCTTTGCTCATAGTTTCAGAACCCTCTTCAAAGGCCTTAAAGGTTGGCGATGTATCATCGGTGCCATTGTCCCCATCATTCATATACGAGCTTTTGAGCAATTCCAAATGGCTTTTAGCCTTTACGATCTTGTCTTCAATAAGAGCTTTAAACTCTGCCAAATCCTTGTCTGAATATCTTACTTTTAAATCTTCTGCCATAGTCTTAATGTTTTTCAATAAATAATTTAGTATTCACCTCATCAAATGTTACCTCGGTACCATTTTCCAATTTTTCTTCAAAATCAAGTTGGGCGGTCAACGTTTCGGCCTTTATATACGTCAAATTATTTTCTACGGCCCTTTCGACCAGACCATCTTTTAAAATTTTGACATCGATCCTATCGGTCACCTCTAAACCTGAATCCTTTCTCATATTCTGGATTCGGTTTACAAGTTCCCTCGCGATTCCTTCATTCCGCAAACTATCATTGATAGTAACATCCAATGCAACGGTTATAAGTCCCGAACTAGCAACTAACCAACCCTCAATGTCTTGAGAGGTAATCTCTACGTCCTGAAACTGTAAAATAATGATTTTATTTTCAATCTTAAGTGATATTTCGCCCTGCTGTTCGATTTTTTGGATATCGTGGGGCCCGAACTTGCCAATAGCCGTGGCAATTTGTTTCATCTCCTTTCCAAACTTGGGGCCCAAAACCTTATAATTTGGCTTGATACTCTTTACCAGGATATTTGATGCGTCGTCAAGAAGCTCGATTTCCTTTACATTCACCTCAGACTTAATAAGATCGGCAACTGCCGCTATTTCTTTTCGTTCTTGTGTATCGCGTACCGGGATCATTATTTTCTGCAACGGCTGACGTACTTTTATTTTCTCTTTTTGCCGTATTGAAAGTACCAAGGACGAGATTATTTGGGCCTTTTGCATTTTGTTTTGGAGGCCTTCATCAACCATGCCGCTATTAAAGGATGGGAAAGTTGCCAAATGGACGCTTTCAAATAGTTCCTTTTTGGTGGTCCTGACGAGATCTTGATATAACCTGTCCATGTAAAATGGTGCTACAGGAGCCGAAAGTTTGGCCACGGTCTCCAAACAGGTATAGAGCGTTTGATAGGCCGATATTTTATCTTTTTGATAATCGCCTTTCCAAAAACGCCGTCTACTTAGACGTACGTACCAATTACTCAGATTTTCCTGTACGTATTCAGAAATTGCCCGTGTGGCCTTCGTAGGTTCGTACTCTGAATAGGCTGTATCGACATTCCTGATCAGACTATGCAGTTCCGACAAGATCCATCGGTCTATTTCAGGACGCTCGTCGATTGGTATTTCTTTTTCCAAATAGGCGAATTTGTCAATGTTCGCATAGAGGGCAAAAAACGCATAGGTATTATACAAAGTTCCAAAAAACTTGCGTTTTACTTCGATAATTCCGTCCATATCGAACTTAAGATTGTCCCAAGGGTTCGCATTTGATATCAAATACCATCGTGTTGCATCAGGACCATGTTCTTTCATGGTTTCAAAGGGATCAATGGCGTTTCCGAGTCTTTTCGACATTTTTTTACCTTCCTTGTCAAGTACAAGGCCATTTGAAACTACATTTTTGTAAGCTACCGAATCGAATACCATAGTAGCAATAGCATGCAAGGTATAAAACCAACCACGGGTCTGATCGACACCCTCGGCTATAAAATCGGCCGGAAAAGCCTTTCCTTCATCAATCAATTCCTTATTCTCGAATGGGTAATGCCACTGTGCATACGGCATGGACCCGCTATCAAACCACACATCGATTAAGTCGCTTTCGCGCCTCATAGGTTTTCCCGAATTAGAAAGCAGGATGATCTGGTCTACTATGTTCTTATGAAGGTCGATGCGCTCATAATTTTCCTCAGACATATCGCCCACTACAAAATCATTAAAAATGTCCCTATCCAAAACACCGGCAGCTACTGCTTTCGCCATTTCCGCTTTAAGTTCGCCAATCGAGCCGATCATCATTTCCTCCTTGCCGTCCTCGGTACGCCAAATTGGCAATGGAATACCCCAATATCTGGATCTTGAAAGATTCCAGTCGTTTGCATTGGCCAGCCAATTCCCAAACCTACCTTCCCCTGTGGCAGTAGGTTTCCAATTTATGGTCTGGTTCAATTCAAACATGCGGTCTTTTACATCGGTTATCTTAATGAACCAAGAATCTAGGGGATAATAGAGAATCGGTTTGTCGGTCCTCCAACAATTTGGATAACTGTGAACGTATTTTTCTACCTTAAAGGCTTTGTTCTCTTCTTTTAGTCTTATCGCTATTTCAACATCGACCGATTTTTCGGGAACTTTGTCATCATCATAGTATTCATTCTTGACATATTTTCCAGCCAATTCATTCATTTCCGGTCGAAACTTGCCTTGTAAATCGACCAGAGGTACCAAATTACCACTCTCATCCAGGACCAACATAGGTGGTATTTCGGGCACGGCTTGTTTGGCTACGAAGGCATCATCGGCGCCAAAGGTAGGAGCCGTGTGCACGATTCCCGTGCCCTCTTCAGTAGTAACAAAATCACCTGTAATGACCCGAAAAGCATTTTCTGGGTTTTGATAAGGCAACGTATATGGCAACAATTGTTCATATCGAATCCCGACCAGGTCTTTCCCCTTGAATTCCTTTACGACGTAGTACGGTATCTTTTTGTCGCCTGAAACATACTTTAGGAGCTCGGGCTTGGTGGGAACGTTCTCAAATTTTCCAGAGAATTGTTTCCCGATCAGGCTTTTTGCAAGGATGACATTTATGGGTTCAAAGGTATATTGATTGTAAGTCTCTATTAGTACATACTCTATTTTAGGCCCGACCGTCAAGGCTGTATTTGAAGGAAGCGTCCACGGCGTCGTGGTCCACGCCAAAAAGTAGATGGTACCTTCATTCTGTAAAAAATCAGGCAGTGTACTTTCTATGGCCTTGAATTGTGCCACGGCCGTCGTATCAGTAACATCTTGATAGGTACCGGGTTGATTTAACTCGTGGGAACTTAATCCCGTTCCCGCCTTCGGCGAATAGGGTTGAATAGTATACCCTTTATAGATAAGGCCTTTGTCATAAATCTGTTTTAGCAACCACCAAACAGATTCCATGTATTTCGATTTGTAGGTAATATACGGATGGTCCATATCAACCCAATACCCGATTTTTTCTGTCAGGTCGTTCCAAACATCGGTATAACGCATAACGGCCTTTTTACAAGCCTCGTTATAAGCCTCAACTGATATTGTCTTCCCGATATCCTCTTTGGTGATTCCCAATTCCTTTTCAACTCCAAGCTCGATAGGCAGCCCATGGGTGTCCCAGCCCGCCTTGCGCTTGACCTGAAAACCTTTCATGGTCTTGTATCTGGGAAAGATATCCTTGATGGTCCGCGCCATCACGTGATGAATACCTGGCATTCCATTGGCCGAAGGAGGGCCTTCATAAAAAACATAACTAGGACTGCCTTCACGGGTGGCAATACTTTTTTCAAAAATTCCATGCTGCTTCCAACGCTGAAGTATTTCCTCAGCCATCTTGGGTAAATCCAAACCGTTGTATGCCGCAAATTTCATGGAACCCTATGCCTTTTAAATCAAGGCAGCAAAATTATAAATTTAGATTCAATTAATGGGGATTATCGTACAATGAAATCATTGTTATCCAATTAAAACGTTCGATATTCAGAAGGTAGCATCTGAAAATACGATTTTCACGTACATCTATTAAAGAACAAACGATCTTCTAAAATCAATAAAATGAAAAAAGTAATTCTAGGTTCAATCGTACTACTTGCCTTAAATCTATCCTTGATTTCTTGCAGGGAAAACGGTGATAAAACAAAAGAGTCGATAGATGATGCCACCGATACGATGCACGAAGTTGGGGATGATTTGAAAGAAATGGGCGAAGACGCCGCAGATAAAGCAAAAGAAGTTGGAGAAGATGTGCAGGATGCCGCTCAAGATGGCGTTAATAAAATAAAGGAAGCCGCCAAAGATGTGAAGGAAGCCGCTCAAGAAGGTGCGCAGAAGGTAAAAGCTGCTGTAAAGGATAGTATTTAATATATGAGGATTACACAGTAAAAAGTCCCTGATTAAATCGTCAGGGACTTTTTCGTACAGGCAACACCCTAGTAACTTTCCGTTATCATTGGTTCGGAATTTTCTAGAAATTATAGCTGAGTCCAAGTATCAAGTCGATTCCTGGCGCTACAATTCCGGAGGAATAGCTACGATAGCGCTGATCAGTAATATTTTCTAAACTTATGGTGGCCTTCCAAGCATTGGAAAGGGTATATTGCGAACGCCAATTCAGGGTATACCATGAGGGCGCATAGGGATTTCCGTTATTGTCCGCGGCATATATATATGCTTTGCTTCTTTCGGAAATGGCCAGATTTTCATAGGTTATTTCCCCATTGTAATTTAGAAAAAGGTCGGTATGCACTTTTTGGTGCTTCCAAATGATATGAAAATCACCAAAAGTCGGCGCAGCATGTCTGGCCGAAGAATCGGTGCCATCTGTTTCTTCTTCAATACCTTTGGTTATCGTAAGATTGGCTGCAAGTGAGAGGTTATCGGTGATAAACACATCGGATCCAAACTCAAAACCATAAATAGATGCCTTAGCAGTATTCTGTATGGCCTGCACATTACTGGACTCTCCCCGATAATCAATTTGTGACTGCCCATTGTACAAAAAATCACGACGCACCAAAGCATCTACCAAGTAGGTATAGAACATCGTGGTTCTTAAGACCATTTTATCATTGAAATTTTTTTGCACCCCTATTTCGGTATTATAAGCATACTCAGGTTTCAAATTGGGATTGGGCACCACCACGGATCCCGGTTCAGAATCAAATATTTTTCCAACATCATCAATATTTGGCGCCCTAAAACCCGTTGAACCATTCCAAGTTATCTGTAGATGCTCTTTGGGCAACCAGCTAAAACCAAAGCTCCCGGTTATTGCGCCCGTGCTTAAATCGGCATTGTCAAATGGAAAAGGATAAAAGGAGTTGTCAAATATGGCATCGATCCAAACATGACTATAGCGCAAACCGCTTAATATCGTGAAATTGGGCTTAGCCATATATTCACCAGTGATATACCCGGCGATGGTCTGCCAAGTTGAACCATCAGGGTAGCGCGAGGCTGCACCAGATTGCATCCCTGTCCCAATATTCTTGACGCTCCCACTTGAATGAACTTTGTTGAAGACATACTCGCTCCCATAATACAGGCGAATGTCTCCTATTTTTTTATTTTCAAAATCAATATTCGCCGAGTACGCGGCTACTTTCTCCTTTGTTGAAAACAATTCAGGGGCTTCGAAAGACCTATCGTGCCTACTTTCCTCAAAATACTGATAGGCAGTTGTTATTTTGAGTCGGTCATAAAACGTTCCATTCCCCATCTTGTCTACTTGCAAATTTTCCATAAACCATTTTTGGGGGCCATAATACCATTCTGCAGATCTCAAGCCGACACCGCCCCCAGAAGGTCTTATAAGTCGGTCATATCTCGAATAGTCGGAAGTTTGTGAAAAATAGGTGCCCAGTTGAAAGTTCCACATTCGATTGGGTCTAAAGGCAACCTTTTGTAGCATGTTAATTTGATCATAGCCCGTCGGCACTTGTTTTTTGGGATGGTCGTTAATGACCAAACGATCTATACCATTCTCCGTACGTACGTAATTTTTTCTCAAATAGGATTCAGGACCATGGGATCCCATCGTCAAATCCCCAAAACTATTATAGGTAGCGTTGGTTAAAAACGCCCATTTCCGGTTTCCTAGACGTATACCGACGTTCAATGTATTTTCAGAATTGGCCGAAGAAAATCTATAAGTTGCATTTCCTGATGCGGCAAGACTATCATTGCTCGAAAACAGCGGCGATTTCGTATAGAAATTCATCACCCCACCAATGGCATCACTCCCATAAATTACAGAACCTGGCCCAAAAACAATTTCGGTTTTTCGAATAGTAAATGGATCAATAGCAATTACATTTTGAAGGTTGCCGCCCCTGAAGATGGCATTGTTCATACGAACCCCATCTACTGAGAGCAATAACCGGTTTGTAGCAAATCCCCGTATCATGGGGCTACCTCCTCCCAATTGACTTTTCTGTACAAAAACCTTTCCCGTATTTTGAAGTAAGTCGGCCGAGGTCTGTGGATTCGTAAATGCAATGGTTTGGGCATCAACTGAGGCTATTTTGTTAGGTATCTCCTTTTTTTGTTGCTCCCATTTTGAGACTGATAGGATTACCTCATCGAGCACCTCTGGCTTCTGGACTAAAAAGAGGTGATGGCCATTTCTGACGATCCGCGATGTAAGATCTTTATATACTTCGTAGCCTATGTGCTTAAAAGTGATTTGCTCGTTTTGATCAAAAATGCCGAGATCACATTTGCCAAATACATCTGACAATGCCATTTTAGATTCGTCATTGTTAAATACGGCTACATTGGCAATCGGCTTGTGGGTGTCACTATCTAAAATCGCGATTTCCTGAGCCGAAGCGTATACCGAAAGCAGCATTGAAACTACACCGATCAATCTTCCCATATTAGCTAAAAACTTCATTCAAAATGGCGAGCGACCTAGGTTTTCTGAATCCTTGCAAATGTAATTCAAAGTACAGAATAATCGATTTCAACACGTCTTGCCGCATCCTTTTATCAATCTTTAAGGTATGTATTTCATCAAATTTTATGCCCAACATTTTTTTAAAACATTCAAGGTTCCTTCCGACCAGTACAGGATTAAGGGAGGTTGTCTCGATAAATTCCCCTTCCAAGAGATCAAAACACCCTGCCTTTATATTGGTAATATCCGGGAAGAATCCTAAATATTTGGTCAATGACAAAAGAAAAGAGAGGTGAAAATTGGAAATTTCCGAATGGGTGTCCAGCCATTGGATCGAGGCTTCGATAAATCGGAACATTTCATCATTCGGTTCTTCTTCATGAATACTATTGGTAAGCATCTCGGCAAGAAATAACGTCATGGCATTTTTTGCTATGTCGGTATATAAAGTTGCGCACGGATACCCTAGCCTTGCCTCGCGGATACTTTCCAACGTGCCTTTGTTCTTATGCATGGCCACAATTTCAAGTTGCGTCAGGGGTTGGAAATAGGCAGACTTGAGCTTGCCTTTTTTTGCGGTCAATACGCCTTTTAGCAAATAAGACTTCAACCCATCGGTACGTGTAAAAACGCGAACAATAAGACTCGTGTCTCCATATTTTATAGACGAAAGAACGATTGCTTCGGTACTTACTAGCATCTTATTGTATTAAGTGTTGGCAAAGATAACGGTTTGTGGAAGTATTGTTGACCTGATCCGTTTTCCAGCGGTTTTGCCAAAAGACGCTTCTGTGAATCAATTACGAAGCCCAAAGCTTGCAGATCTTATAGGAATTTAATAAAAAGGTGTGAAGTATTACGTATAACACTTCACACCCTTAAAATGGAATAGATACCTTAAATAACCCCTTGGGCGAGCATCGCGTCGGCAACCTTCACAAAACCAGCAATGTTGGCGCCTTTTACATAATTGCAATAGCCATCCTTTTCCATGCCATATTCGATACAAGAATCGTGGATATCTTTCATAATGCCTTTCAAACGATCATCTACCTCCTCACGCGTCCAACTGATACGCAGCGAATTTTGCGACATTTCAAGACCCGAGGTGGCGACGCCACCGGCATTTGAAGCTTTTCCGGGAGCGAACAACAACTTGGCATTGTGAAACTCATGTATTGCCTCGGGTGTAGAGGGCATGTTCGCCCCTTCTGCTACACAAACGCACCCGTTCTTTATAAGGGTCTTGGCATCATTGCCATCCAATTCATTTTGGGTAGCGCACGGCAAGGCTATATGACATTTAATTCCCCAGGGCTTTTTGCCTTTGTGAAACGAAGCCGACGGATATTTTTTTACATATTCAGAAATTCTGCCACGTTTATTGTTTTTTAAATCCATGATAAAGGCCAATTTCTTGGCATCGATACCATCCTGGTCGAAAATAAATCCTTCCGAGTCAGACAATGTAAGAACTTTACCTCCCAGCTGAATGGTCTTTTCGGCAGCGAATTGCGCCACATTTCCAGACCCTGAAATGACCACATCCTTTCCTTTTACATCATCCTTTTTGGTATTCAGCATACTCTGTGCAAAATATACGGTACCATATCCTGTTGCTTCCGGCCTAATTTTCGAACCTCCCCATGAAAGTCCCTTTCCTGTCAAAACACCGGTAAACTCGTTTCGTATCTTTTTGTACATCCCGAATAAAAATCCGATTTCCCGTGCTCCAACACCAATATCCCCTGCCGGTACGTCTGTATTGGGGCCGATATGCCTGCAAAGCTCGGTCATAAAAGCATGGCAAAATCGCATCACCTCATCATCAGACTTTCCTTTGGGATCAAAATCTGACCCTCCTTTGCCACCACCCATGGGCAAAGTGGTCAAACTATTCTTAAATACCTGTTCGAAAGCGAGAAATTTTAAAATACTTGCATTTACCGATGGATGAAAGCGTAACCCGCCTTTGTACGGGCCAATGGCCGAATTCATTTGAATACGATAGCCCCTGTTTACATGTA
Organism: Flavobacteriales bacterium; assembly: GCA_038316335.1. GTDB lineage: Bacteria > Bacteroidota > Bacteroidia > Flavobacteriales > Flavobacteriaceae > JALHST01. The sequence goes on from JBBQAM010000003.1 coordinate 24,367, forward strand.
TTTCTCCTTTATCGTCGACCCACGCCACTCTAAATGAAATTAGTCTTTCGGGTTCAACCATGCGTAACAGGATGTTTTTGCCACTATAAATTTTATGCCTTACGATGTAGGGAATTACCGTCTCAGCTACCTCCTGCACCGCTTGGATAAATTCAGGTTCATGTCCGTTGCGGGCACGTACCTCATTCATAAAACCTTCGATTTTTGCTTCCATAAAGAAATTGATGTGAGTTAAAGTTGATGAAAATTAAATATAACGGCAAAATTATAGTATTCCTATAATTTATTCCCTATTTTTTTAAATATTTGATAACTTGTTTAACTGATAGCTTGTTCCAAATCGGCGATCAAGTCCGTTACATCCTCTATCCCCACACTGAGTCGTATCAAGGCATCAACGACACCGCTTTTTTCTCGTTCCGCTTTTGGGATACTAGCATGTGTCATGCTCGCGGGATGGCCTGCCAAACTTTCAACACCTCCTAAGGACTCTGCCAATGTGAATAATTTTAATTTTTCAATTATTTTTATGGCCGCATCATAGTTGCTGCCCTTGGTGACAAATGAAATCATTCCTCCAAAATCCTTCATTTGTTGTTTGGCTATACTATGATTGGGATGATCGGCAAAACCCGGCCAGTACACTTTTTCTATTTTGGGATGTCGTTTCAAAAATTCGGCGATTGCCCTGCCATTTTCACAATGCCTTTGCATGCGAACATGCAATGTCTTAATGCCGCGAAGTACTAAAAAACTGTCCATCGGACCACAAATTGCCCCGCTCGCGTTCTGTATAAAATACAATCGATCGGCCAAAGCCTTGTCATTTACAACCAAGGCCCCTGCAACAACATCACTATGGCCGCCTAAATATTTTGTGGCAGAGTGCATGACAATATCAGCACCAAGGTCTAGAGGCTGTTGTAAATAGGGGGTCGCAAAGGTATTATCGACCGCCAAAAGAAGGCCGTACTTATTCGACAAGGCCGCAATCTTTTTTATATCGATAATATTCATCATCGGATTAGTCGGGGTTTCGATCCAAATTAATTTCGTCTGGGAGTTGATACGCTTTTCTACATCCCCTGGATCCTGCATCCCGAGGAAATGAAACGTAATTCCGAATTTCTCGAAAATCATTTTGAACAATCGGTAACTACCTCCGTACAAATCATTGGTAGAAATCACCTCGTCCCCTGGAGATAATAATTTGATAACCGCGTCCATGGCCGCAAGACCACTGGCAAACGCCAAGCCATACGTACCATTCTCAATACTCGCCAATGAATTTTCAAGGGCGGTGCGTGTAGGATTGCCACTCCGTGAATATTCATAGCCCTGATGACCCCCTGGTGTGGTCTGGGCATAGGTCGAAGTCTGATATATCGGTGGCATTACCGCACCATAGGCTTTATCGGGGTGTTGGCCACCGTGAATCGTTTTACTATTGAATTTTAGGTCCTTATCGTTCATCATAAATAATTATTGGCACAAATGTATCGTTATCTTTTGGAGAATACAATGGAGTCGTACTTTTGTAGGAATCAATCAATAAAGCCCCATGAAAAGAACCTATATCCTATTTTTTTGCTTTTTGACACTTCTAGCCTGCACTAAAAAAGAGGTGCTTACCTTTAAATCGGTCAGCTATACAAGTGATGCCTGCGAAGGTTGTCCTGCAATAGCCATCACCATCCCTATGGCACAGCAGAAAACTAAGCTAGGGACCGCCATTAATAATTCAATCCGCGAGGAGGTCATTTTTCTCCTTTCCTTTGATGATACCCTCGAAGTGACTACTGTAGAGGAGGCCATAAAATCATTTACCAATGGCTATGAGGAATTAAAAAAATTGTATCCTGACGAAAATCCAGGTTGGGAAGCGAAAATCGACGCACGCATAACCTATAATGACCAAGATATACTTACCATTAAATTAGAATCCTTTCTTTTTACAGGGGGAGCCCATGGTTACGGGGCAGAACGATTTCTTAATTTTGATGTTAAAAAAGGTATAGAGCTCGAAAATTGGCAACTTTTCAAGGATAGTCGTGATTTTGAAAAATTTGCGGAAACGAAGTTCCGGTCCCAAGAAAAGGTTCCTAGCGATAAACCCATCAATAGTACTGGTTTTATGTTCGATGGGGATGCCTTCTATCTTCCTGAGAATATCGGTTTCACAGACGAAGGGCTCGAATTACTGTACAATCAGTATGAGGTCGCTTCCTATGCCGACGGCCCCATTAAAATAACACTCCCTTACAATGTAGTGCAGCAGTATTTGGTGGAACGAAATAAATCTTGATGCCCTGCGCTATTACAACACTTTTTCAAGGGATTGAATTACCCCTAAATGCAAACCCTCGTGATAAACATTAAAGGCCATAGCTTCTTCTACATTGCTTAGCGTAATGGCAACGCTTGTGTTAAAGACAATATACCTCTCAAAAAGGCCCTTTTCGTAGTCTTGAAGTGTCAATTCGATTGTAGAAACTAATAGTTCCTTGATTTCCGCGATTTCCTCGTCAGTTGCCGTACCGTCAGGTACGGTCCCATTTTTGAACTTTAGCACCAATCTCTCGGGTATTCTTAAGGGTAGGCCGCATAACTTATATACCAATACCTGCTGGGTAACCACAACATGTGCAATATTCTACCATATATTGTTATGATGTCCCCTAGGAATATTCACTAATTACTCGTTAGGCATATTAGCTAGATATTTATAGAGAATACGGCGGTTTTTAGCGGTAATGTCGATCAATTTTTTCAATAGGATTATTTTAAGGAATTGACATAGTACCAAACAAAAAAAAGCACATTTATTTTGAATAGCCTTGATTGCCGAAAACAGGAATAAATAGTGTGATTTGGGCCGCTTCGTAATTGGTTTATTTATTTGTAAATTCCCTTGACAAAAAAATTGGCAGTGAAAAATATTTCATTGATTTCTGTATTCCTAATTTTATTCGGACTATTCCTAACATCCTGTTCGAATGAAAACCCACCTCTTGTGAGTGATGTACCCGTCGCGAGCTGTTCAGATGGTGTTCAAAACGGGTACGAAACGGGTATCGATTGTGGCTGGACCTGTTCAAATTCCTGTTTTGAGGTGAACGGACTTGAAGGCGACATTGTCTCGAAAGTTATTCTTGACAACTCCAATGATTATAAGTTAGTAGGTCCACTTATCGTGCGAGATGGGGGCATACTTGAAATTCGGGAAGGGACAATTATTAAAGCAACACCAGGAAAGAACGCCTACATTGCCGTAGCACAAGGTGGCAAAATTTTTGTCTATGGGAAAGCTGATAATCCAGTAGTAATTACTTCCGATGCCGACGTACCCATGCCAGGCGATTGGGGCGGGTTGGTAATTTGTGGTAAGGCCCCTGTTAATACGGGCACCCCTTCGAGATCTGCTACCGCCGATATATTTTATGGGGGCGATGATCCCCTTGATAGTTCTGGGGTGCTTCAGTATTTAAGAATCGAATACACAGGGGCAACTTTTTCCAATTCAGCTATATTTAGTGGGGTATCATTTTATGGGGTAGGTTCGTACACTGCTATTGAACATGTACAGTCGTTTAATACCCTCGGCGACGGAATTGCGTTTTATGGGGGAACCGCAAATAGCAAATGGCTAATCACGACCAAAAGTGTTAAAAACGGCTTTTTTATGACCGATGGCTGGCAGGGGGTCGGCACGTTATGGTTTGTGTCAGGTACCACTGAGTCGGGCATAAAAATGGCCAACAATAACTTGGATGTCGCGGCTTCCCCAATGACTTCCGGCGAAATTTCTGAGGTTTCCATTTTAGGACCTGTAACCGAGGGTGCCCTGAATTATTCCGATGGTGGCGGCGATTTTACGCTCAGTACTATTTACACTGCGGGCATCGATCTTGGAATCAAAGTTGGGGCAAATGCCATCACAAGTGTCGATGAAGGTCGTTTAATTATTACCCCGATTCAATTTGATAATGTGGTTCCAGGTTTTGAAATAACCAATTATATGGGCGCCAATCCCCAATTCTATTTCGAGGGGAATACGGTAGGTGCCGGAAGCAGTGAAGCAATCCCGGATTGGGCTTTGGACTGGACTACAGGTCTTTAGTCTACCCTAAACATTTCCCTTAACGACACGGCTTCCCCCTTATTGGTAAAACCTTCTATGCTAATTGCGTAGATTCCCGGAACATCCGAAGTGAAAAAATGCATTTGATTCGTCTTAGCCTCAAGCTTGGCATTGGGCAACCATAACAATTGCAGCCGGTCATCTGGGAGATTTCCATGTGAGGATGCTATTGGGTCATCATAATTTTGTACAAAATAATTTTTTCTTGGTTGTGGCGGGAGGATCATGAACACTTTGGCAATCGGATTATTCAAACCTTTTACATAATCATTGTTCTTGGTAGTCAGCAATAGGGCACCTTGGTATATTTCGGGGCCGAAAATATAACGATCCTCATACACTTGTATGGTATTGAGACGTCTTGCATCAAAATTTAGCAATGCCTCTTGGTCCTGAATAATTACCCCATCAATCATTGCCAGTGGCAACAACCCGGGATTCGATTCTAATTCCCTGCTTTTTATCTCGATTTCCTCAAGGCCACTTTTAGTACGGCGCACCCAGACATTTTTTATAATTTCCAAGAGCGCCTCTCGGACCGTCTTGAATGGCGTGTAATCATCGAGGTGATAGCTTGTCATTGTGTTCTCAATAAATGGCATTTCACGTTGCACCGGAAGTATAGAATCGGGTCTGAAACTAAAATAAGCGCTTTCGATTTGGTTGTGTACACTTCTTTGGAGAATCGCATGCGCCATGGTTTCATCAATCTTAAATTTATCAAAGACCAAAAGCGAATAATCTATGGGAACCGGCTCATTTAATCGAATAGAATAGTGTGGGCCATTTTCACCAATAATTTGCATAATGGCGATTTCACTGTTATAATCTGCCTTCATATTCATAAAGAAGCCACCCTCTGTATTGGTCTGTGCAATTCGAAAACGACTTTCTTCGCCAGGTAGTGACATTGCCACATCGAGATTCGAGGTAGACTCGCCAATTTTAGAAGCCAATACCTCTCCAGAAAATAATTCCCCACGCAACTCTGGTAAGAATATACGTGCACCAATGCGATGAGCAGGAGATCGATTTGACGTATTGTAAATTTTCATATAATTCTTGGCATTCAAATTGGGAAGCAGTGGTAACGTATCAATTTTTCGTACTGATACCGAATAACTGCCTTGTATCGCATCTACCCCAGAAGTATCATTAATTGTGAACATTCCCTTCGCCCGTTTTCCAAGATTTTTACGGTCTAAAACCAATTCCAAAGGCCCGATATTGCTTACATCCTCGAACGGACTCCTATCAATTTTCTCACTAAATACTTCAAGAGTATCTGTCAGGCTGTCTTTTTTCATCATTGGACGTAAAATTGCCGTTTGGTCTTCCTGATAGGGATTGATAACCGCAATATTGTTCTGAAAAAAATTCGTCTCCCCGGCATTCTTCATCCAATTGGTATAGGCAATGAGTTTATAATTCCCGGATGGGATGGTCGTCGGAATAAAAAAATCGCCTTGACCTACCCCATCGATTAATTGAATTTTATGCCTAAAAACAGGGTTAAGGTCCTCACTTACCAATTCTACGTACGCTACTTTGCTAATATCGCTATAGCCCGAGCCGTTTTCATTTATGCAGTATACTTTGTAATAGAGGTATTCTGCCGGAAAAAGAAGGGTTGAATTAAAATGTAAAAAAATGGTTTCCTGTGGAATGTCTGCATACCCTGAAAAGTCAGCATCACGCTTCGCAATCACCGTCTGGCCCATAACCATCGCGGCAGTCATAACCAATAAAAATTGCAGCAAAAAAAATCGTTTCATGTTATTGCTGTTTAATCTGTCCAAAAATCAGGTACCACATTGCTTCCCAAAACCGTACAATCCCCACACTCTGGACGAACCATCAAAAAAGGGCCATCAAGTGGGGGGGCACTCGGATTTCTATTATAATCATAAAATCGCAATCTATCCTCATAAATGGCATTGAGCAGGGCCCTATTGCCCAAGGTGCCTTCGGTATTCGGGGCCACCTGTTGGCACGTCAAATAATAGGGCGGTTTTTCCTCGCCGGGAAAAAAGTCTTCCCAATTGAAGAATATCCTTTTCTCGGAGACCGATGACACCTCGAAAAAACCGGCCACATTCTCATTGGGATCATCAAGGGACACCACATTGCCCGCCAAGAATCCCGGCTGATCTTCCGAGAAAATATTTTGCGAAGGGTCGGTCAGCCCCTTGAGCGTTTCGTAATACGCAAATGTTACCGGGCTTTGCACATATTGACGTACCAAGATGCTGTAACGATAGGTAAGTTTATAATCGTCACGATCTAGGAACCGCACATTCAGATGTGCTATTCGGTTTTCTGAAAGGCCAAGGGTGCTCTGAAGCACGATACTCTTGGCAGTATCGGTGCCGTAACATGTATGTTCCTCGCGTTCCCTTTGAATCACATTGGTTGCAAACATCGTTTCGCCTTCAAATAGCACAACTGCGTCATATGGACTCCAATACGGGGCAATGATCTTATAGGTTTCCAGGTAGTCAAAATAATAGTATTTCGCCTGACCGGTCGGGTCCTCGCTATCGACAAATATTCCGATTCCTTCTACCCCTTTGTTATTGGTAAATCGTTCAGCGGAAACAGTACCGATGGACGCAATAGGAGGCAATTGCATCGCATCACTTCTGTAAAATCGGTTATTTTCGGTAGTAATCTCTAATTCGTAATCAATATTGGGTTGTGCTGCAAAAGGCGTTACCGATCGATATTTGCCAGGTTCAAATTCCTCGAAGGGAAAGGTATTCCCATTGGCGAGAATGCGTACGCTGGCATTTTGTTCGGGTCCTGCACCAGCATCCTCAAAACGGTAGGAACGTGATAAAAAGACCTCCTGGTTCTTAAGTTCATTCGTAATCTTGGCATTGACCACCAAAACATCGTCAAAACCGCCGACCTTTCCTTCATAGGGTTTTATACATCCCAAAAGAAAAAGCAGCAGGAACGCAGAACCGAGTTTGAAACTCGTTACCATACGCTTGATGTTGATGTTGATCCCCATGATATTAAAAAAATTCATTCGAAACTTCTATGACTCCCATCCTCTAAAACTTAAAATTATAGGTAATCGAGGGCACGGGTACTGAAAAAATCGAGCTTTGCAATGCTTTTATCTCACCATTATTGGAAACAAAAAATACGGAGTACGGATTGTTCCGGCCAAATACATTATACACCGAGATATTCCAGAAACTATGCGCAAATTTCTTGATTTTGTGATTTCCTTCAATATTGAAACCAATATCCAAGCGATAATAATCGGGAATCCGATATTGATTGCGATCACTGTATAGTACGTATTCAATCCCATTAAAAGAATAATTGCCTACGGGGAACGTCACTGGACGCCCAGTCTGGTAAATAAAATTTGCGGAAAAACTATAGCGCTTGGTAAACTTGTAGTTCAGCACGATGCTAAAATCGTGGGGCTTGTCAAAATTGGATGGAAAGTAACGCCCATCATTCACCCGTTCCTCTCGAAATTTACTGTCTAGCTTTAACAAAGACCGTGAATAGGTATACCCGATCCAACCATTTAAATTCCCGGTATTTTTCCGGAGCAAAAATTCAATTCCGTAGGCCCGTCCTTCCCCTTGAAGTACTTCGGTTTCAACATATTGGTTCAAGAGAAGTTTGGCCCCGGTCTTAAAATCGAGCAGGTTCTTCTGCATTTTATAAAATCCTTCAAGACTGAACTCATAGTCAATACCATTCAGATTTTTGTAAAAACCCAATGCGAATTGATTGGCCTTTTGCGGTTTGATATTGTAATCGGAAAGTTTCCAAGTATCGATCGGGGAAACCGTAGTGGTATTCGATAAGGTATGGATGTATTGATTGGCATTATCGAAACTGGCCTTGATGGAGGCATTCTCGCTCAGTAAATAGCGAGCGGAAATTCTGATTTCCGGTCCTCCATAGGTCTTGATAAACTTATTTTTATCATAGTGGAGTGTATCGAGTACGCTACCTTCACTAACCGGCAGACCTGCTTGATAGCGTCTAGGATCAGACGGGCCCAAGGCAGCATAAAATGAATAGCGCAGCCCAAGGTCGAATAATAGCTTCTCGGAGACCTTGAAATTATCGGTCACGAATAGCGCCGCCTCCAAGGCACGTTCCCTTGGTATGGCCAAAGGCGAAATGATGTCCTGGGGAGAATTCGGTCGTATTTCCCCAGGAGATACATTATATACTTTGCCAGAAATTCCATAGTCAATATTATGCCTATCGTTCATTAGATACCGAAATCGAGCCTTCACTTCGGTTTCGCCAATCCGGTAGTTTTGTGAGAAATTATCGATTTCGCTACCATCATATCCGATATCGAACTGATATTCGCTATTGGCCAACAAAAGGCTGCCAGAATTCCGTTCATTGAACGAATGGTCCCATTGCAACGAGAACAACCGGTTACTATAACCATAAAGTGAGTCGGAGGTGATGCTAAAGGCATCCTTACTGTAATATCCTGATATGCGCACATCGTTCTTGCGGTCTATCTGGTGGTCGTATTTTGCCATAACATCATAAAAATTGGCGCTGCTTTTTTGTAGGGAAACATCTTTCAATGATCTCAATACCCAATCAGAATAGGCCATTCTTCCTCCCAATAAGAGGCCTGATTTTTCCTTGATGATGGGCACTTCCAATACCACATTGGCCGTAACGGGCCCCAATGATGCTTCCCCGCTTAAATTTTGTCTGTTGGCCTTTTTTGTGTTGATATCAAAGACCGATGATAGTCGACCTCCATATTCTGCAGGGATGTGGCCTTTATAAATAGTCACATCTTCAATTGCGAATGGATTCAAGGCTTGAAAGATTCCAAAAAAATGAGAAGGATTGTAAATGACCGCCTTATCTAAAAGTATTAGGTTTTGATCCGTTTTCCCACCTCTGACATTGAACCCGGAAGCTCCTTCACCCGCGGTGGTTACCCCAGGTAGGGTGGTGGCCACTTTCAGCACGTCACGCTCTCCCAATACCAAAGGAATGTTTTTAGACTCCTCAGCACCTATGGTCGTACTCCCCGTTCCCACATCCTCCACATTTTTCGTAGCATTCGCATTGACAACTACTTCGTCTAAAAGCTCAAAAGTCTCCTCGAGTCTAATATTTAATTTACCGTTATTGTAAATTATGACATTGCGTTTGGAGTTAGCAATGCCCAACGAACTTGTTTCCAGAATATTAAGTCCGGCCGGTAATCCAAGTTCATAGTACCCTTCCTCGTCAGTGACCGTGCCGAGACCTTTTGACTTTACCAAAATCGCTAAATTCGGAATGGGTTTCCCAGTTTCTAAATTCGTGACAAATCCTGATATGGTAAATGTTTTCGGCCCGTTCGCCTTGTTTTCTTTGCCGATACGCACGGTTTCAACAACCTGATCGGCATTTGCAGTTTGTTTTTCCATTACCAGCGGTTGTGTTTCCCCTTCTCCCGTGCCAGTTTCTTCGAATGACTCTTTTTGGCCTGCGGCAAAGAACCCTTCCGGCAAGTTGTCATAAATACTATTATTGCGTGTAAGGACAACACGATGGTCCTCTGTAATAAAAAAATTAAGGTCGGTTTCCTCGAGTACACTGCCTAAAATTTGTGGGAGGGTGGCATCTTGAAAATCCTGTGTAATGTTCCTGGGGGCTAGCCAGTCATTGGCATAGTAAAAAACATAGCCCGTTTTTTGGTTCAGTTGTGAAAAAACCTCTTGAATAGGGAGGTTGTTAAAGGCAATTGAAAACGTGTCCACTCTTTTTTGGGCGCTCGCTATTTGGAGATAAAGAATGGCTATGACCACGATTTTAAAGTTCATGGTTCATTGCGGTTTTCGGTGATGGAAATTACGCTGTCCAGGTCTGTAGAGACGGCAATCAAATAGTGTTCCGGGGCCGATTTCCGAAATTCCCTGTGCCGGTCTTGTATTTGTTGTAGCTCTTTTTTGTTTCCTGGAAAAATAGTCGATAAATCCCGTGCAGAGGCCATCTTAAAAAAGTCAGTTCCGTACTGTATATAATAGTTTTGCCTATTCTTAAAAGTATAATATACCGACTCCTGGTCTGATTTTCTTAAAATTTTCTTTAAGTGCTTTTTGTATAATGTAAATGATCTGCCAGCAAACAAAATCTCAAAAAAGCCCGAATTGGGAGCCTCTTGGGCCACAAGTGTTTGAAGGTTTACAAAATAGTGCCCTGCAATTTCAAAACTTGCCACGTTGCTTTTAATCAATTGTACAATGGGAGAACCGTTAATACCTACGTGGCGAACAAGCAATTCATCGTCAAAGACATCGTATAAAAGGTCAATAGCAAAAAAAGGCTGCTGTTTATAAACTACCTGGCCCGCCACAAAATTAGGTTTTAGGAAAAATTTATGTTGTTCCTTGTCCCCTCGATATTGCTCCCGATACTCAATGCCGTAATAGACTCCGGAGTTGGTCTCACCAATGGTCTGGTCAAACCAAGAATAGTACGAACTTTCATCTTCTTGGGCCTTGACCAAAAAGGAAAAGGCAATACCGAAAAAGACCAATAAATAAAAGCGTTTTATGAAAGGTGATTTTTTCAAATTGTATGCGTTTTCACGAAAACTGTTTAATATCTTCCATTGCGAATGAAGATAACCAAAAAAACCCTTTTGCAGATACCGACGTCTTGATTTTGTGAATATGTGCCCATCTTTTAATTGAATTAAGTTTCTTTGTAATTCATTTAGGGATCCTCTCTGAAGGACGTCAATAAATCACATTGTTCATATTAAATAACTCCATGAAAAAAATATACTATCTAGGCACATGTTCAACGTGCCAAAGAATTTTAAAAGAATTACGACCTCTGACCGGCATTGAATTGCAGGATATAAAAACAGATGCCATTACTACATCACAACTAAAACAAATGAAAGAGCTTGCCGGGAGCTATGAGGCACTTTTTAGTAGAAGGGCCATCTTATATAAACAAAGAGGTTTAGGCGCCAAGACCTTACTGGAAGAAGATTATAAAAACCTCCTATTGGAACACTATACATATTTAAAAAGACCCGTTATTTTGGTCAATGGGAAAATCTTTATCGGAAATTCGAAAAAAGAGGTTGAAGCAGCCGTAAAAGCGCTGCATCCTTGAGCCGGCGAACACTTGCCATATGTGCAGCAATTGGGGCGACCATAATATATGGTCTCAATCATACCATTGCCAAGGGGGTCATGCCTGATTTCGTGAAACCATCCGCATTTATCATACTTCGTGTAACAGGTGCGGCAATCTTATTCTGGATGCTTTCCTTTTTTGGCCCCAAAGAGAATATTGAAAAAAAAGATTATCCGCGGATGATGGTCTGCGCCCTCTTGGGCATGGGTGTGAACATGTTGGTATTCTTTAAGGGATTGTCTTTGTCAACCCCCATCAACAGTTCGGTACTTGTGACCACTACGCCCATTATCGTACTGATTTTGTCTGCCATTCTCATTAAGGAAAAAATAATCGCTCGAAAAGCAATGGGGATAGCCATCGGATTGCTTGGCGCCTTGGGCTTGATTTTATTCGGGGCCGAAATACGGGGCGATGCACCGAATATTCCTTTGGGGAATTTTTTGATTATGATGAATTCTTTGTTTTATGGTACGTACCTGATTTTAGTAAAGACGCTACTTGATAAATACCATCCCTTTACTTTTATGAAGTGGCTTTTTACCCTAGGAATTGTGATCTGCTTGCCCTTTGGTTATCATGATTTAATTGAAATACCCTATTCCGAATTGCCTTTGAAAATAATTTGGAGCATCGTTTTTGTGGTCGTCGGGACTACCTTTTGTACCTACCTCTTCAATATTTTTGCGTTAACCCAGCTGAAGGCATCGACCCTCAGTGCCTTTGTTTACATACAACCATTGATCGGGATTATATTCGCATTGCTGACCGGGCAGGACCGCCTTACCTTCATCAAGGTCCTTGCGGCGGCCTTGGTGTTACTCGGTGTGTATCTGGCAAGCAAAAAACCTATTCCAAATCCTTAGGAATCTTTGAAAATCTTCTGGTATCTGCTTTAGTCAGCTGACGAAATTCTTTAGGCCTTTCTGCAGCATTGAATTTTTGCAATAGATCATCGGGCAGCGCTATAAGATTGCGTGACTTCAAACTAATCCAGGCCCCCATCATTTCACAATGCGCTACATTGCGACCCCTGTCGTCATAAAAATTATGACGAAACTCGAAAAATTTCCCGTCTTCGCTCATCCCCATAATTTCCAATGAGACCTTAATGGGCTTCCCGGGGAAGATTTCCTTAAAATAATACATGTGTTCATAAAAAGCCACTGGGCCGATCTGGCGTTCTGCCAAGATGTTTTGGTCAAAACCAAGTTCAAACAAATAGGACATGCGCGTATGGGCCATAAAATTAAAATAGGACGAATTGGCCAAATGGCGATTGGGATCGAGGTCGCTCCAACGAATTTCAAATTCTTTTAGGTACATTGTGATTCAATATTTTGTTATGCATGCATAAGAATGATAAAAATACCATAGTTTTGAATATACTTGGGGCACTTCCCCAATAATTTATCGTTATTTTTAAAGTTGTATAAAATTTACCTCATGAACGAGAAAGCACCGTTTATCAAAGACCTTGATCTTCCTATAATTGCAGCACCCATGTTTTTGATTTCAGGACCTCAATTAGTAATCGAATGTTGTAAAAATGGTATTGTGGGTACATTTCCAGCCTTGAACCAACGCAGTAGCGAGGGATTTGAGGAATGGTTGATCGAAATAAAGTCGGCCCTGACGAAATTTGAAAAAGAGACCGGAAAAAAACCGGCACCCTTCGGCGTCAACCTTATCGTACATACCACCAACCCAAGATTGGAAGCCGATTTAAAACTCTGTATAAAACATAAAGTGCCGTTGATCATTACCTCCCTTGGGGCCGTTTCCCAGGTGGTAGATGCCATTCATTCGTATGGTGGCTTGGTATTTCATGATGTTATCAAAAAACGGCACGCCTTGAAGGCTGCAGGGGCCGGGGTCGACGGACTCATACTGGTGGCAGCTGGGGCCGGAGGCCATGCAGGGACTATCAATCCGATGACCTTGGTGGCAGAAATCAAACAATTTTATAACAAAACCGTACTACTTTCAGGTTGCATCACTACCGGTCAGGATATCGCCTCTGCACTTCAGATGGGCGCGGATCTAGCCTATATGGGTACCCGATTTATCAATGTTACCGAAAGCAAGGCACCCGAGGAATACCGCAAAATGATTATCGACGCAGGCGCCAGTGATATTGTGTATACCGCGGCCATTTCAGGCGTTCATGCTAATTTTTTAGGTGATAGCCTAAAAGCGGCAGGTATTACGGAAGAAGATCTTAGAAAAGATGTAAAAATCGATTTCGGCAAGGAACTCAACACGGAGGCAAAAGCATGGAAGACTATTTGGTCGGCCGGGCAAGGTGCTGCCCTTATCGAAGATGTTGTTTCAGTAGAAACGTTGTTGACGCATTTGAAAGCCGAATTCAAGACAGCGATCGAAGCGCAATGCAGGCTTTTAGAAATCTATCCCAAATAGTCAGTCAGGCGAAACCCTGCCGCTAACCACGTATATTTAAGATCAATGCCCCAAGGCGAAGCAACATATAAACCACCCTTTTATTTCAAAAATGGCCATTTTTCGACCATATATGCGGGGCTTTGGAGAAAAGTTGCCGATGTTCTGCAACGAAGGGAACGCCTTGAATTGCCAGATGGTGATTTTATAGATCTTGATTGGAGTTTTGCCTCAGAACCTTCCGACCAGGTCGTCATACTTTTGCATGGTCTTGAAGGAAATGGACAACGGCCCTATATCACTGGGAGCGCAAAAGTATTTAATGCGTCGGGGATCGATGCTTGTGCAGTGAATTTTCGGGGTTGTAGTGGAGAGACCAATCGGCTATTCCGATCCTATCATTCGGGGGCTACCGAAGATCTGGAATCAGTAGTGCAACATTTGATTGCTAAAAAATACACACATATTTATATAAAAGGGGTCAGCCTTGGTGGCAATATGGCCTTGAAATACGCTGGGGAACCCAGGGAAATCCCTAAAGAAGTAAAGGCCATTATCGGAATATCGGTTCCATGTGACCTTTATAGTTCGCTAAAAGAATTGTTGAAGCCTAAGAATTACCTGTATGCAAAGCGATTTCGAAATCATTTGGTAGCCAAATTAAAGCTGAAACAGCTACGTTTCCCTGATCTGATTTTAGATACGGATATAAAGAAAATCAAGACCCTAAAGGATTTTGACGATATTTATACCAGTCGGGCACATGGATTTATAGATGCCTTGGATTATTATAAAAAGAGCAGTTGTCTTCAATTTTTAGACACTATAAAGACCCCAAGTCTAATTATCAATGCCCGTAATGATTCATTTTTAGGAACGGAGTGTTATCCTTATGAAGCAGCAAAAAAAAATCCTTTCATTTCATTGGAAGTCCCGGAATATGGAGGGCATGTGGGCTTTTTTGGTCCAAAAAATATAAGCTATTCCGAGAAAAAGGCAATAAATTTCATCAAGGGGTTATGATACACATTGGTATTTCATATCTTAGTCTCCCTAAACTGTATTAAAATGAAAAAAGTACTCGTTGCCATAGCGCTTGGCGGTCTGATGATCGGCTGTGGTGGAAAAGAAAAAAAAGAAGAAAAGAAAGAAGGTTTTGAAATGAACCGGGCAAAGACCGAAGAAAAAACGGAAGCTAAAACCGACGAAGCTTCTCAAGGTGTACCCGTTGACATGAGCAACAAAGGAGTTGGGCCGATTACTTCGGTCACATTTGCCGATGAGATCGATCCCGCAATGGTTTCGGCAGGAGCGGCAAAATTCAAGAGCATCTGTACCGCATGCCATATGGCCGACAAACGCTTGATCGGACCAGCCCTCAAAGGCGTCTTTGAACGCAGGAGTCCGGAGTGGGTAATGAACATGATCATGAACCCAGATGGCATGGTCAAGGAAGATCCGATTGCCAT
Source organism: Flavobacteriales bacterium (assembly GCA_038316335.1). GTDB lineage: Bacteria > Bacteroidota > Bacteroidia > Flavobacteriales > Flavobacteriaceae > JALHST01. The sequence goes on from JBBQAM010000003.1 coordinate 39,535, forward strand.
GGCCTTGTACAAGGAATACAACAATGCCCCAATGATCAATCAAAATCTAAGTGAGAGCGATGCCCGCGCCATCGCCGAGTATTTGAGAACACTCTAATACCACGTAGTATTCAAAATAGCATCCTGCTGTTATCCCAATACTCAATGGGATAACAGCATTTTTTGTTGTTTATGAAATGGGTTTTTCCGGAGTTAAAAGCGCCTGGAATCCTTGATAGCATAACGCCAGCGAATTTAAAGTTCGCGCTATACGGAACTACACCTTATCGACTGCCACCTTGTAGGTTGGGTCTTCCAAAACATTGACATCTATGATTTCATCGGCATTGGCCAGTAGCAGTTTACAGTCGCTGCTTAAATGTCTGAGATGAATTTTTTTACCGACCTTTCGATAGCGTTCGGTAAGTTTATTCAAGGCTTCGATACCCGACATATCGGCCACCCGACTTTCCCGAAAGTCAATGATCACCTCGATAGGATCGTTCTGCACATCGAATTTATCTGCAAAAGCAGTTGTGGAGCCAAAAAACAGCGGACCATAGAGCTCATAATGTTTTACCCCATGCTCATCTACATACTTTCTTGCCCTGATACGTTTTGCGTTCTCCCAGGAATAGGCCAGGGCCGAAATGACGACCCCCAATAAAACAGCCACCGCCAAATTATGGGTAATGGCCGTAATAAACGTTACCAGGACCATGACAACGACATCGGATTTCGGCATTTTACCAAACGTTTTGAAACTCGCCCATTCAAAGGTGCCGATGGCGACCATAAACATCAATCCTACCAAAGCCGCCATGGGCAGACGTTCGATCAAACTAGATCCGAACATGATAAAAACCAATAACATGACCGCCGCGGTAATCCCAGAAAGTCGGGCACGTGCACCTGAAGAGGTATTGATCAAACTCTGCCCTATCATGGCGCAACCTCCCATTCCCGAGAGAAAACCTGAGAGAATATTCGCGGTTCCCTGTGCTACACACTCTTTGTTACCGCTTCCTCGTGTTTCGGTAATCTCATCGATGATATTTAAGGTCAAGAGGCTTTCTATAAGCCCCACCCCGGCAACTATTCCGGCATACGGGAAAATAATCCTTAAGGACTCAAATGTTAAGGGAATCTGTGGTATCGATAAAGGAGGAAACCCGCCTCGAATGGATTCCCCTTCCTTCATGGTATCGGCCACTGTCAATGTATCGATCCCAAATCCGATTACAATTCCCGAAACCACAATAATCGCGAGCAATGAAGAGGGCACGGCTTTGGTCAATTTTGGAAAACCCCAAATTATGAACATCGTCAACAGCGTAAGCCCCAACATCGTATAGAGCGGGCCTCCGGTAAGGAGCGAACCTGTGCCTTTTTGATAAAAATTGGGAAACTGGGCCATAAAGATGATAATGGCTAGTCCGTTTACAAAACCAAACATTACGGGATGAGGCACCAAACGAATAAATTTCCCCAATCGCAACACCCCGGCCATAATCTGAAGTATTCCCGCAATAATAACCGTTGCAAAGACATAATTTAGAATTGTTTCGGCCTCGATTCCTGGAAAGTTTCGTTTTAGTTCCAAGATCAAACCAAGAAAAATAACGGCAACTGCCCCGGTCGCCCCAGAAATCATTCCAGGACGCCCTCCCAAAATAGCCGTGACCAAGGCCAATACAAATGCCGCATAAAGTCCCGTTAAAGGAGAAAAGCCAGGGATGAGGGCAAAGGCAATGGCCTCTGGCACCAGCGCCAGGGCGACTGTAAGCCCGGATAGTATTTCTGTTTTATAATCAACTTTTTGTCTAAAATCAAATAAATTCAAGTACTTCCGCACGGCTAGGATTTTAAGCTGGCAAAAGTACGGTTTATTAAATTTTTAGCCTTGAACAATTCTATTAATACGACAATAAATTGGTTACCAATCAGTTAATCCTAATAATTTTTCGCCGAGTGGGGTTAAATTAGCAGTTTCATAACGTGTTTGCTCCCAATTTCGCGGATCTCCCGGAAACGCATACCCTTCTGGGGCTATTCGATTTTTCCATGAGTTAATGCGCCATTCACGCAGACTTTGATTGTCTTCTTCTGCTGGCATCATTGAAATATATTGGGCAATTCGTACCTTGTCTTTTGATTTATTAGGTCGAATTCCGTGAGGCTCTGTACTATTAAAGATCAACAAATCCCCAGCTTCCATTTTAACTTTCACAATTTTATCTTCTAGATCGGAGATATTGGGTTGAAATCGATCTCGATCTTCTGGCTGGGTGAGTTTCCAGGAATCGTAATTGCGGTATAGCCAAGGAATACATTGAAAACCACCCATATTCTCATCTGTCTGGTCGGCCAAGGCCAGTACGCCCTGTACATTTTGAGGTCGGGTTTCCGGATCGTAGTCCCAATGGATAAATCCCTTTTTTTCAATTCCCGGCGGTAAAGGAAAGTTTAAATTGGCACGATCGATGGTGACCCATAATTTTTCAGTGCCCCAAACATCGACGAATGCATCGTGCACCCCTGGCATCTGGCGATTGTTCCAAAGATGTTGATGGTTATAAACCTCTACCATTCCGGTCCCGGTAAGTTCTTTCATTTTCATATCGGCTCTGGGCGGCGCATACCAAGTTGAAGGGTCGTTGGGGTCTTTTTCGTCAAATTCCCACAAAAAATCAGCTGTGGCCTTTACCTGGGCATCGGGTACGACCTTTTTGATAACGATATAACCATTATGCTTCCAAAATACCCAATCATCCTCACTCAATACGCGAAGTGGTTTCCCATTCGAACGATCGTTGAGCTTGAATTTACTAGTCGTGGCGGTCGAGGGATTCCCTGGAATTTCCTCGTGGGCCTTGTTGGCCATTTCAAATTTTGTTTTAGCGGGTTGCATACTTTATTCCTTTAAATAAGTTCCTATATTGAGAAGATAAAATTAGGAATCCCTATTCGGTGTTTCAACCTCGATATTGACCAATATTTGAACTATATTGATATTTAAATCAATATAGTTCAATTTTATGTATAATTTAGTTAAATCATAGGATGAGAATTCAACTTGAAACCATAGCACCCGATTCGAAGAGTCCGTTTCGACTTTTGCATGACCCGAAACTGAACCATCTTTTCTATTGGCATTTTCATCCGGACTACGAATTGGTCTATATTGAAGGGGCAAGTGCTAAACGCCACGTAGGCGACCATATTTCCAATTATCAGAAGAGCGATTTAGTAATGATCGGCTCGAATATTCCGCATCTGAATTTTGATCATGGGGTGCAGACCTCCTATCGCATGGAGGTGCTACATATCAAACCTTCTTTTGTCGCTTCGATAGCCGATGACTATAGTACCTTTTCGAGTATACATACCCTCTTTGATAAATCACAACATGGTATTGCTTTTATGGGAGAAACCAAGAAGCAGATTGGAAATCGAATGAAATCGCTACATCTCCTTACCCCTTTTGAACTGCATCTTGAAGTACTTCGGATTTTCGAGTTGCTCGCCCATAGTCTAGAATTCACCGTGCTACATGAGAAACCCTTTGTGAGTAGGTACAATCAAAAAGAACAAGAACGCATACGCCATATTTATACCTTTATCGATGACCAGTATCGAGAAAGAATACACCTCGACGAAGTCGCTGCACTTAGCAATCTTACAAAACCCGCCTTTTGTAGATATTTCAAAAAGGCCACTGGGAGTACCTTTATAGAGTTTTTGAACCAATATCGAATAAGTCAGGCCAAAAGACTTTTGTTCATGGGCCACAATGTGACCGAGGCCTGTTTTGATTGCGGTTTTGAGAGTCTTTCGTACTTTAATCGTACCTTCAATAAAGTGACCGGTGAAAATCCGACCGCATTTATCGCTAAACATAGAAATTAATTATGCAAAGCGAAAAAGGCATGTCCTATAAGAAATGAGGAAGTTACACTTATTAAAAAAACCGCCCCATCAAACTGAACGGGGCGGCTTCTAACTAATAACCAACCAAAAAATCATTGCTTCGGTTACCCTTCGCAACCATTTACTATTTTATACTATCGTGTTTTATAGGCTTTTTCCAGTATTAAAATCTGAGGTTTGATAGTACCCCCGGTTGTCACCCTTCTCAAACTACCATCTACACATACCCCAGGTTCCGTGGTACTTTCAATAATAACGTACGATTTAATATAGGGATTGCCCTTGAAGGCTTAAGGCGCTGTTAAAGTTTTAAGCGTTTCGTCGTTTTTCATAAAGTGCACTATGAAATCGACTACAAATTCTCGATGAAATACCTGTTTAGTTGCCAATAAGGTCTATTTAAGAAAAAAGAAGTCTCCAAAATATACCCCATTTTTAGGAAGGCGTTTCTAAACTTCCCTAATAAAAACCAACCTTTTTCTGCCCAACAATTTAAATTGAGATCCAAATGGCTGGGGTCTTTGAAAAAAAAGCCCCTGATCAAACATTTGAATTGGCCAAAAGAGGGAGGTAAGACGCTACAAAGTGCTCCAGAACTCCCTCGTTATAAACCTAAATTGTTCTAAAATCGAACCATGAATACATTACAATGAGCACGCATATTTTAATAAGCCTTGTGGAGGTTTATTAAAAATACCATTGCCAACATTAAAGGGAATTTGTAACATGGGCCGATTCAAATGATGTTAGTACCCTTTTTGTAAAATGTTACCGCTCGATCTACGGACCAAAATTTCTATTTTGATTACTTTTGGGATATTAAGACTTACCATGGAAAATACTATAAAATTTGCCGTCATTGGCGGGGGGAGTTGGGCAACGGCAATCGTCAAAATGCTTCTGGTAAACCAAGATTCAGTAGGTTGGTATATGCGGAATTCGGAAGCGATCGAATTTCTAAAAATCCACAAACACAATCCGAATTACCTGACCTCGGTGACCTTTGACATTAGCAAGATCGAATTGACCGATGACATCAACCTGGTGGTAAAAGAAGCTGACATATTGATATTTGCGGTTCCTTCTGCCTTTTTGGAGAGTGAGCTTCAGAAATTAACAGTTTCGTTGGATCACAAAATCATATTCTCAGCAATAAAAGGAATTGTGCCTGAAACTGGTTTGATCGTCGGCGAGCATTTTCATAAAAAATACGACATCCCATTTGAAAATATTGGGGTTATCACAGGGCCTTGCCATGCAGAGGAAGTAGCCCTTGAACGCCTCTCCTATTTGACGATAGCTTGTTCCGATAAGGCTAAGGCCCAAATGGTGGCAAAAAATTTAAGCAGTTCCTATATTAAGACAAAGATCACGAAGGATATTATCGGCACAGAATATGCCGCAATGCTAAAGAATATTTATGCGATTGCCGCGGGAATCGCACATGGCCTGGGGTATGGGGATAACTTTCAAAGTGTTCTGATGAGCAATGCCATTCGTGAAATGAAACGTTTCACGAAGCGAATCCATAAAATCGACAGAAACATAAACGATTCTGCCTATTTAGGCGATCTTTTGGTTACGGGGTATTCTACATTTAGCCGCAATCGTATGTTCGGTAATATGATCGGTAAAGGTTATACCGTAAAAAGTGCGCAGATGGAGATGAGTATGGTCGCCGAGGGCTATTATGCAGTGAAAAGTACCTATGAATTAAAATCAAAATTCAAAAAGAAGGTCAAGATACCCATCATCGATGCCGTGTATGAAGTATTATATGATGGGAAAAACGCCAAGAAAGTATTTAAGGACCTGACCGATAAATTAGATTGAAATAAACAAAGTTAGTTAGTCGTTTAATCTTGAAATTTAAAGCTACACGGCAACCTACTTTTTTGGGTTGACCGGAATGTTTAGATCCGGTCTAGGGAAAAATTGGAATGTTCCTCGATTTTATCGATCAATTCATTCTTCCATTCTAAAATTTGCAGCGCATCCGAATTAAAAATACGCCTGAATTCCTCGAGGATAGGTTCCATCAAATCTTTAACACTTTCAATATCGAAATAGAGTCTGCCAGTCCTACGGATAAAGAAATCCATTGGGTTTTGCACCATTTCATAATCAACACCGAATCGAAGTTCGGCCTTCGCCATGCGAACGAATAAATCCTTGTCATTTAAAGTTGTATAGGTATCTAAAATCGTTTCCGTTTGTTTGCCATAGTTGGTAACCAAATACCATGCATCATATTCTGCAAACCCTTCCGATTGTATGCGTTCGTATACTTCAGCAATATATTTTTTGACGTGTTTTGACTTATTAAAACCCACATTTCCACACAGGGGAATCGCTTCGGTAGTGCACTGCTCAATGGGAATCTTGTATTCTTCCTCCATCTTTTTGGCAACACGATCAACTACGCGTTCGGCCATTTTACGATACCCGGTCAATTTTCCTCCCGCTATGCTTATTAGTCCGGTTTCAGAAGTAAAAATCTCATCTTTTCGTGAAAGTTCAGAGGCCGATTTTCCTTCTTCATGGATAAGGGGTCGTAGGCCTGCCCAAGAAGAAACAATGTCTTGCAACTCCAAATTTATTTTGGGAAACATATTGTTCACTGCCGAAAGCAAATATATGGCATCGGCCAAATCGATTCTTACATGGTCCTTATCCTTGCTGTAGTTGGTGTCGGTAGTGCCGACATAAGTTATCTTGCCTCTTGGTATAGCGAACATCATACGACCGTCGGGAATGTCAAAATAAACCGACTGGCGTACCGGCAATTTTTCAAACGGAAACACCAAATGCACCCCTTTGGTAAGATGAAGTTGCTTACCTTTTTTGGAATGGTTCAGATTGCGCAATTCGTCAACCCAAGGTCCTGCGGCATTGATGACAGACTTAGATTTGATCTTGAATTCGTTTCCTGAAAGCACATCTTTTACGTGAACCCCTCGAATTTCATTATCGGTATATAAAAAATCATCTACTTCGGCATAGTTCAATGCCATCGCACCGAACTGCAAGCTGGTTTTTATATTTTCAATGGTCAAACGAGCATCATCTGTGCGATATTCCGCATAGTATCCTGCTCCTTTTACTATTTTTTTGGGCAATAAAGGTTCCAATTTCATGGCCTCCTTTTTTTCGAGCATTTTACGCTTATCATCCCCGCTTACTTGTGCCAGAATATCATACACTTTTAGGCCAATTGATGTCAACCATTTGCCATACGAGCCGTTTTCGATCAAAGGCAACAACATCTTTTCGGGTAGTACCAAATGCGGCGCCAGTTTATGTACGATGGCCCTTTCGGAACCTACTTCCTTGACCAACCAAAAATCGAACTGCTTAAGATAGCGAAGCCCTCCATGTATTAACTTGGTGGACTTACTACTGGTACCAGAGGCAAAATCGCCTTTTTCGACCAGAGCAACCTTCAATCCTCTCGATGCAGCATCAAGGGCAATTCCACCCCCGGTAATACCACCGCCAATAACCACAAGGTCAAATTCATGCTTCGTGAGTTTTGAAATGGTCTTTGATCGATCAAGATTAGAGAATTTTATGTTCATGGTATTCGAATATCATTAAATAAGGGCGGATGTTCTAGCTGATGTGGCTGACCAATGAGTTGGTGCGCTAGCATCTTTTCGCTTTAGGGAGGCGAAGGTCACTGGGAACTTTTTTCTATTGTGCTTCCCATCCTTTGGTACGTTCCACTGCCTTTTGCCAATTCTTATACAGACGTTTACGTTTGACCCTATCAAAAGAGGGTTTAAAGATTCGGTCCATGGGCCGATTTTGGTCAATATCGGCCTGTTTCCAGAGCCCTACTTGTATGCCTGCCAAGAAGGCGGCTCCCATGGCCGTTGATTCTATCACTTCGGGTCGATGCACCTCGGTATCTAAAATATCAGCTTGAAATTGCATCAAATAGTTGTTGGCACAGGCCCCACCGTCAACCCGTAGATTTTTCAATTCAATGCCTGAATCCTCTTCCATGGCTTTTAGGATATCCTTGGTCTGAAAGGCCAAAGATTCTAAAGTGGCCCTTACCAAGTGGGCCTTACCGGTATCCCTGGTCAGTCCAAAAATGGCGCCCCGGGCGTACATATCCCAGTAGGGAGCTCCTAAACCTGCAAATGCAGGGACCACATAGACCGAGTTTTCTCCTTTAACGGATGCTGCCAAAGCCTCCGTTTCCTTGGCATCCTTGATCAATTCAAGTCCGTCGCGAAGCCACTGAATGGCGGCACCTGCGATAAAAATACTTCCTTCAAAGGCATAGTTGACCTTCCCGCCCAAACCATACGCTATTGTGGTCAAGAGTCCGTTTTTTGAAAACTGCGGGGTTTCCCCGGTGTTCATAAGCATGAAACAGCCAGTACCATACGTGTTTTTGGCGGTTCCCTTTTTAAAACAACCCTGACCAAACAGGGCCGCCTGTTGATCTCCTGCGATTCCTGCAATGGGAATAGGTATCCCGTCAATTTCGAAATCCCCGAAATGATATGCAGAGGGTTTCACTTCGGGAAGCATTATTTTTGGAATGCCCAAGGCATTCAATAATTTATCATCCCATTTAAGGTTCACGATATCGTAGATCATCGTTCTGGAAGCATTGGTATAATCAGTTAGGTGGCTTTTCCCTTTGGTCATATTCCAAATCAGCCAAGTATCAATCGTACCCATTGACAAATCACCGTTTTCGGCCTTCTTTTTAGCGCCTTTTACATTGTCGAGTATCCATTTGATCTTGGTTCCAGAAAAATAAGAGTCAATGACCAATCCCGTCGTTTTGCGAACATAATCGGTAAGCCCTGCTTTTTTAAGGTCTTCACAGATATCCGCAGTGCGTTTATCTTGCCAAACAATTGCGTTATAGACCGGTTTCCCTGTATTTTTATCCCAAACCACGGTCGTTTCCCTTTGATTTGTTATCCCAATTGCCTTAATGTCGGAGACCTGCACGTTTGCCTTTTTCAGAAGTTCTTTTAGAACGCCCAACTGGGTGTCCAAAATTTCCATGGGATCATGTTCGACCCATCCCGATTTTGGAAAAATCTGCTTGAATTCCTTTTGGGCCATGCCTTTGATCTTACCGTTCTGATCTACGAGCAAGGCCCGTGAACTAGTGGTTCCTTGATCGAGTGAAATAATATATTGTTTTGACATAATTATGCGATATGGACTGATCTTTAAATATAATGTTTAAAATACGGTTCACAAAGTGAGATTTATGAAGTCAAATATGGAAGTATGCTCATTTGAAAAAATCATATTCCCGTTCTACCTGACAAATACGCACTTTATACCAGCTGTACCAATCCTTGATTCCTCTTTTTTGAGCGTCTAAATGTTCGGTATTTGACTTCCAATTTGCAATGGCTTCAAGGCTTTCCCAGTAACTTACTGTAATTCCAAGCTCTGACCGGGCACTTTCCATTCCTAAATACCCTGGTTGTTCTTTTGCTGATTTCTCCATAAGTTCGGCCATTTGCCCATAACCGTTTTCCCCATTTGTGCGGAGCGAAGTAAAAATTACGGCATAGTACCTTTTAAAGGGTCGCATTTTTATAACTTTTGTTTTATAACGAAAATAGCATAATTATTGGCCAGCATGAAATACCTATTGATTATCGATGACTCTCTATAAAATGTAATTTTTCTCGAGAAAATAAAGAACAAGGGCCTCCTTCATTAATACCGATTGTTCCCCTGCCTTCAATGCGGGCAATTCTTCCTTTATGATGTAATGGGGCCAACCTTCTTCATCAAAAAAACTAAATTCATAAAAACCATAAGGTTCCAAAAGTCTACAAATGGCGATATGCATAAGGTTCAACTTCTCGTCCTTTTTGTATTTTCGGTGGTATTGCCCTAGTTCTTGTACACCTACAAGATAGATAATCGCATCAAGTTCTAATGGGTCGCCATCGGCAAACTGGGCAGATAGTTTGTCAACCAGTAATTGCCACCTTTCCTTTAATTGAATGTCTCTTGACATAGTGCCTAAAATTCTAATCCCATTTTTGGACAAGGCATAAAGGTACAAATCAAAGTTCTATATTTGCTATAATATCACGGTCATGAATTTTTTAGATATCGTCTTCGGACTATTGCTACTCTGGGGAACCTGGAGGGGCCTTAATAATGGTTTGCTTATTGAACTCGCCGCGATCGCCGCCTTGATCGCCGGGATTTACGGGGCTATTCATTTTTCATACATCACTGGGGAATATCTGTCAAAAAATATGCACTGGGATGAGCGTTATATGAATATCGCAGCCTTTGTAATCACCTTTATTATCATTGTTATACTCGTACACCTGGCTGGAAAATTTTTAACGAAGATTGCCAATATTGCCATGTTGGGTCTCTTGAATAAAATTGCAGGTGCCATTTTCGGCACCCTAAAAGTCGCCGTAATTTTAGGCGCACTTCTTATCTTTTTTGACCAAATTGGCCATTCCTCTATTTTCATAGATGCAGAAACCAAACGGGAATCAAAATTTTATTCCCCTCTAAAAGAAATTGGTGCTTTTGTGTTTTCCAAGGTACTCAGGGGTGAAGTAGTAAAAGATGAAAGTGAAGAATAATTAGATGGAGCAATCTGAAAATCGTTCTGTAGCTAACGAAAAATAAATCCATTTTGTATAGGGTCGTTTGGGTCGAGGAAAAATGTATGTATTCCAGTAATATGGGCGGTACCTTCGACTTCGGGAATGACCGCATTGTAAGGACCATAGGCGGCTTCTGAAACAATTGAACCTTTAAAGACGGATCCCGTTATGCCTTCAAAAGTCATAACTTCACCTACTTCGATCTGATTACGTTTCCTGTGGATGGCCATTCTACCCGAAACTCCAGAACCGGTAGGGCACCTATCGACTTCCCCCTCGGCGAAAACACAAATGTTTCGGCTATCTACATGCGGCGTATCGGATTCCCCGATAAATATGGTTCCATAAAGAAATCCCAGGTCTTCTTCAAACGGATGAAAAATTTGAAAATCCTCGCGGATTACCGCCTGTTTTATAGCCATCCCCATCGCAATCAAACTAGGATACGATGTGGCATTCAAGTCAAAATCGAAGTGGTTCTTTGCTAAATCTACATACGCATAGAATGCCCCGCCATAGGCCAAATCATAAGTAACCGTGCCAAATCGATCGACCGATACGGTCCTGTCTAGACCCACTACAAAACTGGGCACCCCGTGAAATCGAACGCTGGCGACCATCCCATTCTTAACAGTTACATACGAGTTAATTCGACCGCAAGGAGCATCGATTTTTAAAATAGTATCACCCTCTGTTACTGGGATCCATTGCATAGTGACAGCCAGTGTTGAGATAGCGATAATGGCATGGCCACACATGGTGCTATATCCTTCGTTGTGCAGAAAAAGTATGCCAAAATCGGCCTGCTCATCATTCGGAGGAATCAAAAGACAGCCATACATATCTGCATGGCCACGCGGCTCATGCATCAGCAATTTACGCAAGTGATCATAATGTTCCTTGCAATACCTTCGACGCTCCAAGATCGTACTACCTTTAAGTGGTGGAAAGCCATCAATGATTACCCGTAATGGTTCCCCGCCCGTATGCAGGTCGATGGTCTGAATGGCTAGCCACTCGTCAGGCGGATTAAAATTAGTTTTTATTTGGGCAGTTTTAAACACATTAGTTCCCATGTACAAACCTATTATAATAATATGAGGCCGCCACCAAATCTTCCAAGGCATGACCCACCGATTTAAATATGGTGATTTCATCTTCGGATGACCTTCCTTTGGCAGAACCGGAACAGAGCCCAAAGAGGTCACCTTTGATATCCGCTTCCTTTAGCACACCATTTTGTATCGGGATGACTAGGTCGCCACTTTCTTTCGGGGCTCCTTGTAAGGTGTCTACAAAGATCGATCCCCTGGAAATGGTTGCATCATCAGCCTCGCGCATGTCACTTTTATAGGAGCCTACTAAATCAACATGTTGTCCTAGGCGAAGCATATTTCCCAGGACCAGGGGCGTTTTGGACAGGGTTGCACATGAAACAATATCGACTTCACCGATTTTTTCTTCAATAGAACCCGCGACCTCGATTTGAAAGCTAGCATTCGATAGGGATTCACATACGCTTTGGGCCTTCTTACTATCGCGACCCCACACATAAACTTTCTTTATAGGCCTTACACAAGCATGCGCCATAATTAAATTGGTCGAAAGTGCCCCCGTACCTATCATTAATAAAGAAGATGACCTCTGATTTGACAAATAGAAAGATGCCAAGGCAGAGGCAGCGGCGGTGCGCTTTGCAGTCAGACCCTTTGCCTCAAGGGTAGCCAATACAGTCCCGAATCGGGCATCCAATAAAATATAAATTCCCTGAACTGACGGTTTCCCAAATTGGCCGTTTTCAGGACTCACGGTAGCAATCTTGACACCTGCATGACTTCCTGGATTCCATGAAGGCATCAACAAAAGTGTTGAATCAGGGCCCACGTCCGGATTTGGAAAATCAAGGTGGTAACGTTGTGGTGTAATAATATCAGAAGATTCGAAACCTGATTTCAAGGCCGCAATCAATTCCAGGAAATCATCGGATGAATACATAAAATCATCTCCAATACGCACAATTTTCTCCATAGAATAAAAGTATGGAAATAATACGGTGTCCATGGCCGGTTTTTGAAAGAAGAAAGAAGCATGTCCCATACCCGTGATTTCCTTTAGATTTGTAAAATAGCTTCTCGGATCCTTAGTGGCTTTAAACCAAAATAATCGATACTACTAATATAGAGATTGCCAAAAAATTGATCGGCAAAAGGCGCTTAGGAGTATTATGAAAGTCACCCTATAGTATTTAGGGTGCATTTCGTCGATTTTAAGCGATAGAATGGCAAAATGTATTCTTCTTTGTACTTGAATTGTAATCCACGACTGTTTTGAAATTATTAAAGGATACCCTTCCTCACAAAAGCGCCTTGCATGTGCTAACGTATGATTTTGGGGATGTTTTTTTATATGACACCTTTGTTATCGCCGAATTTTATGCCGGGGTAGTGGTCACTTGGGATCCTATAGGCCGAATGATTACCGATGAAATCAGAAGCATCTATGGCACAAATGCCAAGGAACTGATTTATATCAGTAACCGAATAAACAATTATTCGGTCAGTCCATCGGATTGGATAAAATTCTATTCCCAAAATTATAGCCTTCGTGGTTATGCTATCGTAGGATATACCAAAAGAAGTTATTTCAATGCCCTGTTGGAGAAAATCTTTGTTCGAACCCAAATCAAATGGTTCGACGCCCTTGATCCGGCCATTCAATGGGCCCAGGGAATTCGTAGCCAAAGCGAAAAGACAAATTAACACCGATCCCCTTACTACTGTATTCATCATTTTAACCCGAAAGTTTTCACGTGATGCAATGCAGTTCTTTTTCACCCTTAGCTTAAAACCATTTTTGGCCTTAAGAATTCATTATGTTCCTTGAAATATACCGTTCATCGAAAATATCGATTATTTTAAAGGCGACGTTTATTTTTGTTTTATCATTACAGGGTTGGATTTCCCCTTCAACATTGAACCGATAGCAAATCGGCCCCCCTTTCTTGGCATACTACCTACTAGAGACCTACCTACGATTTAGAACATTGTATGATTTGGAAATTCAAATATACTATCATTGTATTATTTGTTTTGGTGGTTACGTCCTGTAGCAAGGAATCTTTCGACCAAGCCAGTATACCGGAAGCCCACAACGAAGTGGCTATTGAGCAGGAGCTCTTGGGCCTCGTGAATGCCCATAGAAAAAGCTTGGGCTACGATGCCCTGGAATATAGTGAAATTGCCTATGATTATGCCAATAAGCATACCGATTATATGATTGCCAAAGGAGGCATTAACCACGATAATTTTAGTTCAAGAGCCTCAAGTATCTCCTCGGAAGTCAATGCCGAAATGGTTGCCGAAAATGTTGCAAAAGATTATCCCAATGCTGCCGAAACCATGCAAGGATGGCTACAAAGTGCGAGCCACAAAAAAACGATGGAAGGTGAGTTTTCACACACCGCTGTTAGTGTGAAAAAAGACGCCAAGGGTAATTTATATTTCACCCAATTGTTCTTCCGATTGGCTTCCCAATAACCAATTACTTTTCTTAAATTTGAGTACGTTTCAAATGGTTATGCTTCCAATATGGGAGCCAATTAACTGAAACTTTACGTAATCATCATAAAAAAGATGCCGATACAGCCCCCTTTCAACTTGCCTGCATGGATCGAGGAAAATAGGGATTCCTTGAAACCGCCCGTCGGCAATAAAAATCTATACAAAGAAGCCGATGACTATATTGTCATGGTTGTTGCAGGGCCAAATGCCCGCAAGGATTATCATTACAATGAAACTGAGGAACTTTTTTATCAATTAGAAGGTCATATTTTGATTCATATTCAGGAAGATGGTCAAAAAAAAACATTTAAATTAGGACCAGGTGATATGTACCTACATCCTGCAAAAGTACCGCATTCACCCGTGCGCTTGGAAGGGTCGATCGGCCTCGTGGTTGAACGCAAACGTGCGGGAATGAACGTTGATGATGGCCTTATATGGTATTGTGATAATTGTAACCATAAACTATATGAAGCCTATTTTACCCTTCACGATATCGAAAAGGACTTCCTAGCACACTTTAAACATTTTTATGGCTCAAAAGCACTTCGCACTTGTAATAATTGTGGCACTATAATGCCTGTTGATGAACGCTTTCTCTCGAATGAATGATTTATGGACATAGTTCTCACCATCCTTATAAGCCTTGTTGCCCTACTGCATTTGTATTTTATGTGGTTTGAAATGTTCGCTTGGACCACTCGAGGTAAAAAAATATTCAAGGATTTTCCCAAAGAACTTTTTGAGCCCACCAAAAGTTTGGCAGCCAATCAGGGTCTTTACAATGGCTTTTTAGCACTAGGTCTTATCTGGACCTTTTTCATTGAAGATACGCTTTGGCGATTCAATATTTCACTGTTTTTCTTAGGTTGTGTATCAATTGCAGGGATTTTTGGGGGCATTAGTGCAGACCGAAAAATATTTATGATACAGGCATTTCCAGCCTTGTTGGCTATCCTTCTACTCATCCTTGGGAAGTATGGGTACTTTTAAAAAAGTTGTCGATTAACGTCAACGATCTTGCGCACTAAACAATTACAATAGCCTTTAATACCCTATTTTTACCCTCGAAAGCCTATCAAAGTATAAGGGATGATGCAATGTGGGTTTGGTTTTTCTTAAATTGTATCAATGGTTTGTTTTGGTAGTAAAAAGTACATTTTATCAACTTTTTTGATCACTATTTCCTATACGAAAAAATGCGCCTTAATTTTGAACAGACCTTGGAACGGAACCACAACACATGTATAATTCGCAGTTTATAAAATATGGGGTTATATTTTTAGCAGGTTTACTGTTATCTGCCTATATGTTCTATGCCATAAATGCCAAATACCTAGCACGAAACAATGCCGCTATTGAAACTGCGATCTTTAAAGTAGAATTGAAGTTAAATAGGGAGTTGAATAAAATAAATTTGGCCATAGAATCTATGTCGGTATTTTTTCAAAACACCGATGAGGTTTCCCAGGAATTATTTGAAGAGTTCACTGCCCCCTTTGCAGAAGATCTTTATGGTGTACAGCTTTTAGCCTGGGCCCAGAAATCGGACGGGTCGGAAAACCAGGAAGTTCTTCTTGATAGATCGAAATCTGGTAATTTTATCCCCATTACCAGTATGAAGGGTACTGGGTCGAATCAAAACGGGAATCCGTATCGGTACATAACCCATTTAGTCCATCCTTTGCCAAACAATCAAGATATGCTTGGCTATAACTTATATTCCAACCAAATTGCCAAGACAATCGACAATACGGTTTCGACTCGTAGAATTGCCTATTCCGACCCGTTTTATCTTGTAAAGGAGAGCCGGAAATCACCTGGATTTATGCCAATTTTAGTCGTAATGGACTCAACGGAACGGAATCCTAGTGGAATTGTATTTGGTGAATTCCAGATGGACAAATTAATTAATAAAACCCTGGAATTTGAGCTTCCCATCCTAAATCTGGCAATTCGGGATACCGCATTTATAGATACCCCCTTATACAATACAATCGATTCGATTTCCACAAAGGACGAGGAACCGTTAGACAAGATTATCATAAAAACAGGGGATAGAAATTGGGAAGTCTCGATACTTCCGAAGGAACAACTGACTACCTACCCGCATGCCCTTGAATCATACTTTGCATTGCTTATGGGATTGGCGTCGACCTTGCTTTTGATTATCGTTGTTCGGCAAAGAGACCAATACCAAAACGATTTAATCCAGGAAGTAGCACTCAGAACTGTTGAACTTGAGGAATCAAATAAATTAAAGGAAAATTTATTACGTGAAATACATCATCGAGTTAAGAACAACTTACAAATAACTTCTAGTCTTATAAATCTTCAGAAGAGGAAGTTGACCGATAAAGAAACAATCCAAGCCTTGGAAAGTAGCCAGGGGCGTATTTCGGCAATCGCCTTGATCCATCAAAAAATTTATCAAGATGAAGGTGCTAAAGCCGTCGATTTGAAAGGATATTTAGTTGATTTAATAAATTCACATAAAAATATTTCACCTACGGTACGCTACGAAATTAGCTGTCCACCGATATCAATTGACCTTGATACTGCAGTGCCTATTGCCATAATAACTTCAGAATTGGTTATCAACGCATTCAAGCATGCATTTTCAAATGAAAATGACGAAGCACTACTAAGAATAGTGGTCACCATCTTGAAAGACGATTCTATAAATATTACGATTTCAGATAACGGTACGGGGCTTCCAAAGAATTTTGAAATTAGTAAGACAAATGGCCTCGGTTTTGAAATCATACAAAAACTCTGTCGGCAAATAGGTGCCAAATTTTCATTTGCCACCAGTGCTACTGGCACCGATTTCACGCTCGTATTTAAACAACGTATCCCTTCCTAGCAGTTCTTTTAAACAATTGATAATAGGTTCTTTTAAAGGAAACGAGCTAGGTCTTTATAAATTCGTAGCTTTGCCAACCCGTTCATTCCGGGAATGAATATTCGATTAATAAATTTTATAAAATGTCAAAAATAGCTGCTGATTTTGGTATCGATAGTGCATTAAAAGCCTTGGGGATTCTTAGTGTCAATGCTGGAAGTTCTACTGGCCTGAAAAATTTTGGTTCTGGTGAACTATTGGCGTCCTATTCACCAGTTGATGGGGCTTTGATCGGAAAAGTGAAAACCACCACTTCGGCCGACTATGAAACGGTAATGACAGCGGCAACAGCAGCATTTTTAACTTGGCGAAACAAACCTGCACCGCAACGAGGTGAAATAGTTCGCCAATTCGGGCAAAGGCTACGGGAATTAAAAGAACCGTTGGGAAAATTGGTCTCCTATGAAATGGGCAAGAGTTACCAAGAAGGTTTGGGCGAGGTACAGGAAATGATCGACATATGTGATTTTGCAGTGGGACTTTCACGACAATTGCATGGTTTGACGATGCATTCGGAACGGCGGGGTCATCGAATGTATGAGCAATATCACCCCTTAGGGGTTGTGGGTATTATATCCGCCTTTAATTTTCCGGTCGCCGTATGGGCTTGGAATACGGCTTTGGCATGGATATGCGGTGATGTCTGTGTCTGGAAACCCTCTGAAAAAACTCCGTTATGCGGTATTGCCTGTCAACATATTGCTGCCGAAGTCTTGAAATCAAACGAACTTCCTGAAGGTATTTCCAATTTGATCAATGGGGATTATAAAGTCGGCCAAATGATGACCCAAGATTCCCGTTTGCCATTGATTTCGGCTACCGGATCGATTAGGATGGGGAAAATTGTGGCACAGGCTGTGGCGGCCCGATTGGGTAAATCACTTTTAGAACTGGGTGGCAATAATGCCATCATCGTGACCCCGGACGCCGACATTAAAATGACAATAATCGGAGCCGTTTTCGGTGCAGTGGGCACCGCAGGGCAACGTTGTACTTCAACAAGACGGCTTATAATTCATGAATCGATTTATGACAAGGTAAAAAATGCCCTGATTGATGCCTACAAACAATTGCGCATTGGAAATCCGCTCGATGAGAACAATCAAGTGGGTCCTTTAATTGACACCGATGCCGTTACGATGTACGAAGATGCCTTGAAAAAAGTCGTGGAAGCTGGTGGAAGGATTCTTGTTGATGGGGGAGTGATGCAAGGAAAGGGATATGAAAGTGGTTGTTATGTAAAACCTGCCATCGCCGAAGCACAGCCAAAATTCGAAATAGTGCAGCATGAAACCTTTGCTCCGATACTTTATCTATTAAAATATAGTGGCGACGTGGAAAATGCGATTGCTATACAAAATGGTGTGGTACAGGGGCTGTCTTCTGCCATAATGACCAATAACCTTCGTGAAGCAGAGCGATTTTTATCGGTTAACGGGAGTGATTGTGGCATAGCAAACGTAAATATTGGCACGTCAGGTGCAGAAATTGGCGGTGCTTTTGGCGGTGAAAAAGAAACCGGTGGTGGCAGGGAAAGTGGATCGGATGCCTGGAAAGTATATATGAGAAGACAAACGAATACGATTAATTATTCTACCGAACTGCCGCTTGCCCAAGGGATAAAATTTACCATTTAAGGAGTATCAAACGCATTCGATTTACAATAGAAACAGCATCTTTTAAAATGCTGGTTTGATTAGAATTGCCATAGCCATTTAATGGGCCTTTGAACTATATGCTCCACTATAACGGGGCCTGAATACGCGAACTTTTTGAGAATTGATATGCTGCCTGAGCCATGTGCCATGCCCTAGAACAATCGATAGGATTCAAATACTAAAATCCGCTACCATTTCTGCACTCACCTATTCCCCCGATCGGTAAGACTGAAAATTTAGCGGATTTTTTAGCACTAACTAACTCAATAAATAAAGATGAAATTATTGTTACATAGGCCCTGATATGCTATTAAGGACCTATTTATATTTTCAACGAGAATGGGAAACTTTATTTTCGGTGATTGACCAACTACCAGAAAGTAATGTTTGTATGCCCAACACAATGACCATACAACAAAAGGTCAGTATTTTTTTTATTCGGGTCTTCATTCTCAAACGGTTCCTAGTTATTTCTTTAATAAATATAAGTTTTAATTCACTGAATTTCTTGGAGGAATGTATCTCTTTTTAAAAAAATTGTATGCATTACCCGATTTTATGTATAGATGGTTATAAAAGTTTAGAACATAGATTACTATAAGACGATAATTGCAATTTTTATAGCCATAGTCATATAATCCGCTCGATGTATTCTTACCTTACAATCGCGATCTAGGCCCTAATTAAAACGTATCATCCTAGAAGTGACCCATTGCTTCTTTATGACTTTGGTTTGAAAAGCAATTTTGTCAGGATTTTTTAATACCTTGGTTATAAGACCCCTAACCTGAATCTAGGATGCTGCGCTCAACAACAAACCTTCTTGGGATTTTTATAAACGTACTAGGGGAGACCCCACTAACCCGAAAAACCTATAACGCCCCTGAACTAATTTGATGCGAGCGAAATTAAAGCCCCATTTAATGACTAAAAATAGAGTGGTAAGGACAAGGGCATGAAATTTATGGACAGTTGATTGCTTAAGTCAGCCAACAATTCATAAAATAGTACCTCAAAAAAATGACTTCAATTATTGATTTTAAAATTTAGAAAATGGATATAGGGAACACGAATATTTGGTGCTGGCTTATTGCGGCCTTCATCGGGGTCATGTGCGGTATTATTGGTTATTATTGGGGCAAAGGATCAGGCTCGACAATAGACCAAACGGCTGAACTAAAAATCGTACGGGATAGGAATGCTGAATTACAGGCCGAACTGAAAACCAGCCGCGATGAGGCATCAAGGGGGTCGGTAGCCCCAGTAGCATCAAATAGGACTGTTATGGGCAATGCCCCTGCGAACTTCAATGCCTTGGCGGCCAAAACTGCCCTTGGAAAGGTAGTAAGACAAGATGATTTAAAAATTGTAGAAGGCATCGGTCCTAAAATTGCAGGCATGTTCAAGGAGGAAGGCATTAAAACATGGAAGGCACTTTCGGAAGTTTCGGTGGCCCGTTGCCAAGAAATATTGGATAGTGGCGGGAACCGTTATAAGATACATGACCCAGCCTCTTGGCCAATGCAGGCCAAAATGTGTCATGAAGGAAAATGGGGGGATTTGGCCAAATGGCAAGAGGCACATAAACGCGGAAAATTGTAATACGATAAAAAATTACCCGCAATTTGCCGGCATTTTTAATTACGCCATTTCTATACCAATCCGTTGGCCTCAACCCATTTGAAGCGGTACTGGTCTTCCGGGAATTTCATTCGCTCGGCAATGCGTTCCAAACGAGCAGGTAATTTAACCAAGTATTCCCTTGCTTTTTCGGCTTCATCGGTAAGGCTTCGCAGTGCATCCAACTCCCAGTAATCGTTCAATTTCTGCAAAATCTCAACATAGTCCTGCGCCGTATAGACCCCTAAGCGTTGCGCACAGTTTGAAAAATTCTCAAACGCGGTTCCAATAGTTCCCCCTGATTCCCTTAAGAAATGGGCAGGCATCACGATTTTCTTCTTCATCATTTCGGCAAAGGCCAACACCATTCCTGAAGGGTCCTCACCCAATATGGTCTTCACAAATTCACGATAGGCCAAATGGTGCCGCATCTCGTCTCCTGCAATAATGGTACACATCTTTGCTAAAAGTGCATTGCCCTTTTTCCTGGCCATTTGCCCTACTCTTTTATGAGAAATGTTGGTAGCCAGTTCCTGAAAAGATGTATATACGAAATTCTTGTAAGGATCTCGATCGGTACCAATATCAAAGCCGTCGGAGATTAAGTATTGGGTAGTAATTTCAACCTCGCGCATATTTACCCTTCCTGAGAGATAAAGATATTTGTTAAGTACATCGCCATGGCGATTTTCCTCACCCGTCCAAGCACGAACCCATTTTGACCATCCGTTGTTTTTACCATCGTGTTGGTTTATGCCTTCAACATCCATCAACCAAGACTCATAGGTTGGCAAAGCTTCTTCTGTAATCGTATCGGCTACCAAGGTGACCCAAAAATCATAGCCCAGCTCTTTGGCTTCCCCTCGAAGTGTCTTCACGGCCTCTAAAAACCCATCACTTTCGGAATCTGGCAAAAAATCGGAAGGTTGCCATATTTCATCAACGGGGATTAAAAACGAATCCATAAACCCCTCAACCTGAGGTTCAATGGCCTGCATGACCTCTAACCGTATATTCTTCTGCGGCATATTCTATTTTTTTACAAAGTTCGTTAATAATCTGCAGAATATTCAAGAAAACCTCCCGGTTTTTCAATTTCTTCCATTTTCACCCGGGTAAAAATTGTACATGGGGTCACTTTGCCAATAGGTCTTTGTAGCGACATCAAGAATCGAAAGTGGCCCCCTAAAGGCCGCGCCTGTATCGACGTTCCAAACATTGGCAACATGTTGGGGCGTGCGTTTCCCCATTCTGGTAACAGGGGTATGGCCAATAAAAATTTCTTTATAATGGGTGAGTCGTTTTGGATAAAAAGGATCCTGGGTATCCATATCGGGATGCAACGACAATGCAAGTTCCCAAAGGGTCCTGTCCCAATAGTAGGTCTGTTTAAAATATTCGTGCTCCACCCCTTTTAAGTTGGTAAAACCTGCATGCAGAAATAATCGGTTTTCCCCATCAATATAATAGTTCGTCAAGTTTTTATAAAAAGCGATGTGTTCTGCAATGGTCTTTTTATCCGCTTTTTCATACGAGGCCATGGTAGCCATACCTCCATGTTGAAGCCAAAGCGGATTGGCCTGGCCATCGATTAGCCATTCGCAACAGAGTTCATCATGGTTGCCTCTTAAAAAGATACAATCATGCGTGTTGCGTAATTGTAAAATGAAGTTGACTGTTTCGACCGCTTGACTCCAGCCATCAATATAGTCTCCCAAAAAGATCAATTTATCAGCCGGCGTGACCTTGGCTTTTTCAAAAACCTGTATCAGGCCCTTTAGGCCAGCATGAATATCCCCGATAACAAGTGTACGTTTTGGATGCATGGTGCAAAAATCGCAATTACCAAATTGACTACAAGCATAATCAACACTAAAATTAGTTCAATCGAAAGAAGTTTATATCATTGCGAGAAATACGTCATTCGTGTTAAAAGGGTTTTTGTATTTGTCAGGACACAACTAATTATAGAGCATATGGGGTTGTTAAGTATAATTTTAGCAAATAGGCCTACTTTTTCAGGACAAACGCTCATAAAATTTTGGAGTAGGGTATTAATGTGTTTACATTAGAGGACTAATTTTCTTGAAACATGAAGACCGTTTTTTGTGTCGGTGAATTGCTGATTGATTTTGTTGCTGAAAAACAGGGCAATGATCTTTCAAAAGCATCCCTTTTTACCAAAAAACCAGGTGGCGCACCAGCGAATGTGGCCTGTGCAATTGCCAAACTGGGTGGTAAAAGTTCATTTATTGGCGCTGTTGGAGGCGATCCATTCGGCACCTATTTATTACAGGTTTTAGAAGAAAATGGAGTGGACATTTCCCAAGCACAGCGCTCAAAATCCTTTACAACCTTGGCCTTTGTTTCCTTGGCGGAAGACGGGGAACGCGACTTTGTTTTCAGTCGAGGAGCCGATAAAGAACTCTCGTATGACCCGGAAATCGGTCGCCTATTTAAAGGGCACATGGTGCATTTAGGGGCGGCAACGGCCTTGTTGGGAGGTAGTCTAGAAGCAGCCTACACGCAGTATTTTAAGGACGCACAAACTGCCAATTCGTTTATTAGCTTTGATCCCAACTTTCGGGGAGATCTTTGGAAAAACCAAGAAAAAATATTTATAAAAAAATGCCTTCCTTTTATTGAAAAGGCACATTTATGCAAATTTAGTCTTGAAGAGGCACAATTGCTATCAGGCAAAAAAGATATGTACGCATGTTGCGACTATCTGCATGGGATCGGGACAGACATAATTACAATAACGCTAGGTGCCGAAGGCACGCTATTGAGTACGTTGAATGCAAAACGTATTATTAAGAGCATCCCTGTAAAACCAGTTGACACCACGGGTGCAGGAGATGCCTTTATAGGCTGTTTGTTACAGCAACTATCAATGCTTAAAGACCCTTCCAATAGTTTAGAAAATACAGATGAGCTGGCAAAGATGGTCGAAATTGCCAATAAGGCTGGCGCCATTACAACCACAAACTATGGGGCAATTCCTTCCCTACCAGATCAAGGGACACTCCGGGCCTTCCTATGAATCAGACAGCACTACATCAATTCATGGTTTCGGCATATCCTACCTTGCTACAAGAAAAGGATTACGACACGCTTTTCGATCTTAGGTTCTCAGCGAATCTAACCCTTATTAAAGACCTATTTTTCACGCTTTATCCAGAACAAGGCCATCTGCAATCATTTCATAAGTTGTTGCAAACCCTGCCGAAACTTTATAAGGAAAGACCTGAGCCCCTAAGGATTCAAGATATCGAACGATTACAAAATGGTACCTGGTACCAGTCAGAGAAGCTTGTTGGAATGCAGTTGTACGTTGATCATTTTAACAATGACCTAAAGGGGTTGATCGATAAAATTGGATATTTTGAAAAATTGGGTATCAATTTCTTGCATATCATGCCTATAACTACCAGGCCAAAGGCAGAAAATGATGGAGGATATGCCGTAAATAGCTATCATGAGGTAGATAAACGCTTTGGTACGAAAAAAGACCTTTTGACATTAACCGAAAAATTAAGGGAGCATAAAATGTATTTGATGTTGGATTTTGTGGCCAATCATACTTCCGACGAATTTTCCTGGGCGAAAAAAGCCATACAGGGCGATAAGAAATATCAAGGATATTATTATACATATCCTGACAGGGGTATCCCAGACGAGTTTGAAAAAACCCTTCCCGAAATATTTCCGATGACCGTTCCTGGAAATTTCACGTACAATGCACAAATGGACAAATGGGTAATGACCGTCTTTAATGCATATCAATGGGACCTTAATTACGCCAATCCGGAAGTGTTTTTAGCGATGCTTTCAAATTTGATGAAATTGGTAAATCACGGGGTCGATGTCATTCGTCTTGATGCCCTGGCATTTCTCTGGAAAAAACTGGGGACCCAATCCCAGAATCTTCCTGAGGCCCATACCTTGATAGCACTTTATAGAATGTGCCTTCAGGTGATTGCCCCGGGCGTGGTCTTCTTGGCGGAGGCCATCGTTGCTCCTACCGAAATCATTAAATATTTTGGCACGGAAAGCAGCTCCGGGAATGAATGCGAAATAGCCTACAATGCTACCTTAATGGCGTTGTTATGGGATGCGATTGCAACGAAGAAAACCATTTTACTCTACAAAAATCTCCGCAGCCTTCCTTTAAAACCCGATGCGGGCACTTGGATCAATTATATCCGATGTCATGATGATATCGGACTAGGCTTTGAGGACCACCATATCAATGAAGTTGGCTGGGATGCCAAGGAGCATCGGAAATTTTTGTTGGATTATTATTGTCAACGTTTTCCGTGGTCTCCCGCCAAAGGAATGATGTTCATGTATAATCCCAGGACAGGAGATGGAAGAATTACTGGAAGTTGTGCTTCCTTGCTCGGTTTGGAAAAGGCACTGGAGGAAAATAATACCGCCAACATTCAACAGGCCATTGATAAGATACTTATGATGTATGGTATCATCTTGTCCTATGGAGGAATCCCCTTGATCTATGCCGGGGACGAAATAGGAACATTAAATGATTATTCCTTTCTAGCCGAAAATGAGAAAAAAGCCGATAATCGTTGGCTTAATAGACCCTACCAAGATTGGGAGGCAATTGCCAACCTTGATGAGGGCAATAACTATCACGCCAAAATATTTTATGCTCTTCAGAAATTAATTACACTTCGAAAGCAAACTCCTGCTTTTGGTGATACCAACAACATTTTATTGTACGAATGCAACAACCCGCATGTCTTGATTTTTGAGCGAACCGCCACAGATAATCATGGGGTTTTGGTCGTTTGCAATTTTGACGAAGCTCCCCAATGGGTCGATGAAAACCAAATGCGGTCGTATGGAGAATCCTCGAAGTCGAAAGATATGATTCAAGGCAAGGCCCTGGAAACGATATCGGGTAGGGCCTTTTTATCGCCTTACCAAATACTTTGGCTGAAAAATGATTAACTATACTTTATCTTTCGTAAGATACGTAATGCTTCCTTCAAGGACTGATAGATCTTGATATCGTATTGCTTAAGTAGTAGTCGGGACGCTTCCATATGTTCCTTGGCCTCTTCTATACCGTTTAAATAGCAAATTAGATACGTATCCGGCAAATTTCGTAGGTCTATTATATCGCTCGGTCTCAATTTTATGTTTTTTTCCAACTTTTCGAGCAAGGCATTATTGGCATTGTAAATATGATGAAGTGTTTTTATATCATACTTCGGAGGCTCGAATAACAGATTACTCTGAAATTGGTAGGTGCCATTGTTATCAAAGGTAATAATGACCTTTTCGAGGGGGTAGTAAGTCAGTTTTTTTCCAAGGCCCAACTGTACATATTCTATGGTTGTAAATGATTCCTCGTCGTAGGTTATGGTTATTTCATCTAAGGTTGAATAAAATAACTTGACCTGCTCATTGATCAATTCGATATCGACGCGTGAATAATAGGTGTCCCCGTTCACTTTTTTGCGGTTGCCTGCCCAACACACTACAAATTGCTCCTTGAACACTTTGTAACGGCTTTCGAGATCTGGGTGGCGATGGTTCATAAAATCGATTACCCCATCAAGGGTGAGCTCAATATTGTTCTTTGCATGCTGTTCGATGGTGGCCACAATATTTGAATTGATATCCTTGAGATCAATCCCGTAGGCCTTTGGAAGACTTATGCTGCCCTCGCGAAAGAATACCGAACCCCCATAATATTTCCATATATTCTTACGCAGCGCGCATACCTTGCCATTTGACTTTATGGTTACCAAGCCCACGACCTTTCCTTCCGGTAAATGCGGGAAGGGTATGTTCTCATAGGAAATCAAAGGTGGATTTTCCAAATAGGCATTGACCAAATTCTGTATTTTACTATCATCAAAAAAATCGACGCCAACAATTTTGTTATCCTCATCCTCAACTCCGATAACAATAAATGAATTACTTTTTGGATTACTGTTTGCGAGGGCACACACATGTTTGAGAAACTTGGCTTTGCCTTCTTTTTGACCAATATCTATAAAACGCTTTTTGTCATAAAAGCTGTTCTCATCATTATGGGCAAGCAGGTTTTTTACCAATAAGCGTTTATTGATCATAGTTCTTTCCTGACGATCGTACTACTAGCCTGTGCGGTGGGCATAACAATTAAATCGGCTATGTTTACATGTGGAGGGCGGCTTATGACGAATAAAATAATATCGGCAATGTCTTCAGGCCTTAGAGGTTGAAAGCCCGCATAGACATTTTTGGCCCTTTTCGTATCCCCTTTGAATCGCACCTCGCTAAACTCAGTATCAACAAGTCCAGGATTAATGGCGCCTACCCGAATTCCATATTGGTTCAGATCAATTCGCATGCCTTGATTTATTGCATCAACGGCATGTTTGCTTGCACA
Source organism: Flavobacteriales bacterium (assembly GCA_038316335.1). Taxonomy (GTDB): domain Bacteria; phylum Bacteroidota; class Bacteroidia; order Flavobacteriales; family Flavobacteriaceae; genus JALHST01. The sequence goes on from JBBQAM010000003.1 coordinate 66,222, forward strand.
ATACACGTTACCATTCGGGTATACTTCCTTGCCGGCTGTTGAGCCAATATTGATAATATGCCCTGATTTCCGTTGGATCATTTCCGGAAGAATCGCCTTTGAGACGTAAAGAAGTCCCTTCACATTGATATCCAGCATCGCATCCCAGTCATCCAGATTTCCCTTTTCAATTGGGTCCAATCCGTGTGCATTGCCCGCATTGTTGATGAGAATATCAATATTTTTAAATTCCTCGGGAATCGACGCAATCGCTTCGAAGACGGAAGCCCTATCGCTCACATCAAAATTCAAGGTGTGAATTTTAACGGTGCCTTTCCAAGTATCCCTCAAAATATCCAATCGCTCCTGTCGTCTGCCACATACTACTAGGTTTATCCCATTGCTGGCAAAAAGTTCTGCCGTAGCTTTCCCAATTCCGCTCGTTGCCCCTGTAATCAATGCCGTCCTAGTCATAAGAGTACTATTTTTAGTTATTTTTAAGGTACTTTATGACCTTGATTTGCTTCTAGAAGTATAAACCAATCTTCCAATTCCATTACTATTTCCGTCGCCTTTACCGCATCACTCAAGCGTGCTTTTGTAGTAGTCCCAACCACAGGGAATACTTTTGCGGGATGTTTAAGTATCCACGCTAAAAGTAGTTGATCGTCAGTTGCCCCATATTTTTTGGCCATGGCCCTCAATGCATTTTTAATCCTTTGGTTCGGTTCATTTTCCTCCTTGAAATAACTTCCAAGAGGGCTCCATGCCATGGCCATTCTCTTATGGCAAACACTATCGTCGAGCGTCCCATCATACATTACTCCATTTGCGTTCAATGAAAATTCGACCTGATTGGCCTCGACTGGAAGTGCTTTTTCAAGCATGGCGATTTGTGAAGGGGTAAAGTTTGAGACTCCAAAATGCTTGATTTTACCTTCGGAAGACAATTGTGAAATTGCTTCCGCTATCTCCTCGGGTTCCATCAAAGGACTGGGACGATGCAATAAATAAATATCAAGATAGTCGGTTTTTAGTTTTCTGAGTGATTCTTCGGCCGACCAAACAATATACTCCCGGGAATATTCATAATGTTTGATTTTATTTTTTCGAGCATCACATACATATTGAATGCCACATTTAGAAATAAGCTGAATGTGACCCCGATCGATTCCGCTGGCCTTATATGCCTTGCCAAAATCAATTTCGTTCGTGTAACCGCCATAAATATCGGCATGGTCAAACGTCGTGATTCCTTGTTCAAGACAATAGTGCATTAGGGATATCATTTCCTGTTGGGAGAGTGATTTTCCCCAACTTCCCCAAGTCATGGTTCCGGCTATAATTTTGGAATACGGGCTACTATTTTTCATACGCACGTGAAATTATAAAGAAATCCCTTAATTATTTCATAAAAATCGATAGGTTTTCCCAATTTTTAACCAATAGTTAACAGCAACCCAGGGAATAAATTTTCAATTTGCACAGCTATTAAATAATGTACTTCGGTAAAATCAAATATTGAGAAATCTATGGAAGAAAATACTACGGTCGATATTAGTGCAGTGAATGAGAAAATTGCCCAGGAAAGCGCATTTATAGACCTTTTAATGTTAGAAATGAATAAGGTAATCGTGGGTCAAAAACATATGGTCGAACGATTGCTCATCGGACTTTTGGGACAAGGACATATTTTGTTGGAAGGTGTGCCCGGTCTGGCAAAAACATTGGCCATAAATACGCTGGCCAAAGCTATAAATGGCTCCTTTAGTAGAATACAATTTACCCCCGATCTTTTACCGGCAGATGTAGTCGGGACGATGATCTACAATATGAAGTTGAATGATTTCTCGATTAAAAAGGGACCGATCTTTGCCAACTTCGTTTTAGCCGACGAAATAAATAGGGCCCCTGCCAAAGTGCAATCGGCACTTTTGGAGGCCATGCAGGAAAAACAGGTAACCATTGGTGATGAAACCTTTATTTTGGACAAACCATTTCTGGTGATGGCTACCCAAAACCCAGTCGAACAAGAGGGTACCTATCCTTTGCCTGAAGCCCAAGTAGACCGATTTATGCTGAAAACGGTCATTGATTACCCAAAAATGAACGAAGAACAATTGATAATGCGTCAGAATATGCTCGGGTCGTATGAAGATGTGAAACCCGTTGTCTCGGTAAAAAATATTCTCGCCGCACAAAAAGCGGTTCGCGAGGTGTACATGGATGAAAAAATCGAGAAATATATCCTGGATCTTGTCTTCGCCACCCGGTATCCCGAAAAATACAATCTAGAGAGTCTTAAGCCGCTTATAAGTTTTGGTGCTTCTCCAAGAGGAAGTATTAATCTGGGGATTGCTGCCAAATGTTTTGCCTTTATAAAACGCCGTGGCTATGTTGTTCCTGAAGATGTAAGGGCCGTAGTTCATGATGTTTTACGACATCGAATAGGTATTACGTATGAGGCAGAAGCCGAAAATATTACTTCAGAGGAAATCATCAACAAAATCGTAAACGAAGTTGAAGTTCCCTAGAGGTTCAAATTTTGAAGTTCACGGTTATGCGACCTAGAACAATAGAATATTGAACGCTACATGCAGATGGATACCAAAGAACTACTTAAGAAAGTACGTAAGATCGAGATAAAAACAAGGCGTCTCTCCGATCACATTTTTGGTGGTGAATACCACTCCACCTTCAAAGGTCGGGGCATGACTTTTAGTGAAGTGCGTCAATATCAGTTCGGCGACGATGTACGCAGCATCGATTGGAACGTTACCGCCCGTTACAATGAACCTTTCGTGAAAGTCTTTGAAGAGGAAAGGGAACTTACGATGATGTTGCTGGTAGATGTCAGTGGCTCAGAAATGTTCGGTACTACCAATCAGTTCAAAAAAGAAATCATTACCGAAATCTCTGCAACCTTGGCATTCTCTGCACTTCAGAACAATGACAAGGCGGGGTTGATCCTTTTTTCAGATGAGGTAGAACTTTTTATTCCACCTAAAAAAGGAAAAAGCCATGTACTCCGCATAATTCGTGAATTATTGGAATTCAGACCGAAAAGTAATAAAACCGACATCACAGAGGCCCTGAAATTCTTGAGCAGTGTAATGAAGAAAAAAGCCATCGTCTTTGTATTGTCTGACTTTATTGCCGATGATTATGAAAAAACATTGAAAATTGCAGGCAACAAACACGATGTAACTGGGATTAGGGTATATGACGAAAAAGAGGAAAGCATCCCCAATTTGGGAATGGTACAAATGCAGGATGCCGAGTCGGGAATGGTACGCTTGGTGAATACCCAATCAAAAAGTGTGCGGCTCGCCTATAGCAAGTTCAATATCGAGCGCGTAGATTATTTTAGGGAAACCTTTACCAAATCGGGATGTGGCACGCTAAGTTGTAGGGTAGACGAAAGTTATGTTAAAAAATTATTGGGCTATTTTAAGCGCAGGGGGTAAGAGTAATGAAGAACAGAATAGTGAAAAAATTGACGAACATATCATGGTTGGGGAGATTCATTCTTGTGGGTCTGCTTTGTACTATGGGTCTTCAAGCGTATTCTCAGACAGAACCCAAGATCAGTTCAAAAGTGGATACCACTTTTATTAAAATCGGGGATCAGGTCAAATTCACGATTACCGTGGAAGCCGATTCGACCGATCAGGTTATTTTTCCAGAGGGGCAGCCGTTTTCACCCTTGGAAACCGTCGAGTCATTCGCAACCGATACCATGCGCTCGAAAGACCGAATGACCTTGCAAAAAATATATGCGCTTACCCAATTTGATTCGGGATCTTATAAACTGCCTTCACAGCGTATCGAAATTAACGGCAAAGGTTATTTTACCGATTCCCTTGAAATTTCGGTAGCCACCGTCCCAGTTGACACGGTCGCACAAAAGATGTACGATATCAAGGGCCTGATGCAAGTGCAGCGGTCCAATTCCGAAATTTGGAAGGTATTGGCGTACGTGCTTTTGGGTCTATTGATTTTAGGAGGGGCTATCTACTGGTTTCTATTTCGAAAAAGACCTTTGACGGAGGAAGAAAAATTGGCGTCTTTACCTCCCTATGATAGGGCGCTTCTTGAACTTAAAAAGCTCGATAACTCTAAGTACCTAATTCAAGACGAATACAAACAATATTATACCGAACTTACGGGCATCGTTCGCGCCTATCTTGAAGAAGACGTTCATGTTACCGCACTAGAGAGTACCACAGACGAACTTATCACAAAATTAGAATTATTGAAGGATGCAGGGGAACTTAAGCTTGATAATGACACGCTATATCAATTTAAACGGATATTGCAAACGGCCGACCTGGTAAAGTTCGCCAAATCGAAACCTGCCACTTATATTGCTGAACAGGATCGAAAATCAATTGAACAGATTGTGATCAAGACCCATGAAGCCCTACCGGAGCCGACCGAGGAAGATTTATTTGAGCAGGAAGCATACCAAGAAATCCTAGCGAAAAAAGCGTATCGCAAGAAATGGATACTGGCGACAGGTATCACATTGGGCGCGCTCTTAATCGCATTGGCAGGCATATCGGCCTATTATGGACCAAAAATCGTATGGGATACGGTTACCGGTAACCCGACTAAAAAATTGTTGGACAGTGAATGGGTGGCGAGTTCTTATGGCTACCCCCCGATCAACTTGGAAACTCCTGAAGTGTTGGTTCGCCAAAAGACAACCATCCCAGCGGAGGCGAAGGCGCAAATCTCAGACCTTCAGACCTTTTCCTACGAGAACAAATCAAAATTGTTTTTAATAGCCGCGACATCAACGACCTTTAATCAATCGGCAGAGCCCGAACTTGACAAGACAATTGATGGCCTCTTAAAGAATTTTGAACGCAAAGGGGCGAAAAACATCACGACAAAACAAGAGGAATTTACAACCTTGACCGGTGTAAAGGGAATAAAAACGTATGGTAGTGGGCAATTTAAGGTTCCCGACAGCGACCGCTCGACCACAGCAAATTATATCATCCTAAGTTTTGGGGGGAAAGGTTTCCAACAACAGGTACTATTGACATGGGAAGAGAATGATCCATATGCGCAGGAAATTGTAGACCATATCCTTAGAACCGTAGAGGTAAAAGCACAGGTTTAAATGTTAGAAAACGTAGAATTTGCGAATCCCGAACTTCTTTGGTTGCTTTTAGTGCTGCCAATGGCAGCGCTTTGGTTTATTTTCAAGCGCAATGACCAGGTCGCCTCCCTCAAAATCTCGAGCATCAAAGGGTTTGGAGGTACTAGCATATTGCCAAAACTAAGGCCGCTATTATATCTTTTGCGCCTCATAGCACTTGCGGCGATTATTGTTGCAATGGCCCGTCCACAAAAGGAAGATATTTCGACCAAAACCAAGACCACAAAAGGAATTGATATCGTAATGGCCATCGATGTATCATCTAGTATGCTTGCACGGGATTTAAAACCAAACCGATTATCTGCCCTAAAGGAAGTAGCGGCGAATTTTATCAAGGAACGGCCTAATGATCGAATTGGAATAGTAGCCTACGCAGGTGAGGCATTTACTAAAACGCCGATTACCAGCGATAAATCGATCATGCTGAATTCACTAAGGGAAATAACCTACGGACAGTTAAACGACGGCACGGCCATTGGCATGGGATTGGCGACCGCCGTGAACCGTTTAAAGGAAAGCAAGGCGGTGAGTAAAGTAATCATTCTCTTGACCGATGGGGTAAATAACTCGGGCTTTATAGAACCACAGACAGCAGCCGATTTGGCCGTAGAGTATGGTATTAAGGCATATACGATCGGTTTAGGTACCAATGGCAATGCACTTTCGCCGATTGCTTACAACGCTGACGGATCATTCAGATATGGCATGCGTGAAGTGGAAATCGATGAAGGCCTTCTTAAGGATATTGCTAAAGTGACAGGGGGTAAATATTTTAGGGCAACCAATAACGAAAAATTGGAAGCCATCTATGAGGAGATCAATAAACTCGAAAAAACCGAAATAGAGGAATTCAAATACTATAATTACGAAGAAATGTTTAGGCCATGGGTACTTTTGGCAGGAGCTTTGCTATTATTTGAATGGACATTGCGCAACACGGTGTTCCGCAGTTTCATTTAGTCGATGCCATTAGGCCTAAAAAGCTCGAAGGAGGAAAAGTTATGATACAGTTAGACGAAAAAATATATTTCTATTTTTTAGCGATCGTACCGGTCATCATCTTGCTATTTGGCATACTTCAGTTTTGGAAAAAAAAGACCCAGCGAAAATTTGCGAATGCCTCTTTATTAAAAAGGCTGACCCCTGATAAATCAGATTTTAAGTCTTCCTTAAAGCTTTTGTTTTTTCTTTTGGGAATTACATTCTTGACTTTGGGGCTTGTCAATCCGAAAATCGGAACAAAGCTCGAAACCGTAAAACGGGAAGGAGTTGACATTGTATTTGCCGTTGATGTTTCAAAAAGTATGTTGGCCGAGGACATTGCCCCTAATAGATTGGATAAGGCCAAGCGCCTTGTCTCCGAAATCATCAACCAATTGGCCAGTGATAGGATCGGTATTATCGCATATGCGGGTCAAGCATATCCACAATTACCGATTACTACCGATTACAGTGCGGCAAAAATGTTTCTATCGAACATGAATACCGATATGCTTACCTCCCAAGGTACGGCCATCGATGCGGCAATTGACTTGGCTACTACCTATTATGATGATGAAGATCAAACGAATAGGGTGCTGTTTATTGTTTCGGATGGGGAGGACCATTCAGAGGGATCAACAGGAAATGCAGTAGAAAAGGCCGTTGACGCGGGCATTCGTATTTATACCATAGGCGTTGGCACGAGCAAAGGAGGGCCAATTCCTCTTAAAAGAAATGGCATTGTTGAAAGCCTGAAAAAAGATTCCCAAGGCGAAGTGGTCATCACCAAACTAAACGAAGCGGTTTTGGAGGACATTGCAAACGAGGGCAAGGGCGAATATATTGACGGAACGAATACCGAGAAAGCCGTAGATCACATTAAGGAATTATTGAATCAAATGGACAAAAAAGAATTCGAGGCCAAACAATTTGCCGAATTCAAAGATCAATTTCAATGGTTTTTGGCCGCCGGCCTATTCTTTCTATTTTTAGACGTCTTTGTATTGGATAGGAAAACCAAATGGCTACGAGCGCTTAATTTGTTTAATGAAAAAGAAATTGAATAATATGAAAAAGCTCCTATTACTCTGTTTTATAATCGGATATGCCGTACAAGCCCAGGAAGATGAAAAGAATATCGAAAAAGAACTCAAGGAATCGGAAAATCTTACCTGGGAAGCCAACAAGCAGCTCACTGAAAATAAATTTGTAGAGGCGGAGGTCGACTATAGAAAAGCCATTGCAAAAAGTGACAAAAATTATGAGGCTCCCTACAATTTGGGAAATGCCTATTACAACAAGGAAACCTATAGCGAAGCTTTTGGTCGTTATAAGGAAGCCGGGGAAACTGCGACCCAAAAGGCCGACAAGCACATGGCGTACCATAATATGGGCAATGTCTTTATGAAACGAAAGGAATATGAAAAGGCAGTAGAGGCATACAAAGAAGCCCTTCGGAATAATCCCAAGGATGAGGAAACCCGTTACAATCTTGCATTGGCAAAGGAAATGTTGAAAAAACAGCAGGAGGACCAGAAGAAAGATCAACAAGACCAAAATAAGGATAATCAAGATCAGAAAGACAAAAAAGATCAAAACCAAGATAAAAAGGACGGAGACGAAGGTGATAAGGGCGATCAAGATCAAAAAGATCCCCAGGACCAAGGCGACAAAGGTGACGAGAAGAAAGATGATAATAAGGAGGGTGAAGGCGACAAAAAGGAAGATCAAAAAAAGCAACCTGAGAAAGGTGACAAACCTGAAGAGCAACAACCCGAGCAACGCCGCCCCAATCAACTAAGCCAACAGCAGGTGCAAAATCTTTTGGAAGCCATGCAAAACGAGGAAAAAAAGGTGCAGGAAAAAATAGACGCCCAAAAGGTAAAGGGTGTCAAAGTAAAAAATGAAAAAGATTGGTAATGTCGATTTCCTTTAAGAAATATAGTTTGCTACTTGCCTTTGTGTTTTTAGCCCTTGGGCTAAGAGCTCAAAATGACGAAGCGGTCACATTTGAAGTTCGGTTAAGCAAGGAAAAATTGGGCATCAATGAACGATTGCGAGTCGATTTTGTCATGAATCAAGATGGAGACAATTTTACACCACCTGATTTTCAAGGTTTTAGAGTGTTAATGGGGCCTTCAACGCAAATAAGTTCAAGCTGGGTCAATGGGGTACGAAGTTATTCAAAAGTGCTCAGTTATTTTGTTCAGCCTACCTCGCAAGGGACGTTGACCATAAAACAGGGTACGATAGAGATTCGTGGTAAAATATACAAAACGGCAACAAAACAAGTAGTGGTAGGGCCTGCGGTAGACAAACCAAGCGATGAAAAGACGGTTGACGATGTTGCCGATGAAAGTTTACATTTGGTTGCCGAGGTTTCAAAATCGGATCCATTTTTGAATGAGGCCATCAGCGTTGTCTATAAATTATATGTAAGTCCGGATATCCAAGTATCCAACTATCGCCCATTGGACAACCCCAAATACAACAACTTTTGGAGCCAGGACATTCCCGTATCACGATTGTCTGTCGAAAATGGCACCTACGAAGGCAAGCCTTATCGATACGTTGTATTGAAACGTATCGTTTTATACCCACAAAAATCGGGCAAACTGGAAATAGAGCCCCTTTCATTAGAGGTTACCGTCGAAGTACCATCGAATAAACGTGATTTCTTTGGGGGTCGAATCTATTCCCAAACCGATAAAACGGTTTCGGCCGGGAATAGGGTCATAGACGTAAAACCGTTGCCAACGGCCGGAAAACCCGAAAACTTTAGTGGCGCCGTAGGAAATTTTGACTTTGAGGTCACCACAAGCAAAAATAATTTAAATGCTTCAGAATCCTTACAGGCCAAGGTCGAAGTGAGTGGTAGGGGTAACCTAAAACTTTTCAAATTGCCATCACCTGTTTTGCCTAGCTCTTTGGAAGTCTATGAGCCTGAATTTGAGGAAAATGTAAGAACAACACTTTCAGGATCGCAAGGAAAAGTGAGCAATAACTATACGATCGTCCCTTCCTTTAAAGGCAAATATCCGATTCCTTCAATAGCCTTCAGCTATTTTGATCCCAGTACGGAACGTTATAATACCATTAATTCCCGTGAAATCGTTATAAATGTTCTGGAAGGTCCCAGCAATGCCTCGGGAAGTAGTACCGCACTCTCTAACGGAAATCGGCAATCGGTCGTTGCGACGGGAAATCAATTCAATTTTATTAAATTAAATCCCAATTTAATAGCCATAAACAAAAAATATTTCCTGGGCAGTACAGGATTTTATATTTGGCTCTTGTGTCCCCTGCTCCTAATTCCATTGGCAGTAGTCTTGAGAAGAAAAAGGGAAGCCATTACAAGCGACGTTGCTGGCAATCGTATAAAGCGAGCCAATAAACTGGCCAAGAAATATCTTTCTACGGCCAAAAGGGCATTAGGAAATAAAGATGCCTTTTATATTGCTTTGGAAAAGGCATTGCACAATTATCTGAAGGCAAAATTAAAAATCGAAACGGCAGAGTTCAGCAAAGATAAGATTGCAGCGCTTTTACTTCAAAAACAAATAGATGAGGCAACCAAAGACGGATTCATTGGTTTGCTTAAAAATTGTGAAATGGCGCGATATAGTCCGTTTTCGGAGGTTCAAATGCAACAGGATTATGACAAGGCCAGCGAGGTGATTTCCCTAATGGACAAACAATTATAGCCATGTTTAAAAAATGTCTCCTACTTTATATTGTATTCATTGGTTATACGGCATTTGCACAGAATGCCACCATCTTCGACGATGCCACAAAGGCCTATAATAAGGGTGATTATGAAAAGGCTGTCGAAGATTACCAAAAAATTCTGAAAAATGGACAGCATTCGGCAACACTCTATTATAATCTGGGCAATTCATACTATAAATTAAACCAGATTGCGCCAAGCATCTATTATTATGAAAAAGCCCTATTATTGAACCCCAATGATTCTGAAATACAGAATAATCTGAAGTATGCCCAAAATATGACGCTCGATGCAATTGATGAAATCCCGGAAACTGGAATCTCAAAAATTAAGGGTTCGATCATTGGCTTATTTTCATTTGACCAATGGGCGCGTCTTGCCGTCGCCTTTGTAATCCTATTTGTGCTTTGCTACATTGCTTTTTACTATTTTAAGTATTCCTCGCGAAAAAGAATTGCTTTCATTGCCAGCATAATTTCCCTGCTTTTTTCGATCCTCTCAATTATTTTCGCTTTCCTCCAAAAGAATCATTTCGATGCCGACCAACCTGCAATCGTTTTCGCTAGCGAGGTAGGCATACAATCAGAACCCAATGAAAGAAGCCAGGAGATATTTAAACTCCATGAAGGCGCCAAAGTCAATGTCCTTGAATCATTGAACAATTTTGACAAAATTCGTTTGTCGGATGGAAAAACAGGATGGCTACCAAAAGAGAGTATTAAGCTTTTAAAGGATTTTTAATATTTCCTTAACTGAATTATTAGCCAATACTTTTATATTTGCGACTTACCATCTGTTCAATGACAAGATCGCACATACTTTTTGTACTACTCTCCTTGTGGATCTTTGCCATCGTTGCCCCCCCAATAATTGTTTTCCTGGGTAAGGAGCTAAAATCGGTCGTCTCAATAAATGCAAACGAAGAAGAGCCACAAGAACAAGGCAAAAAGAATGCAGATCAGCACCTGATTATAAATCAATATTCTTCACAGTATGCATTGCTCGCTCAAATACAGCAACCTGTACTAGTCGCTTTTGACTATAACAAAAAGTCGAATCTTGCCCTCGAAATCGTCTTACCTCCTCCCAAATTCGGTATTTAATTTTTTGATTACTCTTTTTTATTAACGATTCCTTGAATCTGACGCATAGGTATGCCAAAGATCTTTGAATCAAAAGCTGTACATTTAAAATTAAAAAGTAATGAACTTAGATACTGTTTTTAAGAACAATGAAAAGTGGATCAATGAAAAATTGGCCACCGATCCAAAATTTTTCGATGCCCTTGGCGAAGGGCAAAATCCTGAACTACTCTATATAGGGTGCTCCGATAGTCGCGTAACAGCAGAAGAATTGATGGGTGCGGGACCAGGTGAGGTTTTTGTACACCGAAATATAGCCAATATGGTCATTAGTATCGATTTAAATGTTATGTCGGTCATTGACTATGCCGTTCTAAACTTAAAAGTGAAACATGTCGTTGTATGTGGTCACTACGCCTGTGGAGGTGTAAAGGCAGCCATGCAATCTGCAGATTTAGGTCTTTTAAATCCTTGGTTAAGAAATATACGAGACGTATATCGCATACATCGTAATGAACTCAATGCGATAACCGACGAAGAACTGAAATATGACCGGTTAGTCGAACTCAATGTTCAAGAGCAGTGCGTGAACCTGATAAAAACCGCTGCTGTTCAAAAAGCATATCGGGATCGAGGCCTTAAAGTCCATGGTTGGGTCTTTGATGTTCATACGGGCAAACTAGTGGACCTAAAGATAGATTTTGAGGGGATTCTCAAAAACATTATGGAAATCTATCATTTAGATTGAACCCTATCATTCCAACCTTACCTTTTAATTTTTAGTAGGTCTTTGGCCACTAGTATTCCCTTGGCCCATAAGGGCCATAAACTACATAAAACGATACGACAATGAAGCATTTTTTCACGAATTTTAAAGGAGATCTTTTTGGAGGGATAACTGCCGGAATTGTTGCACTTCCCCTAGCGTTGGCGTTTGGCGTCAGTTCGGGTCTTGGACCAAGCGCAGGTCTTTATGGCGCTATTTTTATTAGCTTTTTTGCAGCGCTTTTCGGAGGAACCAATACCCAAATTTCGGGACCGACAGCACCTATGACCGCAGTAAGTATGGTCGTAATTGCAGGCATTGTGGCCATCTATGATGGCAGCGTTGAAAAAGCCTTGCCCGTAATATTAACGGTCTTTCTTTTAGGTGGCCTTATGCAGATTGGTTTGGGTCTTATCGGAATCGGCAAATATATCAGATACATACCTTATCCCGTCGTATCAGGTTTTATGACGGCCATAGGTATCATTATACTGGTTACCCAACTCTTACCGGCATTGGGCTATTATCCTAAGGAAGATGAAGGGTTCGTGGCCAATTTTAAACCCAAGGCCGAAGAAATTATACTCGATAACATCCTGAAGGAAGAAGCCGGCGAGGGTATTTTGGTGTTGGAAGATTTCAAGGAGACCATTCGAAGGGCTCAAGACATTACCGAGCAAGATATGATGAAGGAGGCTAAAACCTTGGCCAAAAGTCAGGCCTCTGGAGTTTTAGGTGCCATTCAAGTATTGCCAAGGGCGCTTCAGCAAATTAATTGGTTGGAACTCGCATTGGCCCTAGCCACTATACTCATTATTTATGGGTTTAAGCGAATTACCACGGCAATCCCAAGTGCTTTGGTCGCATTGGTAGTCGTCTCGGGGATTGCCTATGGTTTCGGTTTGGATTATCGGCCCATTGAGGAAATACCAAGCGGCCTTCCCATCCCGAATTGGGAGATTTTTACCGGTTTTAAAATAGGCTCGGTGACCCCATATATTTTTACCGCTTTGACGTTGGCCCTTTTGGGTGCCATTGATTCACTTTTGACTTCCGTGGTGGCCGATAACATGACCAAGACCAAACATCAACCGAATAAAGAATTAGTAGGACAGGGAATCGGTAACAGTATTGCCGCCCTATTCGGAGGTATTCCTGGAGCCGGGGCAACCATTCGGACAGTAGTAAATATCAATGCAGGAGGGAAAACCAAACTTTCCGGGATGATCGCGGGGCTCTTGCTCTTAATAATATTGCTCGCCCTTGGACCCGTGGCCTCACAAATTCCTGCCGCAGTTCTAGCTGGTATTTTGGTAACCGTCGGAATCGGAGTGATGGATTATAAAGGTCTTAAAGCCATCCCTAACCTGCCAAGGGATCTAAAGTTAGGCCCTATAAAATTAAGTTCAGAAGTTCTAATAATGATCATTGTATTAATTCTATCCTCCATTTGGAATTTGGTCTATGCCGTTGGTATCGGACTCATTATTGCCTCGTTGATGTTTATGAAAAAAATGGGGGACCTAACTGCCGAACGTTCTGATGTAAAATCGTTGGAAAAGGAAGTCGGATGGTCTGATGAGGTCGATTTTCCTCAAAATCTCAAGGCAGCGGTGTTTATCAAACATCTAAAAGGCCCCTTATTTTTTGGATCGACAAGCGAGTTTCAGGCGCTCGCCAACCAGATTCCCAAAACGGCATCTACCGTAATCATACGAATGGATAGGATGCAGTATATGGACCAATCTGGACTTTACGCCCTTGAAGATGTTTTGATCGATCTTCGAAAGTCAGGCATCTATGTGCTTTTGGTAGATGTACTTCCCCAACCACGCTACATGATGGAACGGGTAGACCTTATTCCTGATCTTGTTCCCGAGGACAATATCTTCCCCAATTTTGAGAAATGCCTACATTGGATTAAATTAAATGTCCAAGAAAAACAATTGGCATCAACGCAGGCCTAATAAAGGCCTGCGCTTCCCCAAGGAAATGCAGGCCATTATTTGCTAATTAATGGGCATTACATAGGATAAAGTTATAAATTTGTCTCTTGAATCTTTGATGATGATCGAAAAGATAAAAGAACATATTGAGGAGGTCAAGAATTTTAAGGCCGATTCAAAGGAAGCCTTAGAAACCTTCCGTATAAAATATTTAGGCAAAAAAGGACTTTTGAACGATTTCTTCGCCGAGTTCAAGAATGTACCCAATACTCAAAAAAAGGCTTTTGGACAGATTGTCAATGACTTGAAGCAAGCTGCTAATGAGAAGGTATCCGAACTTAAAAATACGCTTGATACCAACACCGATGAAACCCGAAAATACGGGGATCTTACACGGCCGGGAGACCCCATCGAATTGGGGGCAAGACACCCAATTTCAATCGTTAAGAACCAAATAATCGATATTTTTTCCCGCATTGGTTTTAATGTTTCAGAGGGTCCTGAAATCGAGGACGATTGGCACAATTTTACGGCTCTTAACCTCCCGGAATTTCATCCTGCAAGAGATATGCAGGATACATTTTTTATACAGACGAACCCCGATATCTTATTACGTACCCACACTTCATCGGTGCAGGTTCGTTACATGGAGAATAACAAACCCCCGATTCGAACGATTTCCCCAGGGAGGGTATATCGTAACGAGGCAATTTCGGCACGTTCCCACTGCTTTTTCCATCAGGTCGAAGGCCTTTATATTGACAAGGACGTTTCTTTTGCCGACTTGAAACAGACCCTACAGTTTTTTACGAATGAACTATTCGGGAAATCAAAAATTCGCATGCGGCCCTCCTACTTTCCCTTTACCGAGCCTAGTGCAGAAGTTGACGTGTACTGGGGTCTCAAGACAGAGACCGATTATCGAATGACCAAAGGAACGGGATGGTTAGAGATCATGGGATGTGGAATGGTAGATCCAAACGTACTTATCAATTGTGGAATTAACCCAGATGAATATTCTGGTTTTGCCTTCGGAATGGGCATAGATCGCATTGCCTTATTGTTGCATCAAATTTCAGATATCCGCTTGTTAAGTGAAAATGATGTGCGATTCTTGCTTCAATTTCAAAGTGCCTTATAACGCTGTGAAAAAAGATATTGAAATCCCAGTCGCAAAAGATGTGTATGTGGCCGTTGTACTTGAATGGAACGACGAATTCCTTTCTAGGGATTGGTATGCCTATGTAATCAACGACCGCAATACGCGCATCGACATGGTATTGATCGTTTCAAAAGGATTCGATGGGGATACTAAAACCTCAACAATGCGTCATGCAATTGGTGTGGTCGAACCAAAATCATTCGAAAAGATCGAACTTCTACAAGAAGATGTACTAGCACTCGACAATGAATTTTTTGTGACATTTTATGCCGACGATAAATTGTTCGAAAGAAAATATTTATTTGAAAAAAACTCGGTACGTCAAAATGCCATGATCAATATACCTATAATCAATAAGGAAGGCATACTTGCAAAATAGTCCCCGCTTCAAAAGCAATCACCTCATTTTCGGTATGATTATATAGCCTCTGGGTGAACTACCTATTTAATACCAGTGCACACATAACTTTATTAGACCGATTAGTTTCGTATGTTCAGAACTAACACTACATTTGCCGTTCCTTTTTATTTTAAACACCATGCCCAAAGAGCTCGAAAGAAAGAATCTCATTGAGGAATTAGGCGTCCATTTTGAGAAAAAGTATAATTTCCCTCCATTGGCTGCCAGAATTTATTCCCAACTAATCCTTACGGAAGAAGATGGCCTCACCTTTGAAGATTGTTTAAGCAAACGCGGGGCGAGCAAAAGTTCTATTTCCACTTCACTAAATCTTTTATTGCAATTAGAGACGATTACCTATTTCACAAAATCAGGTGATAGAAAAAGATATTTTAAAATCTCAGATAATAATACCTTCTTTTTGAACAAGCTTGAAGACAATCTCAAAAACATAATTCAGGAGCGTGTGATTATCAAAAAGGTCGAAGACTATAATAAAACGTACAACACCAAAAAGTATCGAGAGAACAATAAGAAAACAAAGCTTTTTTTAAACTACCTAGATGATAATGAAAAATTGTTAAAGCATACCATCGAGGTCCTGCACTTATCAAAAATATAAATTCACAGGTCCCAAAGAAATGGGCATGAGCCAAACCGAAAAACAATGTGTCTAGCATTAAAACCGATCTCTATGAGAAATGCCATCAAACTATTTTTACCCTTTGTACTGCTCCAAATTGCATGTAGCGAGAAAAATGGCCCGCAACAAACGGCCTCGTCTCCGGCAGTTGCCTTGAAAGTTATTAGCTTAAAGAAACAAGATATTACGACTTATAGAACCTACGCTACCACCATAGAAGGCAAACAGAACGTCGAAATATGGCCCAAGGTAAGTGGATTCATCGAAGGAATCTATGTGGAAGAAGGTCAGCAGGTAAAGAAGGGCCAATTGCTTTTCAAGCTAGAAACACAAAGCCTCAGTCAAGACGCCAACGCCGCCAAGGCCTTGGTCAATATTGCCCAAGTCGAAGTAGATAAATTGGTTCCCTTGGTTGATAAAGGCATTATAAGCATGGTACAATTGGAAACGGCAAAGGCCAAACTGATGCAAACCCAAAGTACGTATGAAAGTATTGTCGCAAATATCAACTACTCACGAATAACAAGTCCGGTCGATGGTTATTTAGGTGCCATTCCATACAAAGTCGGAACTTTGGTGAGCTTTAACATGTCAGAACCCATGTCTGTGGTTTCTGATATTAGTGAAGTTCGTGCCTATTTTTCATTAAATGAAAAAGAGTTGTTAGCAATAAGGCAGCGTTTGGCGGCAGAAGGAAAACAGATTACCCTTGAGAATGCCCCCGAAGTTGATTTGATCATGATAAATGGTGAAACCTATCCTCATAAGGGTAAAATTACCATGGTCAATAATATCATTAACAGTACTACGGGAAGTGTCATGATCAGGGCAGATTTTAAAAATCCTGAAAACCTATTGAGTACGGGAAGTACCGGGGAAATAAAAATACCTTCTATTTCCAAGGATATTTTTGTGATTCCCCAGACCGCCACGATCGATATGCAAGGTAATAAGATGGTTTACATAGTGGACAAGGATAATAAAGTAACCGGCACCCCAATAAAAATAGATTCCCAAACGAATGATGCCTATTTAGTAAGGTCTGGAATCGCAGCGGGAACCACTATAGTAATCGAAGGAGTCTCAAAACTCAAAGATGGACAGATCATAGACCCGGTTCATTAAGCCCTATTCCCGAAACGAACTTTTCAAATAACGTGACATGTTCCAAAAATTTATTGATCGCCCAGTCCTCTCCACGGTAATATCTATTATCATACTTATATTAGGTGTACTTGGGCTTTTGACACTTCCTATTGAGCAATATCCGGAAATTGCCCCTCCGACGGTTCAGGTATCCGCCAACTATACAGGTGCCAATGCCGAGACTGTTTTGAATAGCGTTGTAATTCCGCTTGAAGAACAGATAAACGGCGTGGAAGGCATGACCTATATGACCTCATCGGCCAGTAATGACGGTGCCGCTACAATTAGCGTTTTCTTCAAGTTAGGAGTAGATCCCGATATTGCGGCCGTCAATGTGCAGAATCGGGTCGCACGGGCTAGCAGTCTATTACCTCAGACGGTATTAAATACTGGTGTGACCACCAGAAAATCACAGAACAGCGCGCTCCTATTCTTCTCGATTTTCTCTAAAAATAAAGAGTTCGACGCCACTTTTGTGGAAAACTATGCCAAAATTAATCTCGTTCCAAAATTGCAACGTGTAAATGGTGTTGGCAACGTAAATGTCTTCGGATCAAAGGATTATTCGATGCGGATTTGGATCGATCCCAATAAAATGGCAACCTACCAGCTGGTCCCTGCCGATATTCAGGCTGCTCTACAGGAACAGAACAGGGAGGCCGCTACAGGTAAAATTGGAGAAAACGCCGAGGGAATCTATGAGTATATTATAAAATATAAAGGCAGGCTTTCAGAGGTTTCCGAATATGAGAATATAATTCTAAAAACCACGGCCGATGGTGGTTTTTTGAGATTAAAAGACGTGGCAACCATCGAACTTGGGGCGCTGAACTATGCCAGGAAAAATTCTGGGATGGGATATCCAGGGGTCGCTGTCGGGCTCTATCAAACCTCTGGTTCGAATGCCAAGGAAATCATCGATGAGGTTGAAAAAATCCTAGAAAGTAGCAAAGCCGATTTTCCAAAAGGATTTGACTATGTGATTCCCTATAATACCAAGGATTTTCTCGATGCATCGATTGATCATGTGGTTCAGACGTTGATTGAGGCATTCATTCTGGTGTTTTTGGTCGTCTTCATTTTTCTACAAGATCTACGGTCAACACTCATCCCGGCAATAGCGGTACCCGTAGCAATCATTGGTACATTTTTCTTTTTGGATCTTTTTGGCTATTCAATTAACATGCTTACCCTATTTGCTATGATTTTGGCTATCGGGATTGTCGTCGATGATGCCATTGTTGTCGTGGAAGC
The DNA here is from genome assembly GCA_038316335.1 of Flavobacteriales bacterium. Taxonomy (GTDB): domain Bacteria; phylum Bacteroidota; class Bacteroidia; order Flavobacteriales; family Flavobacteriaceae; genus JALHST01. Next base: position 84,478 of record JBBQAM010000003.1, read on the forward strand.
GGTGCATGCAAAGCTTGAACAGGGCGGCACCTCGCCCTTAAATGCCTCAAAGACAGCAATGGGTGAAATTTCTGGGGCGATTATTTCTATCACGCTGGTCATGGCTGCAGTATTCATTCCGGTTTCCTTTATTCAAGGCTCTTCCGGTGTATTTTATCAGCAATTCGGTATTACCCTGGCCGTAGCCATCCTCATCTCAGCCGTGAATGCATTGACCTTAAGCCCCGCTTTGGCCGCCTTGTTTTTAAAACTACATGATCCCGAGGGCGAACATTCAAAAGGGCTAAAAACAAGGTTCTTTAATTCTTTTAATAGAGGTTTTAAGGCGGTTACTCATAAATATACCAACGCAATCCATACGTTATTGGGTCGTAAATGGATAACCTTTTTGATATTAGTAGCCTTTAGCGTTTTAGCCATCGTTCTTTTTAAGACCACCCCTTCTGGTTTTGTTCCTAATGAAGACCGTGGGATTATTTTTGCCAATGTCAGTCTACCCCCGGGGACCACCTTGGAAAAAACGGAAGAAACGGTAATGAAGCTCGATTCTATTTACGGGACATTGGATGTAATCGATGCGCGTATGAGCGTGGCCGGTTTCAGCCTTCTAAGCAGGGTGAGTGCGGGCTCCTATGCCTTTTCGATAATGAAACTTAAAGATTGGAGCGAGAGAAAGGATGCCTCCTTGTCAGTCGATGCCACGATTAAAAAACTCTTCGGATACTCGGCCGATTTCAAGGATGCAACAATAATCTATTTCACCCCCCCGAGTATTCAGGGTTTTGGTACTTCCTCAGGATTTGAGGTTCAATTGCAGAATAAAGGAACAGACAGTTGGCTAGAAATCAATGAAGTTAAGAACCAATTCTTGCAGGCATTGAACGCAAGACCTGAAATTCAATATGCCATAAGTCAATTCGACCCAAATTTCCCACAATATCAATTAGATGTTGATTTAGAAAAAGTTAAAATTGCTGGACTTTCATTGACTGAGATATTGAATACACTTCAAGGATATTACGGGGGTCTATACACCACCGATTTTAATAAATTTGGAAAACAATACCGGGTGATGATCCAGGCAAAACCGGAGGAGCGAGCGAATGAAAATTCATTGAATCACATTTTTGTTGCCAATAAGAAAGGAGAATCGGTAGCTATTAGTCAATTTGTGGATTTGAAGAAAATTTATGGCCCGGAAGTAGTCGATCGCTTCAATTTATTGAGTTCTGTAAAAATAACCGGTGTCCCAAATCAGGGATATAGCACCGGTGATGCCATCAATGCAATTGAAGAGGTTACTGCGCAAGTGCTTCCCAATACCTATACCTATGACTATTCCGGACTTACACGAGAGGAGCGAAATTCAGGAAGTGAGACTACGTTGATATTCATTCTAAGCCTCGTTTTCGTGTATTTCCTATTAAGCGCACAATATGAAAGCTATATTCTGCCCCTTGCCATTCTTATTTCCCTTCCAATTGGGTTAGCCGGCGCCATCTTATTCATCAACTTGGCCGGATTGGAAAATAACATATACTTTCAAATAGCCTTGATCATGTTGATTGGACTTTTGGCCAAAAACGCCATTCTGATCGTTGAGTTTGCCTTACAACGAAGAAGGTCAGGTATGTCAATCAATGAATCGGCAATCGAAGGTGCCAAAGCACGATTAAGGCCAATTTTGATGACTTCCTTTGCCTTTATATTTGGATTGTTGCCATTAGCGTTGTCTTCCGGAATTGGGGCTATTGGGAATAAATCGATAGGTCTTAGTGCCGTAGGAGGTATGCTCGTCGGAACCCTTTTGGGCGTATTTGTCATTCCTGTTCTTTTCGTAGTATTCCAAACACTTCAAGAAAGACTAAGCAGTAAACCTCCTGGCCTGATACAATCTGAAGTCAATAATGCTTAGGTCACATATTATAGCACATAAGCCATGAATAAATCGAACATATATAAACATATCGCCCTCCTTACAGTAGCATTAACGTTACAATCATGTTTTGTTGCCAAGAATTATACCCGGCCCGATGTTGTGTCCGAAGATCTTTTTCGCACCGACAATTTGCCCAAGGATAGTATTTCAATCGCCACCATTTCATGGAGAGAGGTTTTTACCGATACACTTTTAAGAAATTATATCGAAAAAGGCCTTTCAAATAATCTGGATGTACGAATTGCTTTGCAGAATATTTTGGCGGCCAAGGCGTATTTAAAGCAAGGAAAAAACGGATACTATCCGACCTTGAATAGCTCGGCAAAATATACAAGAACCGATAATTCCCAGAATAGTCAATTCGGAAGTTTCTTCAACGGACCCCAAGAACAATATGAATTCTCGACAGCGTTAACCTGGGAGGCCGACGTGTGGGGCAAGATAAGAAGCGCAAGTAGGGCCGCTGGTGCCTCTTACTTGCAAAGCGTTGCAGCCCATCAGGCTATAAAAACAGACCTAGTGGCTGAGATAGCTTCATCGTATTACGGGTTAATGGCCTTGGATAAACAAAAAAGTATCACAGAAGAGACACTAATGGCACGAAAGAGCAGTCTTGAAACGACCATGGCCCTAAAAGATGCAGGACAGTTGACTGAAGTCGCGGTAAAACAAACCGAGGCCCAAGTATACACTGCGGAAATTATTTTAATCGATCTTCAAAATAATATAAAACTATTAGAAAATACCATTTGCATTTTAATCGGGGAAACCGGCCACCCTATTCAAAGAGGGCTATTGGACGCGCAAAAAATAGAGACCGGACTTAAGACCGGTGTTCCTACTGAAATTCTGAGTAATAGACCCGACGTTATGCAGGCAGAATATGGCCTTATCAATGCCTTTGAATTGACGAACGTGGCAAAGGCGAATTTTTATCCGTCGTTCCAGATCTCTGCCTCCGGCGGATTCCAAAGTTTACAATTAAACAATTGGTTTGATTCTAGTTCAATTTTTTCGAGTCTCATAGGTTCGTTGACCCAACCTCTGTTAAACAAACGAACAATAAGAACTCGATATGAGGTGGCCAGGGCCCAAGAGGAGCAGGCTCTTTTAATCTTTAAAAAGTCATTGTTGACCGCAGGATTGGAGGTGTCCAATGCGTTATTTATATATGAGACGGAAACTCAAAAAATGGCGGCGCGCACAAAGGAGTTCGAAGCGTACACCCTAGCAGAATCCTATTCAGAAGAACTCCTGAACAATGGGCTCGCCAACTATCTTGAAGTACTTACAGCAAGGCAAAATGCCCTCAATTCCCAATTGAATTATATCAACTCACAGTATGGTCAATTAAATGCCATTGTTGATCTATATCGGGCGTTGGGTGGTGGATGGCGTTAGAGGCTTTCTTATCTTAGTGGAAACCCCTTTGCGGCCCACCAAGGATGAATTTCAATGGTCAATCTGCCCGATTTGACCATCGGATCTAGATTGGCCAAACTATCGGCCATTTCAAAAGTTGGCGTATTGTAAATGGTAATTCCCCTAATTTCACTATCATCATCAAAGGGGCCCGAGATATCGGCAAACCCTTTATCGTACATTCTTCCCAAATGCTCAAGATGCAGTGATTGCAAGCTATCTGCTTCTTCTTGGCTTTGTGAGCGATTGGGTCCGCTTTTCAAAAATGCCATAAAATATTTTTGCATCAGTACGGTATCTTTTGTCTTATCGCTTACGTAATCAAAAGTTTCAAAGCCTCTTAAAGTGAGTTCTTTTTTAACCTGTCTGATTGTTTTTTGGGAATTGGTCGTTTCGGGCGAAGTTTCAGGATTTTCTGACTTCGATTGACAAGAAGATAGGCCTACAATGGCAATAAATAATATAAATGTTTTCATTTTTTCCATCTATTAAAAGGTTTCTTGCACAAGTGTGAGTTGTAATATTTTATGTCTCCGGTCACTTCGTCCCCTAACCACTGTGGTTTTTCAAAAGATTCATGTTCATCTTGAAGTTCAAGCTCCGCAATGATGAGCCCTTTGTTGGGCCCACGAAACTCATCGACTTCAAAAATGTGGTCTTCATAGGGAATCTTATAACGGGTCTTTTCGATAAGACCGTCTTCGCAGATCAACAATAATTGTTCGGCTTCCTCGACACTTATCTCAATTTCCCATTCAAATCGGGAAATTCCAGAAGGGTTCGATTTTCCCTTTATGGTCAAATACCCAAAATCACCCGCAATGCGAACTCGTACGGTTCGATTGGGATTCGTATTCAGAAATCCTTGCACGATACGTTCCTTGCTGATTGCATTTTTTTTAAAAGAAGTGGAATCGACCAAAAACTTTCGTTCTATTTCTATCAAGGAGCGTTGTTTTACTTGGGTGAAACAATTCGACGTATTTCATCTGATGGTATCCTGACTTGATCATAAGGATGGTTGGCCAACCAAACCATGCATTGGGCGATTGTCGCAGGATGAATTGATTTGTATTTATCAAGTGGTCCGGCCAAAACAAGGTTAGCGGCCTTCATTAATTGTTTAAAGAACCATTCCCCGATACGCTTTTCATTTCTGTTGCCGGCTATGAGCGAAGGTTGAAGAATATACGTTCTTTTTATACCATATCGAAGCACGGCATCTTCCATCTCCCCTTTTATTCGATTGTAAAAAATTGGACTTTTAGTATTTGCTCCCAATGCAGAAACGATAATAAATGTTGAAATGCCATTGTCTTTCGCAAGTTTTGCGGCATTATTGGGAATCCCAAAATCAATATTTCGATACGTCGCCTTGTTGGGTGTCTTTGCCTTGGTAGTGCCAATACAGCAATACAGTTCGTCGGCCGTAAAATCATTCTTAAATTTTTCCAGATGAAACAGATCACCTATATATTCGTCGATTTTCGGATTTGTGATTCCAACAGGGCTTCTCCCAAACAATTTTATGGTACTATACGATGCATCCTTAATTAGAAGTTCAAGCACCTTTCCACCTGTCAATCCCGTAGCCCCTAATATAATTGCCGTTTTCATAGGATTCCTTAAAAATCGTTTATTTAATGAAATCAATGCTGAAGACCCCTGCTTTGCACAGTCCTGTCTTTACCGATTGAATCAAAAACGGTCTTGCTTTATTAAAGAGCCGTTGTTTTTCTTTTAGCCGCTCCAATTATAATTTAACAAGACTGTTAGTTGTCATAAATTTACAATATGGAAATGGATTTACCTTTACGAAAAATAATCCATGTCGATATGGATGCCTTTTACGCATCGGTCGAGGAATTGGACCATCCTGAATTGAAAGGAAAACCCATCGCGGTTGGCGGGGGTGAAATACGGGGTGTGGTTTCGGCAGCCAATTATGAAGCGCGAAAATTTGGCGTCCGAAGTGCCATGAGTGGGTACCTGGCCAAAAAGAAATGCCCTCAAATCATTTTTGTAAAACCCCGATTTGCCCGCTATCAGGAAATCTCCAAGCAAATACGATCCATTTTTCTCACGTATACCGATATGGTAGAACCACTCTCCTTGGACGAGGCCTACCTAGATGTGACCGAGAATAAGAAAGGGAATCCATCGGCCACGGTAATTGCAGAGGAAATTCGAAAACGCATTTTCGATGAAATAGGCATAACGGCTTCCGCCGGGATCTCAATCAATAAGTTCATCGCCAAAGTTGCCAGTGATTTTAACAAACCAAACGGACAGAAAACCGTAAACCCTGAGGAGGTGGATCAATTTTTGGAAGCGCTTGAAATTCGGAAATTTTATGGGGTGGGTAAGGTTACTGCCGAGAAAATGTACAAATTGGGGATTTTTACAGGACGCGACCTCAAGGCCAAAAGCCTCGATTTCCTAGAGAGCAACTTTGGCAAAAGCGGCAGCTATTATTATCAAGTGGTGCGGGGTATTCACAACAGCCAGGTAAAATCGCACCGACTTGCGAAATCGGTCGGCGCCGAACGCACCTTCGACGAAAATCTTAGTAGCGAAGTATTTATGATAGAACGCTTGGAACGAATAGCTGAAGAGCTGGAACGGCGGTTGAAAAAATCGAAACTGGCCGGTAAGACCATCATCCTCAAAATAAAATACAGTGATTTTACCTTGAATACCCGAAGCAAGACCTTGCCCTATTTTGTGGCTGATAAAAACCTAATCCTAGAAACGGCCAAAACACTGCTATATCAGGAAAAATTGCAGAACTCGGTACGCCTCCTAGGAATTTCATTAGGAAATCTGAACACCGGGAAAACAGCAGATCCTGCTAAGGAAGCGGCTATTCACGTACAATTGAAGTTTGAATTTTAACGATTAAAAATTACGGCCTTCAATTTCGGTTACCCGTAAGGTATTTACCATCCCTTTATCTTTAATAGGCATCGCGGCAAGACTGATAAGCATATCGCCCTCTTTCAAAAATCCCTTTCTGCAGGCAATGCCGTTTACATCTTCGATAGTTTCATCGGTCGAAACAAATTTGTCATAATAAAATGTCTTTACGCCCCAAAGCAAGTTCAATTGGGTCAGTATTCTTTTGTTCGAAGTAAATACCAAAATATGGGCACTAGGTCGCCATGCAGATATCTGAAACGCCGTATAACCGCTGTTTGTTAAGGTGGAAATCGCTTTCGCCTTTATTTCATTCGCCATGATAGCAGCGTGATAACAAACTGCTTTCGTAATATATCTTTTGGTTCGAATATGAGGCGGATCGTGTGGTACGTGGATCAAATCGGAACTCTCTACACTTTGCAGGATGCTAGACATTTTTTCAATGACCTGAACCGGATAATTGCCTACCGAAGTCTCACCGGACAACATAACTGCATCGGCGCCGTCCATGACCGAATTGGCCACATCGTTCACCTCGGCCCGAGTCGGGGTGAGGCTGGTAATCATGGTTTCCATCATTTGGGTAGCAATGATTACGGGAATCCTAGCTTTTTTAGCGCGCAATACCAACTGCTTCTGTATCAACGGTACTTCTTGAGCTGGTACTTCAACCCCCAGATCGCCCCTGGCCACCATGAGGCCATCGCAATATGCAACTATCTTGTCGATGTTCTCCACTGCTTCCGGTTTCTCTATTTTAGCGATAATCGGAATTTTGTGTTCAGAATGTTCCTTAATGATATTTTGAAGGTCTATAAGGTCCTGGCTAAATCTGACAAAGGAAAGCGCAATCCAATCTACATCTTGTGATATCGCAAAAATGGCATCCTTTATATCCTTTTCGGTCAGTGCTGGCAAAGAAATATTGGTGTTCGGTAAATTGACTCCTTTTTTCGATTTCAAGGGGCCTCCTTGTATGACTTTTGCCCTTACCTCATTTTCCCCATTGGTCGTAATCACTTCGAACATCAACTTGCCATCATCTAAAAGTATGCGCTCCCCGGCTTTTACATCTTTTGGAAACGCCGTGTAGTTCATATAAACTTTTTCTGCGGTTCCTTCAAAAGGTTTACCTGTTACAAACGTAATTTCATCCCCTGGGGATACTACAACTTCGCCTGCCATTACCCCTACCCTGAGTTTAGGTCCTTGTAAATCAGCAAGAATTGAAATACTTGTTTCTAGTTCGTCATTAAGCTCACGTATCATTTTAATACGATCGGCAACATCGTCGTAATCGGCATGGGAAAAATTTATTCGAAAGACATCGACCCCGGCAATTATCATATTCCTTAATACTTCCTTAGTACTTGTCGCTGGGCCTAAGGTCGCTACTATTTTGGTCTTCTTATTATTGGGCATTCATTTAAAATATTAAATTGTTCTTAGATTTCAATTTATCCACCTGTAATTCATACGCAGTCATTACTTTTGGAATCTCAAATAAAGACTTTATGATTGTTTGGGTTTTCAGGGTTTCATCTGCTTCGATTTTCAAAAAATAATCGGCCTCCTTATACTCGGGTACTAAATAATACGAAGTGTATGAAGGCTCATCCTTAAAAAGATCGATGCCCTTATAACGCACCTCGTTTATGCTACAGTTTACTATGAGTGTCCAAAACCTATCGTTGATTTCGTCCTTCCATTCAAAATAAGGGAAAAACCCTAGTTCTGAGAGGTCTAAATCGTTTTGGGCACGCTTAAAATTCGATTTTAAACATCGGTTTATGGCATATCCCATGGCGTAATCTTCCAAACTACTGTGAAGCGCTATCAAGCGAAAGGTATCTTCATAAAAATCCCCAGTGATCTTGTGAACTGCTACCATAGACCCTCAAAAACGTAAATATAGGACATATAGCGAACAATGCCTACTGCAACCAAAGGTTTCAAAGAGCCTTCTATACGAAATCGATTTCAAGGTCCCCAAGGAGCCCTTAGGGTTTGTCCATTTTATCCTGCAATGCAAAATAGGCCCGTTTTGATGCTCTTTCCTCCGCTTTCTTTTTAGAAGTAGCGCGCGCCTTAGCTACAACATTCCCAGAAATGGCCAATTTTACGGCAAAGTGTTTTAATGCATCGTTCCCTGTATCTTCGTAGACATCATAGTGAAAGGTCTTTTTCTGTTTTTGGCACCACTCGATTACCAAACTTTTGTAACTTATCACCCTTCCTTCCAACTGCTCGATATCGACATACGGATCAATGACCCTAGATTTGATGAATTTTTCACAATATTTATACCCTCGGTCCAAATAAATTGCTCCGATCAAAGCTTCGAACACATTTCCATGAATATTATCGCCAAAATGTGACTTCTGGATCCTACTTTCTACAAATTGGATCAAGTTCAAATCTTTTCCGAGTTCGTTCAAGTGTTCCCTACTCACAATTTTTGATCGCATTTTGGTCAAATATCCTTCATCGCCATGGGGAACGACATCATAAATATGTCTTGAGATGATGGTCCCCAACATTGAATCGCCTAAAAATTCAAGACGTTCATAATTCATCGGATTACCATCACCGTCCTTTTTATTCGCGGAACGATGTAAAAACGCCTTTTTATAAAAAGATAGATTTTTAGGCTTAAACCCGAGGATTCCCGTAACTCCCAAAAAAAAATCCCCATCCTCTTTAGGATGGGAATTGAATAAATTGGATGGGAAATTCATTGCTTGTTTAACTTATTTTTTTGAATACCACACAGGCATTGTGCCCTCCAAATCCAAAAGTATTGCTAAGGGCCACATTTACGGTCCGCTTTTGAGGGGTATTAAGTGTAAGATTCAACTTTGGGTCAATATTTTCATCGACGGTCGTATGATTTATTGTAGGCGGAACGATGCCGTGTTCCATGGCCAAAATAGAGGCAATCGCTTCAATGGCACCCGCGGCACCAAGTAAATGTCCTGTCATCGATTTTGTCGAATTGATATTGATATTGGGGGCATGGGCGCCAAAAACTTCCGAAATAGCCTTAAGCTCGGCAACATCCCCTAATGGAGTTGAGGTGCCGTGGGTGTTGATTGCGTCAACATCTTCAGGCTTTAGGCCTGCATCTTTAAGGCAATTCTGCATGACCCGCACGACTCCGATACCATCAGGGTGCGGCGCCGTCATATGGTAGGCATCGCTAGATAACCCCCCTCCGGCAACTTCGGCATAAATTTTTGCTCCCCGGGCCTTTGCGTGTTCATATTCTTCTAAGATCAAGGCCCCAGCACCTTCCCCAAGAACAAATCCGTCACGTGTTGCATCAAAGGGCCTCGAAGCGGTCTCGGGACTGTCATTTCTAGTGGACAAGGCATGCATAGCTCCGAAACCGCCCATACCTGCGATGGTCACGGCGGCCTCACTACCTCCTGTCACGATTACGTCGCAATACCCCAAACGAATATAGTTCAAGGCATCGATCATAGCATTCGCCGCAGAAGCACAGGCCGAAACGGTCGTATAATTAGGCCCCATAAAACCATGTTTGATCGAGATGTTCCCGGGGGCGATATCGGCAATCATTTTTGGGATAAAGAAAGGGTTGAAGCGTGGTGTTCCATCGCCTTTGGCAAAATCCATGACTTCATTTTGAAAAGTCTCGAGACCTCCAATCCCAGCACCCCAGATAACGCCTACCCGAAATTTATCGATTTTTTCAAGATCCAATTTTGAATCAAGGATCGCCTCATCGGAAGAAATGAGTGCATATTGTGCAAAACGATCTAATTTCCGGGCTTCTTTTCTATCAAAATAGTCTTCCGGATTATAATTTTTGAGTTCGCAGGCAAATTTTACCTTGAACTTTTCGGTATCGTAATAGGTAACAGGTGCAGATCCGCTTTTACCACTGATCAAGCCTTTCCAATATTCCTCAATATTATTGCCTATGGGAGTTAAAGCTCCTAATCCAGTTACCACAACACGCTTTAATTGCATTGAACTTATTTTTAGTCTTTAAGTCAAGTGTAAATTAAAAAAAATTATCCATGCAGCAGGTTTACCACATGGATAATTTTGAATCTCGTTCAAGAAATCATCAAATTACTTCGCTCCTTCTATATAACTAATGGCTTGGCCAACTGTTGCGATGTTTTCAGCCTGATCGTCAGGGATTTGAATGTCGAATTCTTTTTCGAATTCCATGATCAATTCAACAGTATCCAATGAATCTGCCCCTAAGTCGTTGGTAAAGCTAGCTTCTGATACCACTTCGTTTTCGTCAACTCCTAATTTATCAACAATGATAGCTTTAACTCTTGATGCAATGTCTGACATAATAATATTGGTTTTAAATATTTAAATTGTTGGCAAAAATAAAAAACTTTGGTTGAATAACACTATTTGTAGTTAAAATGTCTTGTAATTTAAGAAATTTAAATTCAAGTGTGCTAATTTAGCCTAAAATTATTCTACGTTCTTAAAGTAAAAGAGCGTACGTAGATTACCAGGAAAAGTGAATCGAAATTGCGGTGTTGCCGCGTTGTTTTCTTATTTTTGAATGCACATTTTCCACGAGGAATTGAAATTCACGGGTGCATCCTTCCTATATAAAACGTTTGCTATTGAAAGCCAAAAGAATTGTACTATTTGCCTCAGGTTCTGGTTCAAATGTTGAAAATATTGTTCATTATTTTCAAAATAAACCGAACGCTACCATTGTCTGTGTTCTTAGTAATAGAAAGGATGCACCCGTTTTAGAACGATGTGATAAACTGAACGTAAGCGCCTTATATTTCAATAGATCCTCATTTTCAACCTCCGACTGCGTCCTTGACATTTTGTTAGGCCTTGATCCCGATCTAATCGTATTGGCTGGTTTCTTGTGGAAAATACCGGAAACCATCATTCAAAAATTTCCAAATAAAATAGTTAACATACATCCTGCGCTTTTACCCAAATATGGCGGAAAAGGCATGTATGGTATGAAAGTGCATGAGGCAGTAAAAGATAATAGGGACGCTGAAACCGGGATAACCATTCATTATGTAAATGAAAACTATGATGAGGGGGCTATTATTTTGCAGGTGAAAACTGCTATTCTATCTTCCGACTCCACGGAAACCATTGCCACAAAAGTGCATGAACTCGAATACACACATTATCCAATAGCCATCGCAAAACTGTTGGAAATATAATGGCCAAAAATGAAAAATTCTATACGGTCTGGAAGGGGAAACGCCCTGGCATCTATACCACCTGGGACGATTGCAAAGCCGCTATAACAGGGTATAAGGGGGCACAATATAAAGCATTTGCGACCTTTGAAACCGCTAAAAAAGCCTTTAACGGTAATTACGAAGAATATAAAGGAACCAAGAAAGGAGAAACATCGCTGAGCCCGGAACAGTTATTAAAGATCGGGAGTCCCAATTACCATTCTATTTCGGTCGATGCGGCCTCGAGTGGCAACCCGGGGGTAATGGAATACCAGGGAGTCGATACGAAAACGGGCAAACGATTATTCAGGCAAGGGCCGTTTCCGGAAGGCACCAATAATATCGGTGAATTCTTGGCCATCGTTCACGGGCTAGCCTTTTTAAAGCAGAAGAACAGTGACCGCATTATTTATACAGATTCACGAACGGCAATTAGTTGGGTACGCAAAAAGAGTTGTAACACCAAGCTCGTGGAGTCTGCCAAGAACAAGGTGCTTTTTGACCTGGTCCGCCGGGCAGTTGAATGGTTAAAGACGAATTCGTACCATACCCCGATCGTAAAATGGGAGACCAAGGCCTGGGGTGAGATACCGGCCGATTTTGGGCGGAAATAGCTACGTATATATCCCTTTTGAAACTTAAAATAAAAATCTTCCTCATTTTTGCTAATTTGATTTGGATCAGACTCGTAAATCGCATTTCAAAACCCTATCTTTGCACCAAAATTTTAAAATAAATGGGCAAACTTTTAATCGTAGGCACAGTGGCCTTCGATGCCATAGAAACACCGTTTGGGAAAACAGATAAAATTTTAGGAGGCGCAGCAACATTTATCGGTCTGGCCGCTTCTCAATTCGACGTAGAATCTGCCATTGTCTCCATTGTTGGGGATGATATGCCCAAAGAATACCTGAAACTATTATCTGATAAGGAAATTGACATCACCAGCCTCGAGATCGTCAAGGGGGGTAAAACCTTTTTTTGGAGTGGCAAATACCACAACGACTTGAATACACGAGATACGTTGATAACCGAATTGAACACCCTGGCCGATTTCGACCCAAAGGTTCCTGAAGATTTTAAAGATGCCGATGTGGTAATGTTAGGCAATCTGCATCCGAATGTCCAGATGGGCGTCATCGAGCAAATGCAAAAACGGCCCATGTGCATCATATTGGATACCATGAATTTCTGGATGGACAATGCGCTGGAAGAACTTAAGAACGTTATCAAAAAGGTCGATATACTTACTGTCAATGACGCCGAAGCCCGGCAATTGACCCATGAATATTCTTTGGTAAAGGCAGCCCAAAAAATTCAGGATATGGGGCCCAAGTTCGTGGTAATAAAAAAGGGGGAACATGGGGCACTGTTATTCCACAAACAGCACATTTTCTTTGCCCCGGCATTACCTTTGGAAGAAGTTTTTGATCCAACTGGAGCTGGAGATACCTTTGCGGGCGGATTCGCCGGCTATCTTGCTGCTACTGGAAATATGTCTTTCAATAACCTGAAGAATGCGGTGATACAAGGATCGAATTTGGCTTCATTCTGTGTTGAACGATTTGGAACAGAACGTATGCAGGATCTTGAACGGGTCGAGGTCAACAAAAGGCTGCACCAGTTCAAGGCCTTGACACAATTTGATATTGAATTACAATAAATACACGCCCTGAATCTTCAGGGCTTTTTTAATATTGCTACGAATGAGTGACGCTATTAAGCATGAATGCGGTATTTCGGTAATACGATTGTTAAAACCCTTAGAGTATTATAAGGAAAAATATGGTACGGCTTTTTATGGAGTCAATAAAATGTACCTCATGATGGAAAAACAGCACAACCGGGGACAGGATGGTGCGGGTTTTGCAAGTATTAAATTAGACGTCGCGGCCGGGGAACGTTACATGAGTCGGGTACGATCGATTGCCCAGCAGCCTATTCAAGATATTTTTGACCAGATAAATGACCGCATAAACCTGGCCTTCAAAGAGCATCCCGAACAAATTGACAATGTTGCCTGGCAGAAAAGGAACATACCCTATATCGGAGAACTTATATTAGGTCATGTGCGTTATGGCACATTCGGCAAGAACAGTATTGAAAATGTACATCCTTTTTTAAGGCAGAATAATTGGATGCATCGAAACTTGATCGTGGCCGGGAATTTTAACATGACCAATGTTCATGAACTTTTCGACAACTTGGTGCAATTGGGTCAGCATCCCAAAGAAATGGCCGATACGGTTACGGTAATGGAAAAAATTGGCCACTTCCTAGACGATGCCGTGGCCAAGCTCTACAAGCAGATCAAAAAGGAAGGCTATAATAAACAACAGGCTTCCCCCTTAATAGCCGAACGCTTGAAGGTTTCCAAAATTTTGAGAAGAGCGGCCAAAAACTTTGACGGGGGTTATGCCATGGCCGGATTATTGGGACATGGTGATGCTTTTGTTTTACGTGATCCCGCAGGGATACGCCCTGCCTATTATTATCAGGATGATGAAGTGGTAGTCATCGCCTCAGAACGACCTGCTATACAAACCGTGTTCAATGTGAAGTTCGAGGAAGTGCATGAACTTGATCCAGGACATGCTATCATTATCAAGAAAAATGGAAATGTATCGATTAAGGAAATATTAACCCCGACTGAACGCAAGGCGTGTTCATTCGAACGCATCTATTTTTCCCGAGGAAGCGATAAGGAAATCTATCAGGAACGAAAAGAATTGGGAAAATTATTATTTCCACAGATATTAGAGGCCATCAATCACGATATCAAGAATACGGTGTTTTCATACATCCCGAATACGGCCGAAACTTCCTTTTTTGGAATGGTGAAACAAGCCCAAAACTATCTTAACAAAAAAAAGGAGGAGCAAATCTTGGCAATAGGTTCGAATATTAGCCGGGAAGAGTTACATGAAATCTTGGACATTCGGCCCCGCATCGAAAAAGTAGCGATCAAAGATGCCAAACTAAGGACCTTTATTACCCAGGACAGTAGTCGCGATGATTTAGTCGCACATGTATATGATATCTCATATGGCTCTGTTGGACCTAGTGATAACCTAGTCATCATTGATGACAGTATTGTACGGGGCACAACGTTGAAAAAAAGTATTCTCCGAATGTTGGATCGGTTATCACCTAAAAAAATAATCGTTGTTTCCTCGGCACCACAAATCAGATATCCCGATTGTTATGGCATAGACATGGCCAAATTAGAGGATTTTATTGCTTTTAAGGCAGCCTTAGATCTGCATCGTGAAAGAAATACGATGCACCTTGTTGATGCGATTTACGAAAAATGTCTTGAACAGGTAAGTACGAAAGACTCGGAGGTCGTTAATTATGTAAAGGAGTTCTATGCCCCTTTCAGCGATCTCGAAATTTCACTAAAAATCGGGGAATTATTAAGTCCGCCTGATATTAAGGCCGAAGTTCAGATTATTTATCAAACCGTAGAAAGCCTACATACTGCCTGTCCTAAGAATTTGGGGGATTGGTATTTCACAGGTAATTATCCAACCCCAGGCGGAAATAGGGTCGTAAATCGGGCATTTATTAATTTTTACGAAGGGAAAAATCAAAGAGCTTATTAGCTCGTAGTATCGATGAAATGCACAAAAAAGTGCATTTCATCGATAATAATCTACTTTCGTCGGTATTTAGTGCCATTTGGTGGGCCACTCCCCTATATTAGGTCTGCCATAGCATAAGTAGGTTAAGTTCATGGTAAGATTTGGGGCAAAAAAGGTGGAGACTTCTCCACCTTTTTTATTTTAATACTTTTTTTGTATCGTATTTCTTAAAGGTTCACATGATGTTTTGGGATTTCCGATATTGTTACCTCGCTTGTCGTTAGTCCATTTTAACGAAATACCCAACTGACTCACGTTAAAAAATACGCTTCACCCGATAAAATGGAAATTCATCCGGGATGTTTTCTACAGGCACTTTAAAGCTATATTTTTGGAGGACCATAGCATAAGTAGGTTAAGTTCATGGTAAGATTTGGGGAAAAAGGCGGGGCAATGCTCCGCCTTTTTAATTTCAAAAAATTAGGTAGTTCGCTTCTTGGCACACGGTCGTTCTAAAATCGAAAATTCGAGGTTTTGGCAATCATTTTCGAAACAAGACCAACCCTACAATCTTTTTCCCAGACCTCTTTATGGCAATTATAGAATAATCAAGGGGGCCTTTCAATTCGACTCTGGTACCTTACTTGAGCATGTTCTTATTAAAAGAAGCATTTTGACCATGTATATGGAACTTCATCTAAAAGATTTTCAATGGGTAAACCGTTCGATTACATTTGGAGGACCATAGCATAAGTAGGTTAAGTTCAGGGTAAGATTTGGGGAAAAAAGGCGGGGCGATGCTCCGCCTTTTTTATTGCTGATATCCAATTGATTAACAGCTTCTCCTCGACTTTTAAACTAGGATCGAGGGCATTTCCTAAAGAAAATTATACTAATATTTCTTAAAATTTCTTTTTTATTTGTCACAATACCAGTAATTTAGTACCGCCATAGCATAAGTAGGTTAAGTTTATGGTAAGATTTGGGACGAAAAGGGCGGAGACTTCTCCGCCCTTTTCTATTTGGTAAAAAGGCCAAAAAAAAACCTTTCATTGAAAATGAAAGGTTCTATTAGATGTAATAGTTGTGATCCCTATTTGTTCTTCTTATAAAGTTCGGCAACTTTATCCCAATTGATGATATTATAAAAAGCTCCAACATAGTCGGGCCTTCTATTCTGATAATTTAGATAATAAGCATGTTCCCAAACATCGATTCCCAATATTGGAAAACCACCACAGCCTGTATTTGGCATTAACGGATTATCCTGGTTTGGGGTAGAGCATATCTCTACCTTGCCTCCCTTGTGGACGCATAACCAAGCCCATCCTGATCCAAATCGCGTTCCGGCCGCACTGCTGAATTTTTCTTTGAAAGCATCAAAAGACCCAAAGGCATCGTCAATGGCCTTTGCTAATTCGCCGGAGGGTTTTCCACCACCTTTTGCAGACATTATCGTCCAAAAAAGTGAATGATTATAAAATCCGCCTCCATTATTTCGAACTGCCGTATTTGACATGTCTAAATTCTTAAGAATATCTAAAATAGACTTATTTTCTAGTTCGGTGCCTTTGATGGCATTGTTTAAATTGGTAGTGTAGCCGTTATGATGCTTTGTATAATGTATTTCCATAGTTCTAGCATCAATATATGGTTCCAATGCGTCATAGGCATAGAGTAATTTTGGTAATTCAAAAGCCATAATTTTATTTTTTTAAGTTAAATAATCATTAATTCCAAATTTACGTTTTTTAACAATTACATTCCATTAATAATATGTTAAGAACTGTCGAAGATTGCGTATTTTGCAACTAAAATCAGGTGCAAGACGCTTCTTTTAAAATTTATAATGCTTCTGCTGGTTCCGGCAAGACGTATACGTTGGCCAAGGAATATCTTGCAATAATACTTACCCAACCCAAAGGCTACCGGCAGATTTTAGCCATAACGTTCACCAACAAGGCGGTGAACGAAATGAAGCACCGCATCCTAGATAGCTTGCACGATTTTGGTCTTCTAGAAATCCCGAAAAAATCATTAGGAATGTTCACTGAACTTTCCTTGGAACTCCAAATTGATGCTTTTAGCCTGCAACAACGGGCGCGATCCGCCTTAAAGGAAATACTCCACAATTATTCTTTTTTCGACATCTCTACCATCGATAAATTTACGCATCGGTTGATTCGGACGTTTGCCCATGATCTTAAGTTACCCCAAAATTTTGAGGTGTTGTTAGATAATGATCTTTTATTGTCGGAAGCGGTAGATTTGTTAATCGACAGAGCCGGGACCGATGCCGAACTGACTAAGGTGCTCATTGATTTTGCGCTTGAAAAAATCGACGATAACAAGAGTTGGGACATTGGTTATGATTTGAATAAATTTGGCAAGCTCCTATTCAATGAAAATCAGTCGCCCCATCTAAAAAAACTTCAAAACAGACCCCTGTCCGATTTCTTGGGACTTAAAAAAGTACTGCGAAAAGGCATTTTATCAGCTGAGAAAGCCATAATTGACGATGCTACGGAAGTTTTGGAGCTCATTTCAGAGAGTGGACTGGAATTTGGAGATTTTTATAAGAAGCAATTTCCCGAGTTCATGGTGCTTCTAAAGTCGCAAAAACCAACGATCAATTTCGTTGCGGGCTGGAAAAACGATTTTGAAAATTCCCCACTATACATTAAAAACTGCCCCGCTGATATAAAGTCGACGATTGATGCGCTCACGCCAAGGTTCATAGTGCTTTTTAATACAATACGCACACTGTATATGCATTTGTCATTACTTAAAAACGCCTATAGCAACGTCGTCCCGCTGACCGTACTCAATGCCATACAGCAAGAGATAAGGACCCTGCTTGCAAAGCGCGATCAAATTTCAATTTCAGATTTTAATGTCATCATATCGAATGAGATCAAAGAGCAACCTGCTCCTTTTATCTATGAACGATTGGGCGAAAAATATCGTCATTATTTCATTGACGAATTTCAGGATACTTCGGTCATGCAATGGAACAATCTAATCCCCCTTATAAGCAATGCGTTAGAAAGCCTGGATGATCAAGGCAATTTGGGCTCTGTTTTTTTGGTAGGTGATGCAAAACAAGCAATCTACCGGTGGCGTGGCGGCAGAGCAGAGCAATTATTAAGCCTTGTTAATGAGCGCCATAATCCCTTTGTTAAAACACCCATAATAAAAAATCTACCCCGCAACTATCGTAGCAAACAAGAAATCGTCAATTTCAACAACGCCTTTTTTTCGGTGACCGCACCTTTTCTAAACGCAGACGTATACCAATATTTGTTCAAGGAGGGCAATCAACAGGAACATACTTCTCAAACAGGTGGGTTGGTACAACTTAATTTTATCGAGGTCGATGATGACCAGAAACTCGATGAACTGTATTGCAGGGAAGTACAAAAAACCATTGAATTTGCACTTGAAAAGAACTATACCCTAAGGGACATCGCACTCTTGGTAAGGGACAATAAAAATGGTATTCTTTTAGCGGATTTTCTTACACAACAGGGAATTCCCGTAATATCGCCAGATTCACTACTAATCAAGTCAAGCCCGAAAGTCGACTTTTTAGTTAATTTGATACGCCTGACAACACAGCCCAGTGACCAGGAAACTAAATTTAACCTACTTGCTTTTTTGGCGTCAGAGAAAGAAAACAAGCATGCATTTATTCAAAAGCGGCTTTCTTCTTTGGCAAGTTACTTGAATTCAGAATATGGTTTTGACCTTGATTACTTGAGCAAGGTTTCTGTATATGACGGGCTTGAATATGCGATAAGACAGTTTCAGCTCGTCCCCGATTCAGATTCCCATATCCTATATTTTATGGAGGTGGTTTTTGAAGTTGAAAGACGGTTTGGGACCGGTATTCAGACATTTTTGACCTATTGGGAAAAGAAAAATGACCGATTGGGCATCGCGGCCCCAGAAAACATGGAGGCACTCCAAATCATGTCGGTGCATAAGGCCAAAGGCCTCGAATTTCCAGTTGTGATTTTTCCCTTTGCAAATACGCCTTTACATAAGGAAATAGACCCCAAATTGTGGTTGCCGGTAGAAAAGCAGGACTTTCATGGGTTTGAGGAACTTTTGATTAGCAAGAGAAAAGAGGTCCTGGAATACAGCACTGTTGCAGCCGACATCTATAATCAAGAGCAGCATAAATTAGAATTGGATGCATTTAATGTTCTATATGTTGCCTTAACGCGTGCCATCAACGCGGTCTTCATAATTACCGAGAAAGACCTGACTACAAAAGGGGAACCGAAGACCGATCGCTATTCTGGACTGTTCATCCATTATCTTCAGGAGAAGATGCGCTGGAATGGGCAGCAATTATGCTATTCCTTTGGAAACTTGGCAGAATCCGAGAAAAATGAACCATGTAGGCACCATGAAAATATCAAGTTTCCATATTCCTTTAAGGAACGGGCAAGTTTTAGGATTTTAACCAAATCAGGATTGTTATGGGATACCGAGGTACAGGATGCTCGTACTCGCGGCAATCTCATACACCATATTATGGGCCTTATAAAAAGTGAAAAAGATATCGGCGACGCCCTTGCTACTTTACATCAAAATGGAGATCTTGCACAATCGGAAATATATGACCTCGAAGTAAAGATCAGACAAATCGTCGATCACGATGCATTAAGACCTTATTTCGCCCAAGGCAATGAAGTCTTGAACGAAAGGGATATCATTACGGAAGATGGATCCATCATTCGCCCTGATCGAATTATATTAAGGAATAATCGTGCGACATTGATCGACTATAAAACCGGTCAGGAGAAAGCGGCCTATCGCGATCAGCTTAAAAATTATGCAGAGAGTCTTGAAACTATGGGATACCAGGTCGAAAATAAAATAATTGTCTATATAAACGAATCAATACAACCACAATTTATTTAGCCACGAATATGTACGGAAAAATTAAGGACCACTTAGAAAAAGAATTGGCCTCCATCGAATCAGAGGGCCTATTTAAAAAAGAACGGATTATTATTTCGCCACAAGATGCGGCAATCAAAATTTCAACGGGTGAGGAAGTAATAAATTTTTGCGCCAACAATTATCTAGGCCTCTCTTCCCATCCAGAAGTCGTACAAGCGGCAAAAGACACCCTTGATACCCATGGCTTCGGAATGTCATCGGTTCGCTTTATATGCGGCACCCAGGACATACATAAAATACTGGAACAAAAAATATCCGATTTTTACGGCACCGAGGATACCATCTTATACGCAGCTGCATTCGATGCAAATGGGGGTGTTTTTGAGCCCTTATTATCTTCGGAGGATGCCATTATATCAGATGCACTAAACCATGCCTCGATAATAGATGGGGTTCGTTTGTGCAAAGCAAAAAGATATCGCTATGCAAATAGTGATATGGCCGACCTCGAAAATCAACTACAACAAGCAACTGCAGATAAGGCGCGATTCAAGATAATCGTCACCGATGGCGTTTTTTCGATGGATGGCCTCGTGGCCCCTTTGGATCACATCTGTGAATTGGCAGATCGATACGACGCCATGGTAATGGTTGATGAGTGCCATGCGGCAGGTTTTATTGGTAAAACAGGGAGAGGGACTCCGGAAGAAAAAGGGGTTATGGGCAGAATCGATATTATTACCGGAACGCTCGGGAAAGCTTTGGGTGGGGCTATGGGTGGCTATACCACGGGGAAAAAAGAAATCATAGAAATGCTACGGCAACGTTCTAGGCCCTATTTATTTTCAAACTCCTTGGCCCCGGCAATCGTTGGCGCTTCAATCAAAGTTTTTGAAATGCTTGCAACCGATACTACATTGCGCGACAAACTGCAAAAAAATACCGAATATTTTAAGGAAGGCATGAAAAAAGCAGGCTTTGACATCATTGATGGCGATTCGGCAATAGTCCCGGTAATGCTCTATGATGCGAAACTTGCCCAACAAATGGCAGATTTGTTGCTGCAAAAAGGCATCTATGTCATAGGATTTTTCTACCCTGTAGTGCCTAAAAACATGGCAAGAATACGTGTGCAGCTATCCGCAGCGCATAAAATCGAACATTTAGACAAGGCCATTCAGGCGTTTATTGAAATAGGAAAGCACCTTAAAATCGTTTAAATGCCTTATTTCTTCTATTAAAAGCGTTAAAAAAAATAGGAAATTGATTTTGTTAATAATATTTAACAACTTACATTTGCAGCTAATAAACACTTAAACTTAAAAATTTGAACATGAAACATCTTAGCAAATTATTGGTTGTTGCCCTACTGGTTGTAGGTTTTAACAACATACAAGCGCAAGACGAGAATAACCCTTGGCAAGTAAGCTTTGGGGTAAACGCCATAGACGTATATCCAACAGGTGATGTAAGTTCTTTTGGTAATGAGTTCTTCAATGCAAATGACCACTGGAACATTCTTCCATCTATTTCTTATGTTGGTCTATCAAAGTCAGTTGGTAGTGGATTTTCCGTTGGAGCTAGAGGTTCCTTGAACAAAATTAGTAAGTTCGGTGATACTGCGGTCGACGATTTTTCATACTATGGAATCGATGGTACTATTAAATACAATTTCCTAAAGGAAACTGTTATTGATCCTTTTATCGAAATCGGTGGTGGTTATACCTGGGTAGATGAAATCGGTGCTGGAACTGTTAACGGTGGTATCGGTATCAACTTCTGGTTTACTGAGAATGTTGGTCTAACCGTTCAAACCGCTTACAAACACGCTTTCGAAGATTATTTACCAAAACATTGGCAACACATGGCTGGTATCGCCGTTAAATTTGGCGGTACTGATACCGATGGTGATGGTATCTACGACAAAGACGATGCTTGTCCTGAAGTTGCTGGTTTGGCTGCTTTCAATGGTTGTCCTGATTCTGATGGCGATGGCATTGAAGATAGCAAGGATGCATGTCCTAATGAAGCTGGTTCTAAAGAAATGAATGGTTGTCCAGATGCTGACGGTGACGGTGTTGCCGATAAAGATGATGCATGTCCTAATGAAGCTGGTCTTGCAGCCCTAGCTGGTTGTCCAGATGCTGACGGTGACGGTGTTGCTGATAAAGATGATGCTTGTCCTAATGAAGCCGGTCCAGCTGCCAACAAAGGTTGCCCATGGCCAGATGCTGACGGTGACGGCGTATTGGATAAAGATGATCAATGTCCAGATGTTCCTGGAACCGTTGCTAACAAAGGATGTCCTGAAGTTACTGTTGAAGTTCAAAAACAATTGAACGACTATGCAAGGACTATTTTGTTCGATACAGGTAAAGCCACTCTTAAGCCTGCTTCAACTGGCGTATTTGTTGACATCATCAGAATATTGAATGAGTATCCAACTGCTAAATTTACAGTAGAAGGACATACCGATAGTGTAGGTAGCGACAAATTGAACCAAGAATTATCTGAAAAACGAGCCAACTCGGTAAGGGACTTCCTAATTAAGGAAGGTGTACCAGCCGCTAGGTTGACCGCTATAGGATTTGGTGAAGCAAAACCAATTGCTACCAATAACACCTCTAAAGGAAGAGCTGAAAACAGAAGGGTTGAGATCAACTTAATAAAATAAGGAGCTCTCACACTTCATTATACTAAAAATGCCGTCCCGAATTTTCGGGACGGCATTTTTTTTGCTGGTTTTGTAAGGAAGAACCTTTAAGATTCTAGTATATAGGTTACTTTTAAGTATGCAAAGTTTTATAGAAGGAGTCGTAGCGGATGTTCTGGAATATCATCAAAGTATCGAAGATATTGTATTTGTACTACCCAGTAAACGGAGTGGTCATTTTTTGAAAAAAGCCATTGCCCAAGCAACCAATAGAACCCTTTTTGCTCCAGAAATCTATAGTATTGAAGGTTTTATCGAAACACTCTCCGGAATTCGTTATGCCTCGAATACACAATTACTATTCGAATTATATAGCACCTATCTTAAAACCAACCAGGGTGAAAAAGACAATTTTTACGCCTATTCAAAATGGGGTCAAACCCTTCTACAGGATTTTAATGAAATTGACCGTCATCTCATAGATCCCACTGCGATTTTTTCGAATTTATCGTCTATTCAGGAAGTCTCAATTTGGTCGGTGGAGGCCAAAAAGACTCCCATGATGGAGAATTACCTCAACTTCTGGAAAGGCCTTAAGAATCTATATTATGACTTTAATACATCACTTTTAGCCCAAGGGATTGGCTATCAAGGACTCGTCTATAGAAAAGCATGGGAGAATTTGGACAACTACCTAGGGCAAAATCAAAAAAGCCACTTATTTATCGGCTTTAATGCCTTAAATACAGCCGAAAGTAAAATCATTCAACAAATGCTAACCTCAGGCAGAGGAGAGATCCATTGGGACTTGGACGCCGAATTCTTGGAAGATCCAGTTCATGATGCCGGATATTTTATAAGAAAATATAAGAAGCAATGGCCTTTTTTTAAAAATAATCCCTTAAAAGGTATAAGCGAACACTATGCAACCCAAAAAAAAATCCTGATAATCGGTGTCCCCAAATATATTTCACAGGCGAAATACGTAGGTAGCTTATTAAAAGAAATAAAAAAAAATAGGCCTGATACGCTTAAAAACAGTGCCTTGGTACTTGGCGATGAAGCCTTGTTAAATCCAATTTTGAACGCAATCCCTTCCGAAATCGAGGCAGTAAATATTACCATGGGCTATCCCTTGAAAAACACCCTGTTGGCGGGCATGTTCGAGCAGTTTATGGAGCTTTATCTGAACATAGACCCACAAGGTTGGTACCACCAAAATATTATTGAGTTTCTGGCGCATCCTTCGATACATAGGCTATTGACCTACAAAACGAACAACGCTGCAGATAAAATCACTGCGATTATTAAAGAAAAAAACCTAACGTATCTGGGCCCTGAAAAATTAAAAACCCTACTTTCCGAAACGCCTCCCAATCTCGATTTGTTGTTTTTTAGGGGCAACGCTAGCCCCTTAGCTATTGTGAAAAGGTGCCTAGTTATCATTGAACGGCTAAGGGATGTTCTAAATCACTCAAGGGATGCCTTGGAATTGGAATATTTATATCGTTTTCATAACCTGTTCAATCAAATCCTTGACTTGCTCAAAACCACTGATTTCATTACAGATTTAAAATCACTACGAAGTCTTTATCGGGAATTAATGGGTACCGAGAAATTAGACTTTCAAGGAGACCCATTAGAAGGATTGCAGATAATGGGGATGCTCGAAAGCCGAAACCTCGATTTTGAGACCGTTATTATTACTTCGGTCAATGAGGGAATCCTACCTTCGGGAAAATCAAATAACTCCTTTCTTCCCTTCGATTTAAAAATACACTATGCACTTCCCACTTACAAAGAGAAAGATGCCGTTTATACCTACCATTTTTACCGACTTCTTCAACGGGCAAAAAACATCTATCTTCTGTACAATACAGAACCCGATGTATTGGAAGGTGGTGAAAAAAGTAGATTGCTTACACAATTGCTAACTGATCGGACGAAAACACCCGATATAACCGAAATCATTGCAACTCCTACCATTCTTCCAACAAGAAAGGGTTTGCAGGTTATTGCGAAAGACCCCTTATTATTAACGCTGATAAAGGAGCACGCCGCACGTGGTTTTTCACCTTCCTCCCTGAGTACCTATATTCGAAATCCTCTTGATTTTTACAAGATACATTTGCTGGGAATCGATGAAACCGTAGAAGTCGAAGAAAATTTGGCGGCAAATACCTTTGGCACCATTGTACATGATGCCTTAGAAGATCTCTATACCCCTTTGATAAATGAATATCTTACAGTTGAAAATTTAACGGCGATGAAGCCCAAGATACGGGGTCTGATCAACCATCATTATGCAAAATATTATCAAGAAGGCAATCTTCTAAAAGGGAAGAATTTAATCGCTTTGAATGTGATGGTACGGTACCTTGAAAATTTTATCGATCTGGAAGTGGCCGGTACCGAAGGCCATCAAATTAAAATAATAGGGTTGGAAGAAAAATTAAAGGTACAACTTGACCTACCTGATCTAGATTATCCGGTCTTCCTCAAAGGAAAAATAGACCGCATCGACAATAAAGACGGCGCACTGAGAATCATTGACTACAAAACCGGGAAAGTAGAATCTAAAAACGTATTGATTTCAGACTGGAACACCCTTAGTACGGAGTACGATTATAGTAAAGCCTTCCAACTGCTTTGTTATGCACTCCTGTACCAAAATTCAAGCGAATATGACAAGGCAGAAGCAGGCATCATCACCTTCAAAAATTTAGAGTCTGGATATTTAAGATTTGCAATTAAAGACCAAAATGGGGGCCGCAACAAAGACCACACAATAGATTCAGCTGTTTTAAAACAATTCAGTTTAATACTGAATGGCTTAATAGCTGAAATTGGTAATCCCAATATCCCCTTTACAGAAAAATTGGTATAATCCTATTTTTGGTCGGGCCTCGATGGTCGCACTTCGATCTTACTAGGCAAGGTACGTGGATGCATGTTCAACAGGTCTAAAACCAATTCCCCAATATCCTCAGGTTGTATTTTCCAAGCATCCGAGGCACTTGGTTCATGCCCTCCAAAATGGGAAGCTACCGAGCCCGGCATTATGGTCGAGACCTTAATGTCATATTTGCGCAAATCGAGCATGGCGGCTTGGGTAAACCCTACCACTCCGAATTTCGTAGCATTGTAGCCCGCCCCACCGGCAAAAAAGTTAGTACCCGCTAAACTTGCCAAGGTAATATAATAGCCCTTGGATATCTTCAAGGGTTCAACACAAGCCTTAAGGGTATGAAATACTCCGTTTAGATTCGTGTCGATCATCTCATGCCATGCCTCTTCAGTCAATTGGTCGATCGGTGCAAAATGACCAACACCGGCGTTGGCAAGCACTACATCCAATCGCCCCCATTTTCCAAGAATTTTAGCGACGGCATCATGCTCATCATCACTTTTTGAAACATCGGAGACAATGGCTAGTACTTCACTCTCAGGTCCTAATTGTCGAGCTGCACTCTCAACCGATTTAAGGGTCCGTCCGCTAATAGCCACCATCATACCCGCCTTTAGCAAGCGTTCGGCCACTCCGTAACCAATGCCTTTAGAACCGCCAGTGATATAAGCTACTTTGTTTTTTAAATCATTCATAATCAATTTTTTTATAAAAGTAAATAAAGGAACTGGTAAAAATCAAGGTATTTCCACCTCTTTTCAAGTTTGCAAAATCGAAGCATATCTTGGGTGCGATACTACGATCTTTTAAGAACGTGTTCGCTCAAAGCGAAACGCCCCTGCGCCAAGGAATAAAATCATTTTGATTGAGTTGGTCGGCTTTGGCAACCACCTCCCCACTTGCTACTTTTAGTACAAAGTCTAATATTTCCGCTCCCATTTCTGGTATCGATTTTTCACCCCTAAGAATAGCCCCGGTATCAAGGTCAATAATATCGGGCATCTTTTCCGCCAGTGTTGTATTTGATGCCACCTTTACAATCGGCGCGATCGGATTTCCAGTCGGGGTTCCCAGACCGGTAGTAAAAACCACAATATTGGCCCCTGACCCCACCATGGCGGTTGTGCTTTCAACATCATTCCCTGGGGTGCAAAGTAGATTCAGTCCGGGTCGTGTTACATATTCGGTGTAGTCCAAAACATCTTCAATTGGCGAGGTTCCTCCTTTTTTTGCCGCCCCGGCCGATTTCATGGCGTCGGTAATCAAGCCATCCTTGATGTTCCCTGGAGAAGGATTCATATCAAAACCAGAACCCAATGCCTTCGCAGTGTTTTCGTAACTCTTCATCAACCACATAAAGCGCTCAGCGGTATTCTCATCGTGGCAGCGATTTACTAGTTCTTGTTCTACTCCGCATAATTCTGGAAATTCCGAAAGAATGGGCGATCCTCCTAGGGCAACCAATAAATCGGACG
This sequence comes from Flavobacteriales bacterium, assembly GCA_038316335.1. Lineage (GTDB taxonomy): Bacteria > Bacteroidota > Bacteroidia > Flavobacteriales > Flavobacteriaceae > JALHST01. Next base: position 111,508 of record JBBQAM010000003.1, read on the forward strand.
CATAGCCCAATGCCGGATTGGCCGAAATACCGGAAAACCCATCGGAACCACCACATTCCAATCCCATTTTAAGCTTGGAAATAGGAGCAGGTGCCCGTCGTATTTTATTGGCCTCCTTAATTCCTTCGTAGGATTCCTTGATGATGGTATTCAGCATCATATCGATTGTGCCCAATTCTTGTTGTTCAAAAATCAGTACCGGTTTATTAAATGAAGGATCCAGGGCTTTCAAGGCATTGCGAAATACCTCTGCCTGAAGGTTTTGACAACCCAAACTTAGCACGCTCGCACCAGCCACGTTCGGATTGTGTACATACCCGGCAAGTAATCTTCCGAGGGATTCAGAGTCGATACGCATCCCGCCACAGCCCCCTGGGTGGGTAATGAATTTCACTTCGATATTGTCAAATATACTAGCCTTGGAAATCATTTGCGAACTTTGAACGGTTTCGGGCCCGCCATGAATCAGATGGTGCAATAACTGTCGCTGTTCACTTGCTTTCCGAAGCAACAATTCGGCTTCAAAAATTTCCTTTAGTAATTCTATGTTTCTGTTTTCACAGAAGACCAGTGGAAAGAACAACCATACATTCGCGGTTCCGACTTGGCCATCATTGCGATGATATCCCATAAATGTGCGGTCCTTAAATCTCGAAATATCAGGTGGGATCCAGGTAATATTAGTTGTCTTTTTATGCACTGGGCTACTTTGATGCTGCACATTGTCTACCGTAAGCAAATCGCCCTTTTTTATTCCTGATAACGCCTTTCCCACCAACACGCCATACATATAGATTTTATCCTCTGGGAGCAGATCTACCAAGGTAATTTTATGTTTGGCCTTGGTATTCGACAAAATTAGGATGTCATCCCCCTCAAATAAGATCGTTTCCCCTTTCGTAAGATACGACAAGGCAATTGCCACATTATCCGACGGATGCACTTTTATTAATTTATTTTGCATGTTTGTTCAGTTTAGGAAATTTCTCTTTTAAATAGGTCAAATCCCACTTCAATTCCTTTCTCTTCAATGAGCTGTAGAGCTACTATTAAAGCGCTTGCAAGACCGGTACAGGTGGTGAGGTCTCGGCCCCATAAATTCGTAGTTGCCAAGACCTCATTTACAATGGTTTCATAATTCCCGGATTTCCAAATCCGCGCCATTTCCAATTGTAACTTGGGGTCGTCTTTGACCGGCAACTTTTTCCATTTCCATTCCCCCTGATAAAATCGAATTAGACCCGCGAATGCAAATATTAAATTCGGAGGTAGTTTCTGTTTCAAGGCACTATATTCCAAAATACTGGGCAGTACACGCACCTTAAATTTCGATAGGGAGTTCAAGGCAATGCTTGCCAATTCATGTTTAATAAACGGATTTGCAAACCTATCAAAAACAGACCTGGCGAAGATTTCGGAAGCAACCCTGTCCATCCCCACTACCGGAATTATTTCCTCGTAAACGGCATGCTTTATGAAAGCACCCATAAATTTATCTTCCATGCTTTCCCGCACAGTTTCAAGGCCATACAAAATCGCCAGAGATACCATAATCGTATGCGCCCCATTCAAAATCCGAACCTTTCGCTCTCGATAGGGACTAAGGTCATTTACAAACTCCACATGAAGTCCAGCCGCAATAAGGGGTAATTCCTGCTGTACCTCTTCACTACACTGAATTACCCAACTATGATAGTTCTCAGCCACCACCAAAAGTTCGTCCTTATAATCTAGTTCATCGAACAAGGCCTGTTCCCTACCTTTGGGAAAGCCAGAAACAATTCGATCGACCAAAGTATTGCAAAAGTGATTATTCTTGTGCAACCAATCTTTAAATTCTGGCGCTAATTGCCAAAGTTCTGCGTATTGCATGATCGTTGTTTTCAATGTATCCCCATTTTTTTCAATGAGTTCACAAGGCAGAAGAATACATCCTTTATCGCGATCTCCTTTAAAGTGCAAAAAACGGCGCCACAACCAGATTGTCAACTTGGCAGGAAATTCTTTAGGTGGTTTACCATCCAATGTGTCGGCAGCATTAAATTGTATTCCAGCCTCAGTGGTGTTCGATACGATGAACCGAACGTCCACATTCGTTGCTAATTTTAAGAATTGGTCCCATTCCTCATACGGATTTATCACTTCCTGTACGCAGGTCACTAATTTTTTCTTGGTGACAAGTTGTCCGTTTTCGATTCCTTCTAAAAGTACGGTAAAGAGCCCATCCTGCGATTTCAAGGCTCGGTAATCTCCGTGCCCAGTCGGTTTAATTACTGCTACCCCCGCATTAAAATCAGTTCTTTCATTTAGAATCTCTACCATCCAATCTACAAAGGCACGCAAAAAATTACCGCCGCCGAATTGCAGGATCCTGACAGGAAGTTTGTTTTCTAAACCACGCTGATGTCTTTTTAAACTTTTCATGATATCCTTGAATTTCCCGAATTAAAATCCAAACAAGTTCGGGAGCCACAAACTTAGCTGGGGAATATAGGTAACCAAAAACAAGGCGACCAGCATGGCCACGAACAAGGGCAATAATGGTTTGAACACCTTTTCAATGGTAGTCTTTGCAATCCCTACCCCTACGAAGAGCACTGAGCCTACCGGAGGGGTACAGAGACCAATGCATAGATTAAGGACCATAATGATTCCGAAATGAACCGGATCAAGGCCCAATTTGGTGACTACAGGTAAAAAAATAGGTGTAAAAATCAACACGGCCGGAGTGATGTCCATAAATATCCCTACGAATAACAAGAGCAGGTTTATAATCAACAAAATAACGATTTTGTTATCACTAATGCTCAATAAGGCGGTACTGATATCCTGTGGAATATTTTCATAGGATAAGACCCAGGACATACACATCGACGCCCCGATTAGTAGCATCACCATGGCCGTAGTAGCCGACGAGTCAAGAAGTATCTGCGGTAATTTTTGAAATGTAATCTCCTTGTAGAAAAAGCCGAGTAAAAGACTATATAGTACGGCAATGGCAGACGCTTCGGTTGCAGTAAAGATGCCGGTAACAATTCCCCCGATAACAACGACCAACATGAACAAACTGGGTAAGGCTTCGAAAAGCGTTTTGAAGAAATCTTTGAAAGTACTTCGTTTGCCTACCTTAAAACCTTTCTTCTTGGCCCAAATAGAGGCCACAATCATTAAAAATAATCCGGTCAAAATACCAGGAATATATCCGGCCAAGAACAAGGCGGCAATCGAAGCGCCTCCGCTGGCCATCGAATAGACTATAAGTACATTGCTGGGTGGTATTACTAAGCCAGTCGTCGAGGAGGTTATATTGACCGCTGCCCCAAATTCTTTTGTATAACCCTCCTTTTCCATTTCGGGGCCTAAAATACTCCCCATCGCAGAGGCAGAGGCCATCGCCGAACCGGCAATGGCCCCCATCAGCATTGCAGCCATGATGTTTATTAGTGCAAGACCCCCGGGTAGTGCACCTACCAAGGTCTTTGCAAAAGCAATCAGTCGATGGGCAATGCCTCCCTTGTTCATCAATTCTCCGGAAAGAATGAAGAACGGTATGGCTAATAAGGCAAAACTGTCAAGTCCTGTGGCCATGCGCTGGGAAACGGTAGTAAAAGCCGGTAAGGCAGGAATACTTACCAACATGGTCAAAAGCGATGCTATGGCTATGCTCCAGGCAACGGGGGTGCCAATTGCCAAAAGGCATAAAAAACTGATAACCAAAACGAGTACAGGAATATTTTCCAACATAGTCAACTCTTTAGAATATCAGAAACTTTATAATACACAATGAAAAGACCACTAACGGGTAGGATTGAATATACCAACGCCAATGGAATTTGAAGGGCGGGTGAATGCTGACCGAGCAAATAGGAAATATATACCAAACGCGATCCGCCTATTATAAAGGCTACCACCGCAAACGCGATTATCAAAATCCTTACCAATCGCATAAGCTTTTTTTGCGTTCCAGGTTTGGCCCTTGAAGGCAGAATATCGATGGCCACGTGCATATTTTTGCCCGAAACATAGGCAGCACCCAACACCCCGATCCAAATCATAAGATACCGGGCAAGTTCATCGGTGAACGAACTGGGTGTGCCCATGACGAAACGGGTGAATACTTGCCATAAAACATTGATGACCATAACCGCCATAATTACGATCAGTGTTTTTGCAAGTACCTCATCAATAAATATTCGGAGTTTCATTTCAATTGGTTTCTCGTATTTCACGAATCAGTTTTGTCATGACCGAATCGTTTTCATAGGCCTTGAATATGCCTTGTACCTTGTCTGCAAACAACGTCTTATCGGGGTAAATAATCTCTACCCCGGCCTTTTTTACCGCTGCCATGGCCTCCGCCTCTGAATCGGCCCATAGAACCCGTTGATATTTTATGGATCTTTTTACCGCTTCAAGCACCCATGCCCTTTCCTGTTCCGAAAGTCGGTCCCACAATTGTGTCCCCATGATCAAGACATCAGGTAATACGGTATGTTCGTCTAGTGAATAATACTTACAAACTTCGTAATGTCTGGATAGGTAAAAACTAGGAGGATTGTTCTCTGCACCATCGACGACACCCTGTTGCAATGAGGTGTAAAGTTCACCCCATGAAATGGGGGTAGGCGATCCACCGAGTTCCTTGACCATCTCGACGGCGGTGGCGCTTTCCATAACCCGGATTTTCATTCCTTTAAGTTCATCTGGGTTATTAATAGGACGATCCTTGGTATAAAAACTGCGACTCCCGGCGTCGTAATACCCGAGTCCCTTGAGCCAATACTTAGCACCGTCGTCTAATAATTGTTGACCGATGGGGCCATCGAGGACATTAAAGGAATGTTGCTTATCCCTAAATAAAAAAGGGAGTCCCAATACCTTCATTTTAGGCGCAAAATTTTCCATAACCCCAACAGACACCTTGGTCATATCCAAACTGCCTATTTGTAGAAGTTCCAGGCATTCCCTTTCGCTTCCGAGTTGCTGGTTGGGATAGATTTCGAGGGTAAGCTTACCGCCTGATAATTCTTTTAGGTCCGCTCCCATCTTCACCATGGCCTTATGCACCGAATGATTAACATCAAGGCCATGGGCCAGTTTCAAGGTCCTTGTTCCTCCGATGTTGCCACAGCTATTAAAACATATACAGCCGAATAGCAAAACAAGGATTTTGAGGGAACCGGTCATTTGAGATTATTTTTGTACTCTTTTAATGATCTCCAAGGCGTCCTGCACCTTACTTTTTAATTCGTTAAAGTCTTTTTTGGCCAAAATTTCCTTAGAGATAAGTTGTGAGCCCATGCCTACACAGGTTACCCCTGCATCAAACCATTCCTTTAGATTCGTCTCAGTCGGAGATACCCCGCCAGTAGGCATAATACTGGTCCACGGACAGGGGCCCTTTATACCCTTTACAAAGTTGGGGCCGTATAGGTCACCAGGAAATAGCTTAACGATCTCACAACCCAATTCCTCTGCCCTTGCAATTTCGGTTAAGGACCCACAGCCAGGTGACCACAATACTTTTCGTCGATTGCAGACCAAGGCGATATCTTCCCTTAAAACAGGGGTCACAATAAAATTGGCGCCTAATTGCATGTAAAGGGAAGCAGCAGCAGCATCGGTAATCGAGCCTACCCCCATGATCATGCCAGGAAGCTCGGTCAGGGCATATTTGTTAAGTTTTCCGAAAATTTCATGGGCAAAATCACCTCGTGCCGTAAACTCCATTAACCTCGCCCCGCCGTCATAACAAGCCTTTAGGACGTTTTTACCAAGTTCGACATCCGAGTGAAAAAATAAGGGAACCATGCCGGTTTCCTTCATTACCGCGGCTACTTCTAGCCTAGAATAGTGTGCCATTGTATCTTTAATTGAATTTTAATCTATCTTGCCACCCTTCCGGAAGCATCGCCACCCATCAATTTTTGAACCTCATCTACCGTTACCAAATTTGCATCCCCTTTGATGGTGTGCTTTAAACAGGAAGCAGCTACCGCAAAATCCAAGGCGTTCTGGTCATCGTCAGGATATTCAAGCAGCCCATATATCAACCCGCCCATAAAAGAATCTCCTCCCCCTACACGATCTACGATATCAGTAATCTGGTATTGCCTTGATTGGTACATTTTCTTTCCATCATATAGCACGCCGGCCCATGTATTATGCGAAGCGCTTATGGATCCCCTAAGAGTCGTTATGACTTTTTTCGCTTTTGGAAATTTTGCCATCATCTGTTGGCAGACCGATAGAAAGGCCTCGGCAGTAACCTCGTGGCCTTGTAGCTGCACATCGAGCCCCTCGGGATGAATCCCAAAATGTTTTTCGGCATCTTCCTCATTACCTAAAATGATATCACAATAGGAAACAAGTTCGGTCATTATAGCTTCTGGCTCAACACCATATTTCCAAAGTTTCGCACGATAATTAAGATCCGTTGATATCACAACCCCCATTTGATTAGCGGTCTTGACAGCTTCAAGACATGCATCTGCCGCTCCCTGGGAAATGGCTGGGGTGATACCCGTCCAGTGGAACCAATTTACTCCGTTAAAAACCTTTGCCCAATCGATCATCCCTGGCTTAATTTCCGAAATAGAAGAATGTGCCCTATCATAAATAACCTTGCTGCCACGACTAACGGCACCGGTTTCAAGGAAATAAATTCCCAAGCGCTCCCCTCCATATATGATTTTATCGACCCCAACACCTCTTTTGCGCATTTCCATCATGGCACACGCTCCAATATCATTTTTAGGTAGGCGCGTTACAAAATCGACGGAGACACCGTAATTGGCCAAAGAGACCGCGACATTCGATTCTCCTCCACCATAAACTATATCGAAACTATCAGCTTGCGAAAACCGCAAAAATCCAGGTGGGGACAAGCGCAGCATAATCTCTCCAAAGGTTACTACTTTTTTCATAACTAGGTATAAATTGAAGTTTGCTATGCTTTAAAAATATTCTTTTCGCCCGTTAAAACCTACTTGATTGCCGCATTTTTGGAAAATTCACCAAAATTATTTACTCAATAGGCTTACGAATTTATCCTGACTGATGCCCGTCATTTTCTACTTTGTCATATTGACTTATTTTCAACAAAGCGTACTCGAAAGAAAATATGATGATATGGTCTGGAAAGGATTAATTCGCCGCGGTTTATGAACCGGAAGATAGCAACTTAAGTATTTTGGGATTAAATCAAAGTCTAATGGATATCAAACTGAAAGAACTTACCCTTGAAGGAAATCTTGTAGTCCCTAATAATGCTATCGGCCTAGTGCTTTTTTCCCATGGTAGTGGCAGCAGTAGGTTAAGTCCAAGAAACGGATACGTTGCAAAGGTCTTGCAGAAAGAAGGATTGGCCACCCTGTTGTTCGACTTGCTGACCGAAGCGGAAGATACCATTTATCATAACCGTTTTGATATTGATTTGATTACTGACCGCCTTATCGACGTAACCAATTGGGTGCGGGACCAGAAAGAGGTTGAGGCATTGCCGATAGGATATTTTGGAGCGAGTACAGGGGCGGCATCCGCATTACGGGCAGCGGCCTATTTTGGCAAGAAGATCAAGGCTGTGGTCTCAAGGGGTGGTAGGCCAGACCTTGCGAATGATGCGCTTTTTAAAGTAACCTCCCCGACACTTTTAATTGTGGGTGGCTGGGATGATGAGGTCATCGAATTGAATAAAATAGCCTATCAAAAATTACAGGGCGTTCGTGTTTTGAAAATCATTCCCAATGCTTCCCATTTGTTCGAAGAGCCAGGTAAATTGGAAGAAGTCGCACATATTTCTGCCAGTTGGTTCACAAAATATCTACCACATCCTAAAATATGAGAAAATGTTCAATGACCGAATTGATGCAGGATTACAATTAGCGATAAAATTACAGAAGTTCAAAAACAAGAATGCCGTGATCATGGCCATCCCAAGAGGTGGCCTACCCATAGGAAGCATCATTGCCAAGGCCCTCAATGTGCCTTTGGATGTTGCCCTTACCAAAAAAATAGGCCATCCCTACCAGACCGAATACGCCATAGGGGCCATTAGTCTGGAAGATGTAATATTAACCAATGCCCATGGCATTTCCCAAAGTTATATCGATGATGCGACCCTCAGGATACGAAAAAAACTCAAAGAACGATACGATCAATATTATGAACACCGATTCCCGGAAAAATTGAAGGACAAAACGGTAATCATCGTTGATGATGGTATTGCCACGGGCAATACCCTAATGGCCACGGTCGGTTTGATTCATAAGCAAATGCCCGCCAAAATCGTAATAGCCATTCCCGTGGCCCCGGGCTCCGCAATACAAAAACTAGAAGCCATGCCGGAAGTCGATGAAGTAATCTGCCTAGAGACACCGAATGATTTTCAGGCCGTAGGCCAGTTTTACGAAGAATTTGATCAGGTTTCGGACCAAGAGGCTATTCGTTGGTTGGAAGAAAGTAATTTACCTGGGAAGACTACCCCTTGATTAGGATAATTGGCCAAAGATTATGCATGTTTTGGCATTGGCATGGAAGGCTTCTTTTTAATTAAGATGCAAAATAAGAATAGTATGGATATCTCGCACAAGAGGATTGCTCTCCTAAATAAAAATACAAGGCAATTGACCGATGCCACCGACCTAGACCAATTGATCAATGAGCTATCCGGTTCCCGGGTCGTTTTACTTGGAGAGGCATCCCACGGAACCCATGAATATTACACTTGGCGCTCCGTTATCAGTAAACGTTTGATACAGGAGCACGGCTTTGATTTTATTGCCGTTGAGGGCGATTGGCCCGATTTTTATCGCGTCAACCGATATGTAAAACACTATAGCAACAGTCATAATAGCGCGGTCGGAGTCTTGCGACAATTCAACAGATGGCCAACTTGGATGTGGGCCAATTGGGAAATAGAGACCCTGACAAACTGGTTGCATACACATAATGAAAATTTGCCGGCAAATCAAAGGGTGGGCATCTATGGTCTGGATGTCTACAGTCTTTGGGAATCTATGGAGGCCATAATCGACTATCTTAAAACCCATGATGCGACCTTGTTGCCGGTAGCGAAAAGGGCTTTTAGCTGTTTTGAACCCTTTGGTGACGAAAAAGGCATGGCCTATGCACGTTCAATGCAGCGCTTTATGCCCAAAACCTGTGAAGATGAAGTAGTCGCACTCCTTCGTGATATCAAGCAACGCGCCCAGAATTTTAATACCGATGTCGAGGCTTCCTTGAACATGGAACAAAATGCCTTTATTACCAAAAACGCGGAAATGTATTATCGTTCCATGGTACATGTGAACCAAAGTTCCTGGAATTTGCGCGATCATCATATGACCGATACTTTAAAGCGGTTATTGGACTTTCACGGACCTCGATCAAAAGGAATCATATGGGAACATAATACCCATGTAGGAGATGCCAGGGCGACCGATATGGCACTCGAGGGATCAGTCAATGTTGGTCAACTGGTTCGCGAACAACTTGCTGCATACCATCCTAAAATTCTAGGTTTTGGATCGTACAAAGGTACGGTTATCGCCGGTTCGGAATGGGGAGCGCCCATGCGAAATATGATTGTTCCCGAGGCTATCGCCGGTTCTTGGGAATACCTTATGCATCAAACCGGAAAAGGTGATCAATTGTTGTTTATGGATGCCCTTCGGGGAAGCGATCTATTTAACACTGAGATCCCACATCGGGCCATCGGGGTGGTATATCACCCCCAGTATGAACAATTCGGTAATTATGTGCCTTCAATTATGCCCGAAAGATATGATTATTTTATCCATATCGATGACTCGAAGGGCGTTTACGCCATGGATATCTATGTGGACAAATCACAATTGCCCGAGACGTATCCGTGGGGTTTTTAGTCATTCGGCATAGCCAAATTTCAATGGATCGGTCGGTCTGGTATAATTTTGCCGAAGCCCCTCAAAAAAATACCGCTCGCCCTGTACTGGAAGGGTACTCTGGGGTATTTATTGAAAAGTATTTGGAATCAGGCTTAAAAGCCGGCGAATCATTCGTTGAACATTTCCGGCATTCTATAATTTTGAGTGGGCGGTAAGTTGGCTTCTACAGATTTCGCCCCCATTGGGCAACCAAATTCGTGTCTAAAAACAATTTTAAGAATCGATTGTGTTACGCAAACCCATCCCATAAAATGGTCTTTAGTAGCGCATTCCATGCATATTTCAACCTTCCTTTAAAACCTTCCGGATTGGTTCAGGCTCTGGCGATGCCTTTGGATCGTTGGTGGGCCCCGGTATTTACAGAGCTTTGGCGAACGGCTCAAAGGCCCCATAGCCACCTTTTGGTCGAGATTGCCTTCGAAAAGGGAAGCCATCGGGACAATTGTTCTTACCGTGTCATCCAGTATTTGATGCTGACCTGTGAACTGCTATAAATCGGGTTAAACTATTGAAGGAGCTTTGCTATTAGGTAAAAGCAAAATGCCTTCCCAGAATGGAAGGCATTTAAAGGCGTGGAGAATACCGGAGTCGAACCGGTGACCTCTTGCATGCCATGCAAGCGCTCTAGCCAGCTGAGCTAATCCCCCAAAATTTCAGGCCTCAAAGAAAATACTTTTTGGGAACCTATCAAAATGAAGACCCTTAAAAAATCAATCTTTCTTTACACTCAATACTAAAACCGGGACACGCGAATAAAATTCAGATTTAGGAATCGTGTTTTTTTCCCATAAATTCTTAAAGAAACCCCGCTTTCTTCTAAATACGCACAACAAATCGGGATGCTGGGATTGAAAATGTTCCAATACCCCCAAATAGGTCGATGGCGCCTCTGTTAAGCTCAAGTGTGAGCTAATGTCCATTAAGGCCGTGTTGATTTTAAGATCATCGTCAGAGTACCCTGGTGTTTTTACTAAAAGCAAGTTGACATTTGCCTTAAATTTTCTTTTAATGGCCACCAAAGGGTCTAAGATGCGTTTTCTTTTTAATATCCCAGATCTAAATGCAGTCAATATTGTTTTCAGGGGTTTCAAAGTACTTCCCCTAGGGACGATCAAGGTAGGGATATCGGTCCTTTTGATGATTCTTCCCGAAGTGTGACCTAGATAAAGTTCTTCGTTGACTTCGTTACTCCTAGGGGCGATAATAATCAAATCTATGCCTATTTCTTTATCAATATCCTTTAATCCATCGATTAAATCGCCATTATAGGTCGCTACTTTTATTTTAACGTCTTTGGTATCTACCTTTTCGATTACTTCCTTTAAATGTTCCTTACTGCTTTCAACCACTTTTTCCTCAACATTCATCAAACTTCTTCCAGCCCCGATTGAAACACTAAAAACCTCCATCACATAAATCTCCGCAGAAAATTCAGAAGCGAAATCTACAGCATATTGTAAGGTATGATGAGCATCGGAAGATGTACCGATGGGAACAAGGATTTTTTTAATTTTTTCCATTTATTTGTTTTTAGTTGGACACTTTATGCGTTCAAAAATTCAATACGGTATCGTACCAATTTCTCAATTTATGGTATTTCGTTCGAATCAAGCATATTAATTCTAAATTTACAATTTAATTGAAATCAAACGATGATTCAACATGCAAAGATATCGGAAATTCACGAAATTCTTGCCATTACAAAGGCATGTGCAGGGCATATGGCCGAAAAGGGAATCTTTCAATGGAACGATGCCTACCCATCAGAACTTGTTTTTGAAAATGATATCGCACGAAACGAACTTCATACTTTTAAAATTGGAACAAAGATCATAGGATCGATTGTCATTTCAACAAAGATGGACCCAGATTATCAACACGTTGCATGGCGTACCCCCAATAAGGATAATCTATACATTCATCGTCTGGCGATACTACCAACCTATCAGGGAAAGGGTTTTGCTCAAAAATTAATGGATTTTGCGGAGGCGTATGCCCAAGAATGTTCATATGTATCGATTCGCTTGGATACTTTCAGTAAAAACAGGCGTAACCAGGGATTCTATGAAAAAAGGGGATACCAGCGCTTGGGCGATATTTATTTTCCGAAACAAAGCGTCTTTCCATTTTATTGTTATGAACTCGTTTTTTAACCTCTTTGGCTATTTTGAAAGCATCCATTAGTTTTAAGATCATAAACCATTTAGCGATCCCGGCAACCATCGCCGGAATTGCAGAACCCTTGTTATCTATTACCGATACCGCTATAGTGGGCAATATTCCTGAAAATGGGTTGGAATCCCTTGCGGCGGCTGGAATTGTTGGCTCGTTTCTCTCGATGTTGATTTGGATATTAGGGCAGACCCGAAGTGCTATTTCTGCTATTATCTCTCAATATTTAGGAGCCGGCAAACTTGATAGTATTAAAGCCCTGCCTGCGCAGGCTATCTTGCTGAATATCGGACTGAGTATTCTTATTCTCCTTTCTACCGTTTTTATTGCCGATGAAATCTTTAGATTTCTAAATGCATCCGGCAAAATATTGCAATACTGTATCTCGTATTACGGGATAAGGGTCTGGGGATTTCCACTTTCGTTGTTTGTATTTGCCGTCATGGGTATTTTTCGAGGCTTACAAAATACATTTTGGCCAATGCTTATAGCAATCGTCGGTGCGTTGCTCAACGTTTTGCTCGACTTCATTTTGGTCTTCGGCATCGATGGCTTCATTCGCCCCCTATATCTCGAGGGTGCTGCTTGGGCAAGTCTTATTTCACAAGGAGTCATGGCGTTTATGGCATTATTTTTACTCCTCAGGAAAACCGATATCGATTTAAAAATTCGTTTTCCCATTCATCCTGAATTGAGCAGATTAATAACCATGAGCCTCAATCTATTCGTCAGGGCCTTGGCTTTGAACATCGCCTTAGTGCTGGCCGTTCGGGAGGCTACCAGTTTAGGGGGCAACTTTATTGCCGCCCACACCATCGCTATAAATCTTTGGCTTTTTGCTGCATTTTTCATAGACGGCTATGGGGCAGCTGGGAATATAATGGGAGGAAAGCTCCTTGGGGCAAAAGATTATAACGGACTTTGGACGCTTGCAAAGAAGGTGATTCAATATGGCCTCATAGTGAGTCTTGTTCTTGTCTTCCTTTGTTTTCTTTTTTATCATTCCTTAGGAAGATTGTTTTCGAACGAAACGGGGGTGTTGAATGCTTTTTATTCCATTTTTTTTATTCTTATCCTCGGACTGCCCATGAATACTATCGCCTTCGTTTTTGATGGCCTGTTTAAGGGCCTTGGCGAAATGAAATACTTAAGAAACGTTTTGCTCCTGGCTACCTTTATCGGGTTTGTACCGACCCTATACTTTGGGAGATATATGGGCTGGGGGTTATATGGTATCTGGATGGCCTTTACGATTTGGATGCTTATCCGGGGTGGGGCTTTGGTATGGAAATTCAGAAGAAAGTTTCGACCCCTATTACAAAACACGTAATTTTGTACCAAATATGCGATTATGGCCACCGACAGGTTAAACGGAAGTCTATACACCAAAATTGAAAATAGAATTGCAACGATTGAATTTGGTCATCCCGCAAGTAATTCGTTCGTGGCAGAACTTCTGGACAGGTTGACCCAAGAGCTGCAGAAACTATCTGAAAATGGGAATGTTTCGATTATCGTTTTAAAATCGGAGGGCGACCGTGCCTTTTGTGCAGGCGCATCCTTAAACGAGCTAATGGCCATTGCCACTTTAAAAGAAGGTGAAATTTTCTTTAGTGGTTTTGCAAATGTTATCAATGCCATGCGTACCTGCTCAAAAATAATCATAGGTCGCATTCAGGGAAAGGCCGTTGGAGGAGGTGTTGGGCTTGCAGCTGCCTGCGATTATGTCTTCGCTTCAGTCGATGCAGCCATCCGACTTTCCGAATTGACGATCGGCATTGCACCTTTGGTAATTGCGCCTGCCGTCGAACGTAAAATCGGAAAAGCAGGTCTGTCTGAATTATCGCTTGCACCCACTGATTGGAAAAATGCATATTGGGCGCAAGAAAAAGGTTTATACTCGAAAGTCTATGATAGTATCAATGCTATGGATACCGATCTTGATTTTTTTTCAAATAAATTGGCTTCCTATAACCCCACTGCGCTTTACGAACTAAAAAAAGTGCTTTGGGAAGGTACTTCACATTGGGACGCTCTCTTGCAGGAGCGTTCGGCCATTTCGGGTGCATTGGTCTTATCTGAATTCACTAAAAACGCATTGTCTAATTTTAATAAATGAGAATATGAAATTTCTTCAATATTTCAACGGGCAACTTTTATTTGCCTTATTGGCCTTTTTCTTGATAATCATCTATGTTGTCAATCGCTTTCGAAATAATCGAAAATTCAAGAAGTAGTTTTTAAAAACACCGCCTTTTAAGAATCATTAACTTTACACCCTAAAAGCTAACATGGGCACTATTAGGATTACCAAGGAATTTACCTTCGAGACCGGTCACGCACTTTATGGCTACGATGGAAAATGTAAAAACGTTCATGGGCACAGTTACAAACTTTCGGTAACGGTCATAGGGATCCCAATCAGCGATCCAGATCATGTAAAAATGGGTATGGTTATCGATTTTGGGGATTTAAAGGCTATTGTGAAAGAGGAAATCGTAGATCCTTTTGACCATGCTACCGTTTTTAATAAGAATACGCCCCATGTTGAATTGGCCCGCGAATTAATGGATCGTGGGCATAAGGTTATTTTAGCCGATTACCAGCCCACGAGCGAAAATATGGTAATTGATTTTGCGCAAAAAATCAAGTCACGACTGCCTAAGAACATTCAGTTGCATTCGTTAAGGCTTCGGGAAACCGAAACTGCATTCGCCGAGTGGTTTGCAGAAGACAATCGATAGAACATATAAAATAGGGTCTTATTTCCTGCACTTCATAAAATGCCTTCCACAAGTGTAAAGACGTATGTACCGGGTAAACAAATTCAACCTTGGGGAGCTAGGGGGCTTTTCCTATCTTTACATACATATGACGACCATCAAAATACCTAGTGGCCAAAAAATATACTTCGCAAGCGACAATCACTTGGGGGCGCCTACTAGGGAGCATAGTTTGCCTCGTGAAAAAAAATTCGTCGCCTGGTTGGAAGAGATTAAAACCGATGCCGCTGCAATTTTTCTTCTTGGAGATCTTTTCGATTTTTGGTTGGAGTACCGAACAGTAGTCCCTAAAGGATTTGTTCGCACCTTGGGCAAACTCGCCGAATTATCGGATTCTGGAATACCCATCTATTATTTCGTCGGTAATCATGATCTTTGGATGAATGGTTATTTCGAAGAAGAACTTGGTATCCCTGTCTTTCATGAACCCCATGTTTTCGAATTTAACGACAAATCTTTTTTCATTGGTCACGGTGACGGTCTCGGACCAGGTGATAAAGGCTACAAACGCATGAAAAAAATCTTTACCCATCCTTTTTCCAAATGGCTTTATCGTTGGGTGCATCCTGATTGGGGCGTGCGTTTAGGCCAATATTTTTCAGTTAAGAACAAGATGATTTCAGGGGAAGAGGATATCAAATACCTAGGAGCTGAGAACGAGTGGTTGGTACAATACGCCAAGCGAAAATTAGAAAAAACGCATTTCGATTACTTTATTTTCGGGCACCGACATCTTCCTTTGGAAATCGATTTGGGCAATGCCTCAAAGTATATCAATTTAGGAGATTGGATAACCTACTTCACCTATGCCGTTTTTGATGGGGAACAATTGGTCCTGGAAAAATATCCTGTCACGTAGTCGCCTCATGTTCTTCGATGTCCTTTCGTAAATCGAGTTTCCTAAAAGTAGGGGAGACATAGGCGGTTATCCCGACCGTAATCAAGGTCATACACCCACCAAAAACAACGGCCGCAGCCGTTCCCATCAATTTGGCTGTCAGGCCGCTTTCAAAGGCGCCAAGTTCATTTGAAGAACCAACGAACATAGAATTCACAGATGCCACCCTACCCCGCATATGGTCCGGGGTCTTCAATTGCAATATGGTCTGGCGAACGATCATAGAGATTCCATCGAGGGCCCCACTAAGAAAAAGAGCGCCGACCGAGAGCCAAAACGTTGTGGATATTCCAAAAATTATCATACAGATACCAAATCCAAAAACTGCTATTAGCAACTTCTTTCCAGCATTTTGATGTAGTGGAAAACGGGTGGATCCGATCATGGTAATAGATGCCCCGACTGCCGGCGCGGCCCGTAATATGCCGAAGCCTTCTGCGCCGACATGTAAAATATCCTGGGCATAAATCGGAAGCAGGGCGACCGCTCCCCCGAAGAGCACGGCGATCATATCAAGTGTCAATGCTCCGAAAATCGACTTTTTGCCAAAAACAAAGCGTATTCCTTCCTTAAGGCTTTGCAAGATGGGCTCCCCCAATTTCGGATTCATAATCGGTTTCCTGGAGATTTGTAGGAGCCCAAGCAAGGCAATGATCGAAAACCCAAAAATAAGGCACATAGACCAATGGATCCCGATCCAGCTTATAGAAAACCCCGCCAAGGCTGGACCCAATACCGATGCGAATTGCCAGGTGGTACTGCTCCATGTAGCGGCATTCGGGTATACTTTTTTAGGAACGATCAGGGCGATCAATGAAAAAATGGTGGGTCCTAAAAAAGCTCGGACAATTCCGCCAAGGAAGACCAAACAATAAATACTGTACAAAATCGCCGTAGCTGAAATATGATTGGCCATCGCCGGTATACTGAGAATAAAAAGTCCAAGACTGATACTTGAAAAACCGAGGATGCATTTAACCAAGAGGTTCCTTTTTTCCATTTGATCCACAAAATGACCAGCGAAAAGTGCCGTAGACACGGCAGGAATTACCTCCATAAGACCTATAATCCCAAGGGATAAAGGGTCTTTTGTCAGTGAATAAACTTGCCATTCAATTACAATAAACTGCATGGCCCAGGCAAAGACCATGGCAAACCGTACGCCCAAAAAAATATTGAATTCCCTGTAGCGTAAAGCAGCGTATGGATCCATGTAACAATTTCAAGGCTGAATAATGATGCCAAAGATATTATTATAAAATGGTATGATATGTCTATCTGCCTCAAAAATGGTTGGAAGATATTAATAGGTACTTAAATCAGCACTTATGAAATTTTGTAGGCAATAATTTATATTTTAATCACCTAGGTCAGAATAGGGAACTCTTAAAAACCTACATGATATCCCGCATTTTTAATTGCAAGCTTACATTGCCTTGCCATTCATTTTCATCGAGAGAGAAAACCGCACTGAACGGCTTTCTATTTTGAACAAGCTCCAATTTATGTCCCAGATTAAAACCAATTGCCGATATCGATCGACTACCTCTTTGGGAGACCGTTAGTTTTAGATGTTTTTCGTCTTCACCGACACCTTTGGCATATCCCGTGTCGGTTAAATTATCGGCCATGAAAACCGGCATCATGTTGCCAGGGCCAAAAGGTGCCAATTGATTGATAATGCGTACTAATTTTGGTGTAATTTGGTCAAGTTGTAATTGGGTATCGACCAAAATTTCAGGTGTCAACAGATTGGGGTCAATGGTTTCCGAAACGACCTTCTCAAATTGCTTTTTAAAATTTTCATATTGGTTTTCAAACATGGTAAGTCCCGCCGCATATTTATGGCCCCCGAACTGTTCGATGTTCTCTGAACAACCTTCCAAGGCATTATAGACATCGAAACCTTTTACCGATCGTGCCGATGCAGCCAGTTTATTACCACTTTTTGTGAATACCAAGGTGGGTCGATAATAAGTTTCCGTTAAACGTGACGCAACAATACCGATGACCCCCTTGTGCCAGGTATCCTTATATACGACCGACGTATACCCATTTACTTCGTTATTGGCCGCTATCTGCTCTAGTGCCTCCAGCGTAATTTCCTGATCCAAATTTTTTCTGTCGGAGTTGTACATTTCAATCTCTCCCGCGATTTTAGCAGCTTGTTCAGTATCATTGGCCGTAAGCAGGTTAACGGCGTGTTGCCCATGCTTCATACGGCCTGCCGCATTGATGCGCGGGGCGATTATAAAAACCACATCGGTAATGGTCAGTTCGTTCTTTTTAATTTGATCTATAATGGCCTTGAAACCTTTTCGGGGAGCCGAATTCATTACTTCGAGACCATAATAGGCAAGTACCCGGTTTTCGCCCGTAATAGGAACGATATCAGCCCCAATGGCCGTGGCTACCAAATCGAGATAGGGAACAAGATCCTGAATGGTCTGCCCTCTTTTAAAAGCCAGTGCCTGTATCAATTTGAAGCCGACCCCACAGCCACAAAGCTCATCGTACGGATACCCGCAATCGTCCCTTTTTGGATCTAAAATAGCCACCGCTTTCGGCAAATGGCTGCCTGGCCGATGATGGTCGCATATAATGAAATCGATGTTTTTATCATTGGCATAGTCCACTTTATCAAGGGCCTTTATACCACAATCCAGGGCAATGATCAAGGAGAAACCATTGTCCTCGGCAAAATCGATTCCCTGTAATGAAATCCCATAACCTTCCTCATATCGGTCTGGAATATACGTCGCAACATTGGGATAGTAGGTCAATAGATAAGATGAAACAAGGGCTACGGCCGTTGTACCATCAACATCATAATCGCCAAATATCAGAATATTCTCATCGTTGGCGATGGCAGCCTGAATCCGGGCGACTGCAAGCTCCATGTCCTGCATCAAAAACGGGTCGTGAAGATGGCCAAGTTCGGGACGGAAAAACCTTTTAGCCTCCGAATAGGTAGTAATATTGCGTTGCAATAGGAGATGCGCTACCAATTGATCGACCTTTAATTCTTTGGCCAAGGCATCGATTTTATCTTGTTCCGGTTTGGGTTTTATAGTCCAGCGCATGGTTTCATATTTCGGTATTTCTACCTACACAAAGCAATCATTAAATTATAAATCGCTGTCTTCCATTCAGTTAATCCAGAAATTTGGGCTTTTTACTTAGGATGAAAGACCGTCTTGATTTCCAATTCTGCGAACTGCCTGAACATTTTCATCACCCCGCAATATTTCTCAAAGGAAAGGTCTACAGCCCTTTGGAGCTTCTTTTCATCGAGATTCGCCCCATGAAAATGATATTCGACAACCACCTTGTCATAATATTTAGGATGTTCATCGGTTAGGTTCGCAATAGTCTCAATTCTAAAATCTGCTACTTCAAGTTTCATTTTTTTGATGAGGGCAGCTACATCCAGACCCGAACATCCCGCCAAACTTGACAACATTAAGGCCTTTGGGCGATACCCTTTTCCTTCTCCCCCATCCTCTGGGCTGGCGTCGATTTTTAAGCTCAGCCCCGAAGGATTCGTGCTCTCAAAGGCCATTTTCCCAAGCCATTTGGTCGTTATATGATTTGTAGATCCCATAATTTTTCGTTTCTTTAGAAGTATAAAAATACAACAAAAAGAACGTATAATGCCACTCGTAGAACCACTTGACCCAGACCACGATCCGGATACAAAAATGTTGGCCGAATACTTCAATGAAACCTTAGGTTTTTGCCCGAATTCGGTTTTGACCATGCAACATCGGCCTGCAATTTCCAAGGCTTTTATCAATCTAAACAAGGCCGTAATGGCCAATGATGGCCGCGTAACCTCGGCCCTCAAACGTTTGATAGCGTGGGTAAGTAGCAATGCAGCCGAATGTCGCTATTGTCAGGCCCATGCCATCCGGGCGGCTGAGCGTTACGGTGCGGATAATGAGCAGCTCGATAATGTTTGGGAGTACCGTTCACACCCCGCTTTCTCAAAGGCCGAAAAGGCGGCATTAGAATTTGCCCTTGCCGCATCCCAGGTGCCCAATGCCGTTAACGGGCAAATAAAAAAAGATCTCTATGAATATTGGGACGAAGGCGAAATCGTAGAAATATTAGGGGTTATTTCGTTATTCGGATTTCTGAATCGATGGAACGATTCGATGGGCACGACTCTTGAAAAAGGAGCTATTGAAAGTGGGGAGATCTATTTGGGAAAACATGGCTGGGAAACAGGCAAACACGTATAACGAAATATAGCAAAGGCGTATTTGTATGCTTTTACAAACATAATTTACTTGAACTGTCTATTGGGTTTCGTCCTACTCCGTAAGACATTCGTCAAAAAAAGCAGTATAATCAGTAGTTATGAATAATGAGACCACATACTTGCTTAAAACCTTAGTGCGTCAAATTTATCTTTGCTGTGGTGGAATGCTTCTAGTGTCATTCGTAACCATCCTTCTTTATTTTGATGTTTTTTCCAAAGATGTAGTGCCGCTAGCTGAAACAACTAGTGTGCCAAGTGACCCAGAATATGATGCAACACGGCTAAATGATTCCGAGGAAAATAAAATCATAAAGTACGGTCATGAACTCTTTGTAAATACGCCCAAGTATATCGGTCCGGATAATGGCAAGCAAGAATTCATTTTTGCCGGAAATAGACTTGCCTGCAACAATTGTCACCTGTACTCGGGAACAAAACCTTTCTCTGCTTCCTTGATCGGAATCGTAAATAGATTTCCACAGTTTAGGGCAAGGGAGAACAAAATTGGCACGATTGAGGAGCGTATAAATGGCTGTATGGAACGGAGTATGAATGGAAAGACCTTGCCTTCAGATGGAAATGAGATGAAAGCCTTTGTTAAGTACCTTACGTGGTTAAGTCGATTTGCACCACATGATGGGAATATGGCTGATCAGGGTTTTATTAAAATTGAAATCCCGAACAGAAAAGTTGATCTTGTCAATGGGGAAAAGGTCTTCAAAATGACCTGTGTAGAATGCCATGGCTTGGATGGCCAGGGTAAAAAAGCTTCGAGTAGTTATACATATCAATATCCTCCACTTTGGGGGGAAGATTCCTTTAACAACGGTGCCGGGATGAATCGCGTCATAACAGCCGCCCAATTTATCAAGGCTAACATGCCCTTCGGAACCACCTTTGAAGCTCCTTTACTTACCGATGAAGAAGCCTATGATGTGGCCGGGTATATTACCCGGCAAATAAGGCCCATTAAAGACCATTCCGAGAAAGATTTTCCCGATTTGAAGAAGAAACCTGTATCAACGCCCTATCCCCCATATGCAGATTTATTCCCTTTGGAACAGCACCAACTAGGGCCTTTTCAGCCAATAATTAACTATTACAAACAGAAATATAACATAGCTAAAACCAAATAAATGTATTATGAGCACAAAAAATAATAATTCTAGACGACACTTTATCGGAGCTATGGCACTTGGTGCAACAGCAAGCACAATTGGGGTGCTTACAAATCCTATTTATGCGAATTCCTCTGAGGTCAGCGCATCAAAGATGAATGATGCGGATAAATGGTTTGAAAAAATCAAAGGAACACATCGAATTGTCTATGATGGATCTACACCACATGGCGGTTTCCCGATTATCTGGAACTGGGCATATTATATGACCAATAATGAAACCGGTACGAAAGATGCCGATATGACCGCTATGACCGTATTGAGACATAGTGCATTAGGGCTCGCCCTGGACGATCGACTGTGGGAGAAATATCATCTAGGGGAGGTTTTTGGCATCAATGACAATGCCACAGGAAAACCTTCGCTGCGAAATCTCTATTATGAGCCCAAAGAAGGGGACTTTCCTTTGCCCGCCATTGATGGAATAAAACGTTTGCAGGAACGGGGTGCCATGTTTTGTGCCTGTGATCTGGCCACCAAGGTATACAGCAATTCAGTGGCCCAGAAAATGAACTTGGATCCATCGGAAGTCTATGCCGATTGGGTCAGTGGTATTCTCCCTGGAATTCAACCTGTCCCTTCAGGAGTTTGGGCACTTGGCAGAGCACAAGAGCACGGCTGCGGGTACATTTTTGCAGGGGGTTAAGAATAATTATAGGCGATTTTACGACTTGGTTAAACGCACAACGATAGTACAAAAAATCGGATGGCAAGATGGGTACTTGATAACGCTTCGAACAAGATGTGCTAATAAGATACTTTGTGCAATGACATTGAATTAATCGTGAGACCAGAATCGTTTTAAGTATCATTGACCTTATCTTCAAGTTCGATGTATGCTATTTTATACTTGTAGATAACTCTCCAATAAATAAATAGTAAAGATCCCCCAAAAAGTACCTGTCGCCATGCTTAATATGGCCAAAACTATCGCGTGTGGCATCCATTTTACTTCATAGGCCGCGGTCACCGCAGGAGCGGTAGCGATACCCCCCACATTGGCCATACTCGCAATGGGAACCCAGGCCATATGAATATTCAACAATTTGGCGATTCCTATCATAAAAACAAAATGTGCAACTAACCAAACTATCAAGAAACCCAGGAATGCCGTATTGAAACCAAGAGTTGCGAACTGTAATTTCAATCCTAAGACTGCCATGACGAGGAGTATCAGAATGCTCCCGGCCTTTAAGGTAAATCGAAAATTCCACCGGGGAAAGAGATTGCTCAGGGCCAAACCTGCTAGCGAGAGTATTATGACACGCCCTATAAAACTATCGATCAAGGCATTGCACGACAATACCGCAGCAAACAAGATTGCCGCGCAAACCCAGGACGGCATTTTGGTGCTTGTGTCGGCCCTCATTTCGTCTGGCATTACGGTATCGGTTATCCTGAATTTGCGATTCAGCCAATCACTTTTTTTGATACACTGAAACATCAAAACCGTCCATAGGTTCACCAGGATATTGTCCATTACCAACACCGACAAAAATATATTTTCTGGGCACTCGATCAATTCCTTTAATACCAATTGACTCGTGCTTCCACCAATCCAACTGCCCACTATCGGTGGGATGCCTTTCCAATAGCCTTCTGTAATCAATGTTTTTGAGACCAGTTCGGTATCGAAGAGACCTATGGTCATCAAAACCGGAAAAAGGGCAATAAAAAAAGAGCCCAGAACAAAAAGAAGGATGGGTTTCCATCCAATTGCCTTTAGCTGTCTTAAAGACATACTGCTCATAACACTACAGATTGCCAAGGGAATGAAGTACTGCTTGCTGAAATCGTGAATAGACGCGGTGGAATAGTCGACACTAAAGAGATAGGAAAGTATCGAAGGTATTATATAGGCCAGCAGAATGGCAGGAACCCAGTCGAAAAGCGATTTTATATGGCGATTCTCCCAACGATCTAAAAAATAGACTGCAATGACTGTAAACAAGACGATTCCCCAAGGTGCAAACACGGAATCGAATAGTGGTATTTGCATAGAAGATCTTCGTTTATTTCTTCCCGGCAATAATGATAACGATTTCGCCTTTGGGCGGTTTTTGGGAGAAATGCGCCAAAACTTCCGAAACCGTGCCTCGAATCGTTTCCTCGTACATTTTTGTAAGCTCTCGGGAAACTGAAATCTGTCTTTCGGATCCAAAGTATTCCAAAAACTGTGATAGGGTCTTCAAAATTTTATGGGGCGATTCGTAGATAATTAGGGTTCTTGTCTCCTCGGCCAGCAAAAGCAAACGAGTTTGTCTGCCTTTTTTAACCGGAAGGAACCCCTCAAAAACAAACTTATCATTGGGCAAGCCGCTATTGACCAAAGCCGGTACAAATGCAGTTGCCCCCGGTAGACATTCGACTTCAATTTGTTGTGCGATACAGGCACGCGTTAACAAAAACCCAGGGTCGGAAATCCCAGGGGTTCCTGCATCGGAAATCAAGGCGATCGTTTCTCCACCAAGTAATCTTTCTACGATTGTATCGACCCTTTTATGTTCATTATGCATATGGTGGCTTTGCATGGGTGTCGAAATATCGAAATGCTGCAAAAGCTTGCCACTGGTACGCGTGTCTTCGGCCAAAATAACATCGACTTCCTTTAGGACGCGAATGGCCCGCAAGGTGATGTCCTCTAAATTTCCGATCGGTGTTGGAACCAAGAATAGTTTTCCCATTTGTTAAAAATAAGAAGCCGGAAGTTAGTTTAACAACTTCCGGCCTAAATTTTCTCTTTGAAAAAGCATTGCTACGAAAATCTTCGCGAAATTAATTCCATGAATCGGTTTTCGTATTCTTCCTTTCCTTGCCAATCGTTATAATCGGGCTTGACCATATTTGTAATAAAAGCGATAGAACGTTCCTCTGTTTTTATGGTATTCAATTGGGAAAGTACCCGATTGTAATCTTCACTACTGCCATTGAACAAATGCTTTACAAATGCCAGTCGATTGTTCAGATCGATTTTTATATGGGTATTGGCAAGTTTATCGTTTAAGGATTTTGGTTTGATATCTTCTATTACGTTTTTGCCAGAAAGGGGCATGAATAATTCCTTTTCGTTTTTCATCAGATTAGGTTTTGACAAAAACTCACTCAACACCTCATCTACAGGGGTATTGTTCGGCATCTCGGATACCATTCCCTTAATGGTATCTATTCCAGGAATCATGATATCCTCATCATGTGGATTACTTTCTGGAACTGAAGCATTGGCACTTAGCACTGCATTGGCCATTTTTTCAAATTTTGAGGCAATTATATTTTTTGAACCATCCACCTCAATGTCATGGAGTTCTTCCTCGATGAACTTCAAAACCGCCAATTTTTCATAAAGTCCTTTGGCCGCTTCATAGATATCAGTAATGTCCTTTAAATCGCGGGACGTAATGATATCAGTAGATAACTTTCGCAGTTCTTCTTTCAATTTTTTTTTCATTCGTTCAATTCTTTAGTATCAATTGAAAATCCATCCTTTCAAAAAAAATGTCCCCACAAGTACCTAGGAGTACTGCACATTGAATAAAGTTGCTTTACATGGGTGCCCCAAGAATTCTTGCTATTTCAATGTCCTATTGATGGGTGGCCCAACACCTATTACCATAGGTATAAATCGACTGCCCCTTTGAACATTGCCATTATACCCATCCTAGTTTGAAGCGAGCATTCCGAATTTTTGTCAATAAAAAATAGATTGCCATAAAACCTTATATGGCATTTGATGGCTTTTATTTTATTCTATTGCAAAAGGTGTGCCTTTTTTACTAATTTTAAGTTTGCCTATAACTAGAACGGAAAAACAACTTATTTTCGTCTAAAATTACAAAATGTTTCTCGAAAACACCGTTAATCATAAGGAACAATTCGGTTGGATAGAGGTAATCTGTGGTTCAATGTTTTCTGGAAAGACCGAGGAATTGATTCGAAGATTGAAACGGGCCCAGTTCGCCAAACAAAAGGTAGAAATCTTTAAACCTATGGTTGATACCCGATACAATGAGGAAATGGTGGTTTCACATGATGCCAATGAAATACGTTCAACCCCCGTGCCAGCTGCTGCCAATATTCGAATTTTAGGGGATACCTGTGACGTGGTAGGAATTGATGAGGCCCAGTTTTTTGATGATGAGATCGTTACCGTATGCAACGATCTTGCCAATAAAGGGGTACGCGTCGTGGTTGCTGGCCTCGATATGGATTTTAAGGGCAATCCGTTTGGTCCTATGCCGGCACTTATGGCTACGGCCGAATATGTAACCAAGGTGCATGCAATCTGCACCCGAACTGGTAACCTTGCAAATTACAGCTATCGAAAATCGAACAATGATAAATTGGTCTTATTAGGCGAAACAGAGGAGTACGAACCACTAAGCAGAGCCGCTTTCTACAAGGCTATGCTAAAGGAGCGGGTTCGTGGAATCGACGTAACATCTGAAGAAGTCCCTCCCAACACAAAAAGATCCAATGCCTAAAGTCAAAGAGACGGTACTCGAGATCGATCTAGGGGCGCTTGCACATAATTATCGATTCCTACGATCAAGGATTCACGCGAACACGTTATTTTTAGCCGTTGTAAAAGCATTTGCCTATGGCAGCGATGCATCAGAAATTGCCAAAAAATTAGAACATCTTGGGGTTGATTACTTTGCGGTTGCCTATGTAAAGGAAGGTATTGCCCTTCGTGATGCCGGCATCACCAAGCCCATCTTAGTATTACACCCACAGTCGGTCAATTTTGACACCTTGATCGAACGATGTTTGGAACCCAGTATCTATTCGCCCAAAATCCTAGAAGCGTTTTTGGATGCAGCCCACCGGCATACTCAAAAAGCGTATCCAATACATTTAAAGTTCAATACCGGTTTAAATAGATTGGGGTTCTTGGAAAACGAAGTGCCTTGGATCATGGATCGTATCCAGGGAAGCAACGTACTAAAGGTAGCCTCGATCTTTTCGCATTTGGCGGCATCGGAAGACCTAGATGAAATCGCATTTACAAGGAAACAAATCGCACGCTTTCATTCAATTGGCAATAAAATTGATGCGTCCCTGGGCCATCCTACGCTTAAACACATTCTGAATACTTCGGGAATCATTAATTTTCCGGAAGCACAATTGGATATGGTCAGAAGTGGCATCGGGTTATATGGCTTTGGTAACGCTACGGCCATCGATTTGCAATTGCGCCCGATTGCTACTTTGAAGACGATCATTTCCCAGGTCCATACAATAGAACCCGGGGAAACCGTGGGGTACAATCGTGCCTTTACCTCTCAGGAGCAAAAGGTCACGGCCACCTTACCGCTGGGCCATGCCGATGGCATTGGACGCCACTATGGAAATGGTAGGGCCTACGTAAATATCCACGGGAAATATGCTCCTATTATCGGGAATGTCTGTATGGACATGGTCATGATCGATATAACGGGAATACCCTGTCAGGAAGGGGATGAAGTCGTTGTTTTTGGTAAAGATCCGAATGCCGAGGCTTTTGCCGCATGTGCCGGCACCATCTCCTATGAGCTACTTACCGGAATTTCCCAGCGGGTGAAGCGAATCTTGATAAACGACTAATTTTTTTAACATTCTGTTAAGGAATACTTTTTTTTGTTACATTGCAAGGCATTATTCATTAACCATCTTATTCAAACACATATGCTAAAGGAGTTTAAGAATTTTATTATGACCGGTAACGTCATTGAATTTGCCGTAGCTGTAATCATGGCGGGTGCCTTGGGTGCAGTTATCAATGGCTTTGTTACTGATATTGCCATGCCCTTTGTGGGATATTTTTCAGGCGGGGTCGATTTTGCCAACTTATTCATTGCCATGGATGGAAAGGATTATGATACCTTGGCCGCAGCCAAAGAGGCTGGTGGAGCGGTTATCGCCTATGGGAATTGGATCAATACTATCGTCAATCTGTTGATCGTGGGCTTAGTAATGTTCATAATCATTAAGGCCTATCAAAAAACAAAAACACCGCCACCACCGCCACCACCAGCGGGACCTTCTCAGGAAGAACTCTTGACCCAGATTAGAGACCTCCTAAAAAAATAAGCCATCAGGTCAAAGGATTTACTTACAAATAAACCAACTAAACCATTGAACCCCTGTATTCTGCAGGGGTTTTACATTTGCGCCAAAGAATTGTGATTGTATTTTTGTAACATTTTGTTATATTTTTATAATATTAGGAATTGGCCCTTGCTCGCTATATTTAGTTGAAGTACCTTTGCCTTCCAAATTAGACCTCCAAATCTGTAGTTGGTTCGGTCCGCTCGATCGAGGATGGAATCACCTATCAAAAAAGGTTGCATACATAGTATAAATTGTAAAAAATGAAAGTAGCGGTAGTAGGAGCCACGGGAATGGTAGGGGAAGTAATGCTTAAAGTATTGGCAGAGCGCAATTTTCCCATTTCAGAATTATTGTTGGTAGCCTCCGAAAGATCGGTAGGAAAAAAACTGATCTTTAAGGGTATCGAATATGCTGTAATAGGCTTATCTGATGCTGTGGCAGCCCGTCCCAATATTGCCATTTTTTCAGCTGGTGGGGATACTTCTATGGAATGGGCCCCCAAATTCGCGGCAGTAGGTACGATCGTAGTAGATAATTCCTCCGCCTGGCGCATGCATCCCGACATAAAACTAGTGGTTCCTGAAATCAATTCACATGTTTTGACGGCAGACGACAAAATAATAGCCAACCCCAATTGTTCGACCATACAGATGGTTATGGCACTGGCACCCTTACATAAAAAGTATAAAATGAAACGGGTGGTTGTTTCTACCTATCAATCGGTCTCTGGTACCGGCCTCAAAGCGGTACGACAACTTGAAAATGAGATAGCCGGTGTTCAAGGAGAAATGGCCTACCCCTATCCGATTGGTCGCAACGCCTTGCCGCATTGCGATGTTTTCCTTGAAAATGGGTACACGAAAGAAGAAATGAAATTGGCGCGTGAACCACAAAAAATATTCGATGACCGTACCTTTTCGGTAACCGCGACCGCGGTGCGAATTCCTACTGCAGGAGGACATTCCGAATCAGTCAATGTCGAATTCGAAAACGACTTTGATTTAAACGAAGTACGAAAATTACTGACGGCAGCCCCAGGTGTAACCGTACAAGATAATCCAGATACAAATACGTATCCGATGCCCATCTATGCCAACGGGAAAGATGAGGTTTTTGTCGGCCGAATTCGAAGGGATGAAACCCAGCGGAATACCCTTAATATGTGGATTGTGGCCGACAATTTGAGAAAAGGTGCTGCAACGAATGCGATTCAGATTGCCGAATATTTGGTAAAAAAAGGCTTTGTCTGAATTCAGGCAATTTAAATTGTTAAACCTTCAGAATCGAGTTATTTTGAAGGTTTTTTAATGGTATTTTTAGGGCATTAACCGAAAATATCCGATGAAAAAAATAGCACTTATAATCACTTCGATTCTGACCTTGATTTCTTGTAACACAGCCCCTAAGCCACAACCTATTACCGTGACCTATCCTACTACTAAAAAATCAGACGCTGCCGATACCTATTTTGGAACCAAAGTCGTAGATCCCTACCGCTGGCTGGAAGATGATCGTAGTTTGGAGACCGAATCATGGGTACAATCCGAAAACAAAGTAACCTATGGATATTTAGACAAAATACCGTTTCGGGCATCCTTAAAGAATCGATTGGAAAAATTATCGGATTATGAAAAATTGGGAGCGCCCTTTAAGGAGGGTGCCTATACCTATTACTATAAAAATGACGGCCTTCAAAACCAATATGTGGTCTACCGCCAAAAGGATGGTGATAAGCCTGAAGTATTTTTAGACCCCAATACCTTTTCAAATGATGGCACGACCTCGCTGCAAGGTTTAAGCTTTACCAAAGATGGAACGCTGGCGGGGTATCTCATATCGGAAGGAGGCAGTGATTGGCGTAAGGCCATCGTTTTGAATACCGCGACCAATCAAATCATCGAAGATACCTTAATCGATATCAAATTCAGTGGAATATCGTGGAAAGGCAATGATGGGTTCTATTATTCAAGCTATGACAAGCCAAAAGGAAGTGAACTCTCGGCAAAGACAGATCAGCACAAATTATATTATCATAAATTGGGTACCCCACAAAATCAGGATGCCCTGGTATTTGGAGGCACTGCAACCGAAAAACATCGGTATGTAGGTGCTCTTGTTACTGAAGACAATCGATATTTGGTTATCTCGGCCTCGAATTCGACTTCGGGCAACAAACTTTTTATTCAAGATCTGACCCAAACTAATGGTAAACTGGCCACGATCCTCGATAGTGAAGACACCGACAGCTACATTATCGAGAATGTTGGCTCAAAACTGTACATCGTGACCAACAAGGACGCGCCCAATCAAAAAATCGTCACGGTAGACGCTTCCAGGCCCGGTCCTGAAAACTGGATTGATTTTATTCCCGAAACCGACAACGTGCTTTCGGCGAATACCGGTGGAGGTTATTTTTTTACAGAATATATAGTCGATGCCATTTCAAAGGTGTTTCAATATGACTATGATGGAAAATTGATACGGGAAGTAACGCTTCCTGGTCTTGGAAGTGCTAGTGGTTTCGGTGGAAAAAAAGAGGATGCTGAATTCTATTTTTCATTTACGAATTATATTATACCGGGCTCTTCTTATAAGTTCAATGTTGAAACAGGCTCCTATTCCCTGTATTGGGAACCGAAAATTGATTTTAACCCTGAAGATTATGAATCAAATCAAGTATTTTACCCCTCTAAGGACGGCACCAAGATTCCTATGATGATAACCCACAAAAAAGGGCTGAAACTTGATGGAAAGAATCCAACCTTGTTATACGGATATGGGGGCTTCAATATCAGTTTAACGCCTAATTTTAATGTTGTCAATGTTGTTTGGATGGAGCAGGGCGGCGTGTACGCAGTTCCCAACCTTCGGGGGGGCGGGGAATATGGTAAGGCATGGCACGACGCCGGGATTAAAACCAAAAAACAGCATGTATTCGATGATTTCATTTCAGCAGCTGAATATCTTATCGCCAATAAGTATACTTCCTCTGAATATTTAGCCATACGTGGGGGGAGCAATGGCGGACTCTTGGTGGGGGCGGTGATGACACAACGCCCTGATCTGATGAAAGTGGCCCTGCCTGCCGTTGGGGTATTAGACATGCTTCGCTACCACACTTTTACAGCGGGAGCCGGTTGGGCCTATGATTATGGCACTTCCCAGGATAGTAAGGAGATGTTCGATTACCTGCTGGGATATTCCCCGGTTCATAATGTCAAAGCAGGCACTTCATACCCGGCTACACTCATCATGACCGGAGACCATGATGATCGTGTAGTACCTGCCCACAGCTTTAAATTCGCCGCTGAACTTCAAGCAAAACAAGCGGGGGCCAATCCGATTTTGATCCGCATTGAAACGAATGCAGGGCACGGCGCCGGAACCCCCATTAGCAAGATTATTGATGAATATGCCGACATTTTTGGTTTCACTTTTTACAATATGGGTTTTAAGCAACTTCCCAACAGGGCGATCTTAAAAGATTTTAAAGAATAACATCTTTAAATAGATTAATAAATGAATCCGTACGTTTCAAAACTAGGAAGGTACCTTCTTTTCAATTCTTGATATCGGAAATGCTTCAATTAGATAATATATCATTTGCCTACGACAAATTACCGGTACTTGAGGATATCAGCCTACAAGTGGCCCGAGGGGAACATGTTTCAATTATCGGCGAAAGTGGGTGTGGTAAGAGTACGCTTTTAAAAATCATCTATGGTAAATTAGCAATTACTACTGGCAAGATATTCTGGGACGAATATCCCATCCTTGGTCCGTTATATAATCTAATCCCCGGGGAATCCTATATGAAATATTTGGCGCAGGACTTTGATCTGATGCCATTTACGACGGTAGCCGAAAATATTAGTGAATACCTTTCCGTCTTTGATCCGGAAGCATTGCGGTCAAGGACCGATGAACTCTTGGAAATGATCGAAATGGTAGAATTTGCAAAAACCCAGGTA
Source organism: Flavobacteriales bacterium (assembly GCA_038316335.1). Taxonomy (GTDB): domain Bacteria; phylum Bacteroidota; class Bacteroidia; order Flavobacteriales; family Flavobacteriaceae; genus JALHST01. Next base: position 142,787 of record JBBQAM010000003.1, read on the forward strand.
AAGAACTTAAGCGGCGGACAACAACAACGGGTTGCCCTAGCCAGGGTTTTGGCACAACAACCTGAAATTCTCTTATTGGACGAACCCTTTAGTCATATCGATAATTTCAGCAAAAATAGCCTTCGTAGAAATCTTTTTGCCTATTTGAAAAATAAAGGAATCGCTGTATTGACCGCCACTCATGACCACCAGGATATGCTACCCTTCGCAGATAGGGTCATCGTTCTCAAGGACCGACAGATCATTGCTGAAGACAACCCCAAACACCTCTTTGAACATCCAAGAAATCTCTATATAGCTTCCTTGTTCGGAGAAGCCAACAGAATACCCATAAATATCATAAAGTCGTATGCCGACACGAAAAGGCAGATAATTGTATATGCCCATGAATTTAGGGTTTCGGGCAATTCGGGACTTCAAGTTGTCGTTTTCCGTTCGTATTTTATGGGCAGTCATTATTTAATTATGGGCGATTATGAAGGCGAGTCTATCTATTTCAACCATGGCGCTGCTCTGGAAATCGGTAAAAAAGTTTTTCTTAATATTGCCATCGAGGTCATCAATCAACGGTTGAACCTCTAGAGAAAGTGGAAAAAGAACGACTGTTGCAGGAACTCCAATTCAAGGCCATTCGCAGTGGTGGTGCAGGGGGGCAACACGTTAACAAAGTCTCCTCGAAGATCGAACTTGCCTTTGATGTGTCGGGTTCAAAGGAACTGACCGCTTGGGAAAAGGAGCGTTTGCTATTGAAACTAGACAATAGATTGACCAAACAAAACATCCTTCTGCTCTTATGCGATGAAACCAGGAGCCAGCACAGAAACAAAAGTTTGGTAATAAATCGATTCTTCGAGATATTGGAGCGTGCCCTTGCGCCCAAAAAAAAGCGAAGAAAAACAAAGCCCTCGAAATCGGCTATCGAAAAAAGATTGCAAAGCAAGAAAAAGGAAGCCTTAAAAAAGTCAAGACGCTCAAAACCGCCATTGGGATAATATCAACGGCCTCTTTTCGATTCCTTTGAAAAAAGGCATTTAGTGGCTTACCTCGATTTTCGAGAAGTGCTCGTTTTGTATACCTAGGTGAATCCCAATACCTAAATTCAACAAGACCTGCCGTATTGCATTCCCTTGGGGTTGGGTCCCGCAACGCGCATAAAAATTTTCTCCTTTGGTCAGATTACGGCCGTAATTTGAATAGATTCCCCATTGAATACAATCTTGTCACCGACTGATTTTCCTAGCAATACTTGTCCCATAGGTGTCCCAATCGAAATGCAATAGACCCCCACCAAATCACCTTCCTTGCAAAGCCCTGCCGAGACGGCTAAAAAATAGTTACTCTTTGAGGTTTCGACCAAGTTGCCAAGCCCGATGGTCGAATGAACCGATTTGATATTTACTTTGGCAAGTACATCCTCCATTTTTTCTGCCTCCGCAAGCTGTTGTCCTAACTTTTCGAGCTCGAGTTGAAGCATGGCCCGACCTGTCTCATGCTTATCACCAGAACTATTCTTATCCTCTGAATCCAACGATTCCCGTACGTCCCGTATATTGCCCTGAATTCTTGTAATCCTCTTATTCACAAAGGCCTCGCAGAATTTATATAGTATCCCTTTTGGGTTATTCACGTTCATGCGATAAAAGTAATAAATCCGGGATCGGTTTTAGGATTTAACGAAAAAATTCAAGCGGGAGCGTAAGTCCTATTCTTCAAAATGATACAGATCGGCGAGTTTGTAGACAAGAAAATTTATCATTGTACTTTGATTTTCCCCTCTTTGGTACATTTCATACACCTTATTTTTATTTTCTTCTTTAAAAAAATCAAGGTCGTCGGTGCCAAATTCGCTAAAAACATCCCATGATTTAAGTCCTTCCAACATGGCCCGATGTGCCTGGAACCGTTTGTTGACCAATTCCAATTGCTGTCTGTGTTTTTTAACCTCTTTATGGGAGAAACTTTGATCTCTGGCATTTCGTAGCCTATATTCAGTTTCTAGACGTACATTGGCTTCCTCGGCTTCGGCAATTATCTTGGCATAGGCCCAGTACACCAAGTTGGTATATTCTGCAAGGAATTGTTCAGTGGTGTTGGCGGCAAAGCTAGGTTCGCTTGTGAACCCAACATCTTCGTTACTCGCATAAAAATTGGTGCTTTCAGAACTCCTGGGATCATTCTTGTTTTCTAGGGCATCTTTCCATGCCTGTGACTTTATCAACTCTTTCCACACTTTGTTATATCTTCTCTTATAATTTGTTTTAGAAGTAGAACACCCGGTCATCAGTATGATGAAGGCCAAAATTAAAAGTCTAAAGTAATGTCTTTTATATGTTCTAATTTGCATGTGCGCTCTTTGGTCCTGAATTCTATTTGAAGTGATGGGACGACTTAGAAAATCTTTTTCCGATCACCGGTGCCATATAGCATATGGAAGAGACGGGCCAACGTCAAATATCCTAGGGAAGGTTCGATTCAAAAATCAAGGTATGCCTGGTACTCGGGGCTAAAGCGTACTGACTTTGAAAATTGTTTTTGGGGGAAGGCAATATAGTAAAAAATTGTTCTTCCTGTTCGGAATCTAGCTGTAACCACCAAAAATCGGTTGAAGTCGATATTATGATGTCCCGACCATGTCGGCGAGATCCCTGCCCACGGCACTGCCTATGGCTATGCCCATTCCCCCCAAGCGTACCCCACAATACACATTTGTTGAAAGTTGTTTGAGGATAGGTTGCTTGTGAGGGCCTATACCCATGATACCGCTCCAGCGTCTTTCGATTTCAAAAGCCGTTGTAGGCAATATTATTTCCCGTAGCATTTTTTCGAGCCGATCTTGAATCAGCTCAGTTTCGCCAAATTCGGATGTTTCTTCCCCGGTAAAGTCTAGATTTCTGCCCCCTCCAAAAAGAATCCTATTATCGATATTCCTAAAATAATAATAGCCTTCGTCAAGATGAAAGGTCCCCTTGATTTGAAGATCTCGTATGGGTTTTGTAATCAACACTTGGGCCCGTGCGGGTTTCACTTCCTGAATTTTAAATGTATGCGCAAAGCCATTGGTGGCGATGAGCAGCTGCTTGGCCGCAAACTCAAAGTGGTTCGTGTGAACGGTTACGGTATCAGTATGGGACTCAAATGCCTCGACCGTGATTGCATTTAGAATAATTACCCCCATTTTCTGGGCCTTGATCAAGAGTGCCGACATCATTTTACCCGTATCAAGTTGCGCTTCGGAAGAATTGCTAATATAAGTTTCCTGAATACCCTTAAAATTGAAGCTATTAACATGGGGTCGAAAGGGGTCTTTTCTAAAAATTGGCCGTAATAAACGGTTCATTTCCGCCAATTTAGAAAGACATTGATCGTATTGTTCCTGGGCTTCCTTGAGAAATAATTCATGGCCCCCGTAATTTTGGTAGCCAATCTTCTCGTCGCCTAGGTTCTTCCGCAACAATTTAATACCCTCCCAACGCTTTTTGACCAATTGAAAAACGGCTTCCTCGGAATGGGTCTTCAAATCGGCAACGATTTCTGAGATACTTCCGAAACAGGCAAATCCAGCATTTTTTGAGCTGGCTCCCTGGGGAAGAATGCCTTTTTCGAGTACCAATATCTTCGAATTGGGAAACTTATTCTTTAAATGTAGCGCACAATTAAGGCCTACAATGCCACTACCTATAATAGCAAAGTCGACGTTAGAAAGCCAGGTTTTATATTCCCAATAGCTCAGATTCATGGCAAAGAAACGCTAGACCTGCAAGGAGAACCTACCAGATCGGATTTAATTATTCTTGCGGCTGTGGATCCATCACGAAACTTTCCATAAATTTCGTCGTATAATTACCGGCCAAATAATCAGGATGGTCCATCAATTGTCTATGAAAAGGGATTGTAGTCTTTACTCCTTCGATGACGAACTCGTCTAATGCGCGCTTCATTTTATTAATGGCTTCTTCCCGTGTCTGTGCAGTAGTAATTAACTTGGCGATCATAGAGTCATAATTCGGTGGAATCGTATACCCGCTATAAACGTGGGTATCCATTCGCACCCCATGCCCCCCAGGTATGTGAAGCGTGGTTATTTTTCCGGGTGAAGGCCTAAAACCATGATAAGGGTCTTCGGCATTGATTCGACATTCGATGGAATGTAATTTCGGAATGTAGTTCTTACCTGAAATCGGTACCCCTCCCGCAACCAGTATTTGTTCTCGGATCAAATCATAATCAATTACCTGTTCGGTAATGGGATGTTCTACTTGAATACGGGTATTCATTTCCATAAAATAGAACTTACGATGTTTGTCGACCAAAAATTCAATGGTCCCCGCACCTTCATACTTTATGTATTCGGCCGCTTTTACCGCTGCATTCCCCATGGCTTCCCTTAACTTATCGGTCATAAAGGGGGATGGGGTCTCTTCGGTAAGTTTTTGATGTCTCCGTTGTATCGAACAGTCCCTTTCAGAAAGATGGCAGGCTTTTCCATATTGGTCGCCAACGACTTGAATTTCGATATGGCGTGGCTCTTCAATAAGTTTTTCCATATACATGCCGCCATTACCAAAAGCCGCCGTAGCCTCTTTTACGGCACTGTTGAACAATGCTTCCATCTCTTCCTCCTTCCAAACGGCTCGCATGCCTTTCCCACCACCACCAGCGGTCGCCTTGATCATAACGGGGTACCCCATTTTTTTTGCGACTTTTATAGCATCGGCAACATCCTTTAGAAGGCCATCAGATCCAGGAACACAAGGTACACCTGCCTTTTTCATGGTTTCCTTGGCGGTCGCCTTGTCACCCATTTTGTCAATTTGATCTCCAGAAGCTCCAATAAACTTAATGTCGTGTTCTGCACAAATTCTTGAGAACTTGGCATTCTCGGAGAGAAAACCGTACCCAGGATGAATGGCATCGGCATTGGTAATCTCGGCCGCGGCGATAATATTCGGTATTTTCAAATACGACTCGCTGCTTGCTGCGGGGCCGATGCAAACGGCCTCATCCGCAAAACGAACATGCAGGCTTTCTTCGTCGGCCTTTGAATATACGGCCACGGTTTTGATGCCCATTTCCTTGCAGGTACGAATAACGCGCAGCGCTATCTCTCCCCTATTCGCAATCAATATTTTTTTGAACATAACCCTTTGAAAATTTCAAATTCCAAACTCTAAATTCCAAATTCCAAAAACCACTTTCGAAATTTGACGCTTCAAAATCAGGATTTATTTTTATGACGGATCTACCAAAAATAATGGCTGATCAAATTCCACCGGGGATGAATCCTCGACCAATACCTTGACTATTTTACCCGAAACTTCAGATTCAATATCATTGAATAATTTCATGGCCTCAATAACACAAAGAACGTCCCCTTTATGTATTTCGCTTCCTATTTCTACAAACGCAGGTTTGTCGGGCGAAGGTTTTCTGTAGAACGTTCCTATGATCGGCGATTTTATAGTCAGATATTTTGAATCATCTGCCTTGGCCTCTTTCACTTGTGTCGTTTCTTCAGTTGTGGGAACTGATTGATAGGCCGGAGCTTGCTGAATCGAAGGTTGACCTATTGGCAGGTGTTGTACATAGGTCGTCTCGGGATGGTGCTCTCCGGAGGATGTTTTTATCGTAATCTTCAGGTCCTCCATTTCCAGTTTTACCTCACTTGCCCCGGATTTGGCCACAAACTTGATCAAGCTTTGAATTTCTTTAATATCCATAGAATTTAAATTTGATTAGGTTAGTTATATGCCCATTTTAAATATATAGAACCCCATGTAAATCCTCCACCAAAAGCGGCGAAGACAAGGTTGTCCCCTTTTTTGAGCTGGTCTTCATAATCGTTCAATAACATAGGCAATGTTGCCGATGTGGTATTTCCAAACTTTTGTATGTTCATCATTACCTTAGAACTATCAAGCCCCATTCTATTGGCCGTAGCATCGATAATTCTTTTATTCGCTTGATGGGGCACCAACCAAGCGATATCGGTATGCTCAAGATTATTCATTTTCATTATACGTTCTGCGACATCGGCCATATTAGAAACGGCAAATTTAAATACAGTTTTACCATCCTGATAAATATAGTGTTTTCTATTCTTCACAGTTTCCAAAGAAGCGGGAAGCAACGACCCGCCGGCGTCCATTCCAAGATAGGGTCTTCCATTTCCATCGGCCCTCAAATATTCATCCTGTAAACCCATACCCTCGGTATTGGGTTCAAAAAGCACCGCTCCGGCACCATCTCCGAAAATTATACAGGTCGTTCTATCGGTATAATCGATGATCGATGACATTTTATCGGCGCCTATCAACAATACTTTTTTGTATCGACCCGATTCTATATAACGTGCAGCGGTTGACATACCGAACAAAAAACTCGAACAAGCCGCCAATAAGTCAAAGGCAAAAGCATTCGTAGCTCCGATTTCCGAAGCCACAAAGGCTGCGGTTGAGGCAACGGCACTATCAGGTGTCGCAGTGGCGACAATGACGAGTTCAATTTCCTTTGGATCGATTTTTTTCTTACTGAGTAGGCTCTCAACAGCTTTAATAGCAAGATACGAAGTTCCTTCTCCCTCTTCTGGTTTCAGTATTCTTCTTTCTTTGATTCCGGTTCGTGTGGTTATCCATTCATCATTGGTATCTACCATTCCTTCCAACATCTTGTTGGTTAGTATAAATTTTGGGACATAAGCCCCTACAGCTGTAATGGCTGCCGATAGTTTCCCCATTCTAAAGTTGATTTTGCATCAAAAAGTCCTCAAAATGACTCAAAAGTTGTGAAAATTAATGATTTTTTGGGACTTTAGACCTAAAAAGAGTTCTTTTTCAGGAAGGCAGATGATCCCTAAAATATTTCAGTAAAGTTAAAGCAGTCTCGTTAAAAAGTAGTATGCATCCCCCGGTAGTATTGTCAAAAACAAAAAATCCCACTAGTTCCAGTGGGAGATTTAATACGAACGGTTGAAAGGCTATGCCTCTACGCTCTCAGTTTTGTCGATAAGTACTTGGCCCTTATAATACAATTTTCCCTCGTGCCAATGTGCTCTGTGAAATAAATGCATTTCTCCGGTAGTCGGGTCCGTTGCCAAGGTAGGGGCTACCGCCTTGTAATGTGTTCTTCTCTTGTCCCTTCTGGTCTTTGAAATTTTTCTCTTAGGATGTGCCATGGTAACTTATTTATCCGTTAATAATTTTTTTAGTGCGTCCCATCTGGGATCTATTCCTTTGTTTTCCTTTTTTTCCTTTGGTTGTAGTTCCCTTAATTTGTCAAGTACTTCTGATTTAAGGGTCCCTTCAGCAATTCCAGGATGAATCCTTTTTTGGGGTACTGCCAATACCAACATTTCGTATAAGTACTGCGCTACGTTGATTTGGTGTTCCCCATATGGGATGATTAAGATTTCGTCGTCTTCGTCATTGAAAGTCTCCCCGAATTTCACAACGAGTTCAAGACCTGATTCTATTTCTTGATCATACGGCTCACTGGTAATATCACAGTTCACATTTACGGTACCCATTGCCTTAAATTCTAGTTCAAGCATGGTACTCGTCTTGTTCAAGATAATCGTGGCTGCAATAGTTGCCCCGTTAAACTCGTCATACCCAAAAGATTCAAAGAACTTGTTGTCGATTACGTATTTGAATTCGTGTTTTCCTTGCTTCAATCCTGAGAAAGGAATTATATATTCCTTATGCTTCATCTTTTACAACACTGATTAAACGTAACCCCCTATATTAAAGGCCCACCTTCAAGCGGACAGACCAGACCATTCCAGTTCCGGCGGGTGCAAAGATACTATTATTTTACTAAAAGCCAACCTTTAGAATAAAATATGTCCATTTATAAAGACCCTTCTTGAAATCAACTTAAAAAAGGGCCTATGTCGAGCAGTTTCATCGCCGAACTTTCTGCTTTTGCAGCTGATTATCAATAAGTTCTTTATACTCTTCCCGTTTCTTGAAAATGGCAATGGCCATGAAAACGGCTTCTTCAAAGGAGCTAGCATCCGCAATGTTTTTTCCGGCTATTTCGAAAGCAGTGCCATGATCTGGTGATGTTCGCACTTTTGAAAGACCGGCAGTAAAATTTACGCCCCGTCCAAAAGAGAGGGTTTTGAAAGGTATTAAGCCTTGATCGTGATAGGCCGCTAAAACCGCATCAAATTTTCGATAGGCATCCGAGCCGAAGAAACTGTCTGCAGCAAAGGGGCCGAAGACCAAATGCCCGGCGTCTGACATTTCCCTGATTATAGGTTTTAAGATCTCATCGTCCTCTTTGCCTATTAACCCGTTATCACCACTATGAGGATTTATCCCCAAGAGGGCTATTTTGGGCCTCCTAATACCAAAATCCATCATCAATGACTTTTCCATGGTACGCACTTTCGTTCGAATCAATATGGGATTGATGGCTGCAGGGGCATCTTTCACCGCAATATGATCCGTCAACAATCCAATCTTCAGGTCTTCGGTGACCATAAACATGAGGCTCTCGCCTTCAAGCTCTTGAGCAAGGTAATCGGTATGTCCCGGGAATTTAAATTCCTCCGATTGAATTGTATTTTTATTGATAGGGGCAGTGACCAAGACGTCAATTTCATCATTTTTCAACGCTTTTACAGCCGCTTTTAAGGAGCGTATCGCGAACGACCCGCTTTCAGGAGTAGCCATGCCAAAAATAAAATCAGGGGCTTCCTTCCAAACATTGACCACGTTGATCTTATCATCCAATGCTTTTGTGGCATCCGGAATGCCGTTGAAATTTATATCAAGCCCAAAATGGTTTTTTTGATGTGTTATGGTTTTGTTGGAAGCAAAAATAATAGGGGTGCAAAAATCCAGCATCCGCGCATCTTCAAAGGTTTTTAATACCACTTCACAACCGATCCCATTGAGGTCCCCTATCGATATCCCCAGCTTTATTTTGGCATTTTCCTGCATTATATCTTTACCTTTGTGTCTAATCTTGGATGCAAAACTACTTAATTTAAACGACACATGTTTACAGGGATAATCGAAACTTTGGGCAATGTTGAACGGCTTAAATGGGAAAAGGGCAACCTGCACATTACCATTCTTTCCACACTGGCCAACGAATTGGAAATCGACCAGAGTGTAGCCCATAACGGCGTTTGTTTAACAGTGGTCGAAATCTTCAGCACTTCTTACACGGTAACCGCCATCGAAGAGACCTTACAAAAAACAAACCTTGGTTACCTTGCGGTTGGCGATGCCATCAACCTGGAACGCGCCATGATAATGGGAGCTCGATTAGACGGCCACATCGTGCAGGGCCACGTGGATCAGACAGCCATTTGTACTGCCATAGTGGAAAAAGAGGGTAGCTGGGTCTTTTCATTTGACTATAATTACGAGGAGGGTTCGGTGACAATTGAAAAAGGCTCCATCACAATCGACGGGGTGAGCCTAACGGTCGTAAATTCTAAAAAAAATTCATTTAGTGTAGCTATTATCCCGTATACCTTTGCGCATACTCGTTTCAAAACCTACACGGTCGGAATGCGCGTCAATCTCGAATTTGATGTTATCGGAAAATATGTGGCCAAATTGTTACACGACCGCATTTAAATCTTTTTTAATCGGTTGGGCGATTAAAGTATAGCAATTACAACTCTGTAGATTAAAACATGTGCACTGCCGTTTCAAATAGATTTTTTAATCCTCAAAAAAGCTGATCGAAGATCCGATCCAAGTGTCGGCATTTTGATGGGATACATTGATAAGTCCGCCTTTCCCCATCCGGGTCAGGTTGATTACCGGTTTTAGTTTGTTGCTTTCGGAATCTATTACGTAGAGAATACGCAATTCTACCTTTGAATTCGTTGCGGTATTCGTCTTAATGATCGGGGCATAGTTGACTTTCCGTTGTAAAAGAAAGTTTGTCTTATCAGTAATTTTAGAAATGCTTTCGAGGGTAGGATTCAAATCGATGCCTTGGCCGGCGAACGAAAACAACGGCTTCAATACAAAATCGGCAAGTGGGAGATCTGCAGGGTAGTCATTCAAATAATACGATTGGGGAATGTATTCATGGCGCAACAACGGCATGATACATTTTGAAATCATAAAAAACCAATCGGGATGGGTAACCCAATCTACATCGACCTCATCGAAAAGATTAAATTGGGTATGCACATTCTCAAGGCGCTGCATGTCATCAAAAATAACCCGATTGTATATGCGGTGTATCGGAATTTTTTTGCCGTCCTTTTCATAGAAAAGTTTTTTGCCTTCCTTGATTACCTTGGTGATGCAAACCACTTCGATGCCCAAGACCTTTTTCGTGGCCCAAAAGTCGATGCGCGTCTTTTGTTTCTCAGGAAAAAGTTCCATTAATATGACATTTTCGGGATTTTCATCACCGAGAATTACCTTGTTCACCAATTTCAAATACCCAGGCTCGTCCAGATTGCCCAAGAAATAATGGAGTCCGGTTTGATCTAGATTCGGATAATTTCGCAAAAAGGCCTGGCCTAGAAAAGGTTGGTAATACATCAGTGACGGAAAGGCCTGTAATTCGATTAATTGGGGGGAAATGGTACCTTCCGCATCATCGCATAACCCAAAATCAATAGCCAAAAAATGGGGTTTCCCCAATGGACTGGGCGATTGCAAATGCTTGGGCATAAAGCGTTGCCGGATGGCATCCATATCGAGTTTCCAAATCTGATCCAAAATCGAAGCACTGGCCTCCAACACTTTTTCCTTGATGTCCTTGCTAATAAAGACGGGGGTTTCCGAGATTCGAAAGGCACAAGATTCCCCTAAAGTCTGGGCCACATACTTCTGGAGGTCCTCATAATATGATTGCTTAAAGCCTTTATTGAATGCTTCCCTTCGTTCTGGAATCATGCCGAAATAAGTTTAGATCGATCAATAGATTCGGCCGCCAATTTTAGAAATCGCGGGATAATGGTATGGTTGGTCTTCATGATTTTATCGTCATCGTCTAAGTGCTCGATCATTTCCAAATATTTCTTCTTGCCAAAATGCTTGACGATTTTTTTGCGCATATCGGGTCTTTGAAAATAGTGCAACATCCCCACCGCATCTGCTTCGGGATGAAACTGTACCCCAAAAATCTCTTTGCTGAATCGAATGGCCATCACGGCTCTTTCCAAGGGAACGTGAGGCCGTATTTTTTCCCTACAGAGCACTTTCCCGTCCAAAGTGTCCAATTTCCATTCGTGGGGGCCTACCACCTGATAGTCCCTTGAATCGACCGCATAAAACGGATTGGGCAAGCCTTCGAAAAGTATTTCCCGCTCCCCGCTCAGCGTCTTGAAAATGGGCAAGATCCCGAAAGAAGTTGACCTTCTTTTCGTGACTTTCGCCAAATCCCAGTGAAGACAGGCCAATTGAAAGGAGTGACAAATAAGAAACAGGTGCTTCTTGACAGGATGTGATAAATTATGGTGCAAAATAGTATCCAACATACCAAAATACTTGTCTTCCCATGCAGCCCCCGAAATCAGCGGGGAACCGGGACCTCCCGAGGAAATAAAAATATCATAGTCTTCGACTTGGGGCACCTGTGCTTCCAATCGGACTTCAAAAACATCGAAATTGCCTTGCACGCCCTCCATGGCCAAAAATTCTGCCACCAATTCCTTGATGCAGCGTAGGCCCTCATTGGGATTTCCTGCATTCAAGTCTAAAACTGCAATTTTATAAGTGTTTTGCATTTTTTTCTAATTCCGTGGTGCCTTGCGCCCCACACGCTTCGGACCTTAGGTCTTCTTAAAATCGTCACTATTTCAATTCGCTTCAACTTTGAACCATTTCAATTCATAAGGTCGAAGTGAAGGCCGGTGAAGACCCTGTTATCGTATAAGAACGTTCGAATACGACAAATCATATATCGTTCGAAAGGGGCGTCAGAAACTTAGAGTCCTTTTGCCGTCTGCTCCACAATATAATGTACCACTTGTTTTAAGTCATTGGTCTCCCCGAATAGCTTGAGCTGCCTATCGGCACCCGAACCCTGTTCGAGCATTTGATACACATAATTCACCTCGGTACGGCAGCCGAGTTCATCGACCACATCATCGATAAATTCAAGTAGTTCCTGAATCAAAAGGGCAAAAGGCACCTCTTCTTCCTTGCCGAAATCGATAAGTTTGGCCTCGACTCCCCAGCGCGCCGCGCGCCATTTGTTCTCATTGATCAAAATACGGCGATATGATCGAAAGCTCTGGTTTTTCTGATGCAATTTGCTCAACTTAGCGATGATGCATTGCATGAGTGCCGCAATACAGACCACCTCATCAACCGTCATCACCATATCACAGATCCTGAATTCTACCGTAGGATAGAAGGGGTGGAGTCTAATATCCCACCATATCTTCTTGCCATTATCGATACAATTCGTCTTTACGAGCAATTCAATAAACTTGTCATACTCGGCTACACTAGCAAAATAAGGAGGAATCCCGGTGCGTGGAAACTTGTCGAATATTTTGGAACGAAATGACTTGAATCCCGTTTCGCGACTCTCCCAAAAAGGTGAATTGGTTGAAAGGGCATATAGGTGGGGCAAGAAATACCGCGCAATGTTCATGATATGCAACCCTTCCTCCCGATTGGGGATGCCCACGTGCACGTGCATCCCAAAAATAAGATTAGAACGCGCCACATCCTTCATTTCCGCAATCAGCTGATCGTAACGCGGGTTGGGCGTGATCAATTGTTCGCTCCAATGCGAAAAAGGATGGGTTCCCGAAGCGGCGACCTTCAAATCTTCCTTGGCCGCCAGTTCAATGACCTGTTTTCGCAAATAAGACACCTCGTCGCGGGCCTGATTGATGTTCTCGCACACATTGGTGCCCATCTCGACAACAGACTGGTGCATTTCTTCCTTGATACGCTCCTTCAGGATAACCTTGCCGCCATCAATGATCTTCGACATCTGCGAATGAAGGGTCAACGCCTCGCTATCCAGAATTTGAAATTCTTCCTCTATTCCCAGTGTGAACTTGTGCATATCGACGCTTAAATTTGGGGCCTATTTCCTTTTTTTAGGCGTATTTTTTGCCTTGATGGCCGGTTTTACTTTTGCTGTGGCTTTTTTTACCCCTGCTGTTTTGGTTTTGCCTGCTGACGGCGTGGCTACCCCACCTTTTGAAGGGACCTTTTTTATTGCAACAGGTGCTGACTTCGTTTTCGGCACGGCCTTGACCTTCACTATTCTTGGTTGTGCCGTTCCGACTTTTTTAGGAGCGGCCTTTTGAGTGGCCGAAACCTTTGCTGGGGTCACTTTCGATTTTGGTGCTTTTACCACTTTCGCAGGTGCCTTGGTAACGATCGGCATTTGCACCGCAGTCTTTTTCGCCTGTGCGGCGGTCTTTAAGGTCACCTTTTTCGCTTTTGGCCTCGCTGGAGCTACTGCGGTTTTCACAAACCCTCCCCAAGAGGTATTGTTCTGTTTTGGGATATGGGTATTTGCCTTTTCAACGGCATATTTGGCAGCATGTTCTACGATCCAATCAAAATTGGCGAGGCCTACCGAATTGATGTCGGCATCAGGTGCCGGGTTACAAAAATCGATTGCATACGGCACCCCGTCGCGGATAGCAAATTCTACTGTATTAAAATCATAGCCCAAGGCCTTGTTCAATCGCAGCGTAAAATCATAAATGGTGCGCATCAGTTTTGTGTGTTCCTCCCCACTGGTATTTGGTTCAGTGGCATAACGCAAGTGCGGTTCGTTCCTTGGTTCGTACGGCATGATGTGGACGTATTTTTGTCCTAAGCAGTATACCCGGTAATAATCATCGAAAACAATCTCCTCCTGAAGCATCATGACCAATTGACCGGTTTCCTCGAGTTTTGCAAAAAGATCGTCCTGGTTGTCGACACGATAGACGCTTTTCCATCCGCCGCCCGAGTGGGGTTTCATATAAGCTGGAAAACCTATGTAGTCGAAGATATAGCTCCAATCCAACGGCGCCTTTAAGTTCCGGAACGACTTTTCGGTCGTATCGTCAGGCCGTTCCTTGGATGGCAGAAGAACGGTCTTGGGCACGGGTACGCCTACTTCTATTGCCAAACAATTGTTAAAGAACTTTTCATCGGCACTCCACCAAAACGGATTGTTGATTACTGCAGTGCCTTTCAGCGCAGCGTTTTTCAGATACGCCCTATAAAATGGTACTTCCTGGGAGATACGGTCGATAATCACATCGTACCCATAATCAATGCCCTGCTGTACCTTATCAATGCTCACGGCCTCGGCAACTACCTTGCCATTTCCAATAGCGTTCACCTTATCTATGAAAGCCCAGGGAAAGGTATCTTCCATACCAAATAATATTCCTACTTTTTTAACCATCTGTTTTTTATATTAAATTTTGTTGTTAAAAATATCGGCCTATATACTCCGGAAAAACCATTTTCCAGAGTGGCCAATCGTGTTCGATCCATTTTTTTTCATCATACCAATAGGGGATGCCCTTAGCATCTAAGATACCCCCCATATGCTGGTTCTTGGGTTGGCAACTATCCCAATCGGAGGTGCTCAGGACGATCTGCATATGGTGATACTTCCAACTTTCCTCATTTTGCATAAACTCATCTGGGCAATTGTAATAAATGCGGATATCTTCGGATAAGGGCGTCATATTGCGAATATTGAATACCCCACTCATGGAAAATAAATGGGAAACCAGGTCTGGAAATCGAAAAGCAGTATTGGCCGCATGATAACCCCCAAAACTAACCCCGGCGGTCGCGATGCGATGGCTGTTGCACTCCCTTTGGATAAACGGAATCAGTTCCTCCTTTAAAAACTGCATATAGTGCTCATAATTATGGATCTTCGTTCCTGAATCCATCCCTTCGTTATAAAAACTAAGCATGTCAAGCGACTCTACATTATAAAGCTTGATGCGTCCTTCCTCGATAAACTGCATCACCGAACTTGTTAATCCAAAATCGGTGTTCTGTGTAAATTGGCCCCCGGAAGAAGGGAACATCAAAATGGGATACCCCCAGTTACCAGTCACTTCGAGATTGATATTTCGACCGAGGATGTTCGAATAGTATGTTAAATGTTGCACGGACGCCATAATCATAAATATACTTAAAATGATTAATTATCAATCTTTTAAAGCCGGCAAATGTAATTTATTTTTTACATGCCGATATAATTTTTTATTGGATTCATTATACTTGCAGACCCGTAGCAAAGAACATGCAATTTCAAACAGATCTAATTAGTCTCAAGGGAAGTTTTTCGTCTATAAACCTGGGAAGAAAGGTGCTCTTCCGATTGGTAGCCCCGCCAGATTACAGGGATGCCGAAAAACGCTATCCCGTGCTTTTGATGAACGACGGTCAGGATTTTTCGGCCCTACAATTGGAACAAACCTTGATGTCTTCATATAAATCAAAGGCTTTAGCGCCCTTTATCTTTATCGGTGTTGAATGTGGCAAAGAACGGATCCAGGAATACGGGACGGCCGTTTCGGCCGATTTTAAGGGTAGGGGCAGTAAGGCAGCCGAATATACACGATTTATCATGGACGAATTCATACCCTTTCTAAGGGGCGAGTTCAAGGTGTCGCACCATGGCCAGGACTGGGTTTTTTGTGGCCTATCCTTAGGGGGGCTATCAGCCTTTGATATTGCCTATACGCACGCTTCCCATTTTGGGAAAATCGGGGTCTTTAGCGGTTCCTTCTGGTGGCGGAAAAAGGCCTATGTTAAAAAAGATCTTCTCGATCGCAGTAGGATTATCCTTGATGTAGTCAAAGAAGGCCTCTTTTCCCCACATCTAAAATTCTGGTTTCAATGCGGTACCGAAGATGAGACCGCGGATCGAAATCATAACGGAATAATCGATGCCATTGACGATACCCTTGACCTGATCCGGGAACTAAAAGCTAAGGGCTATTCCGGTCCTGGCGATATTACCTATGTTGAAATCGAAGGAGGAAAACACGACTTGCCGACTTGGGCGGCGATTCTCCCAGAATTCATCGAATGGGCGTTCCCTATTGAACAAGTGGAAAAAAATGGTGGCCTCCAGACTCGCTCACTCTAAATTGGCGAAAACGGGGGAGCTAAAATAAGTACATTAGGAACTATGAGTGCCTCCGATGGTTAGACCTTTATG
Source organism: Flavobacteriales bacterium (assembly GCA_038316335.1). GTDB lineage: Bacteria > Bacteroidota > Bacteroidia > Flavobacteriales > Flavobacteriaceae > JALHST01. The sequence continues at coordinate 158,927 of JBBQAM010000003.1, forward strand.
AAAATCCCCTTTTTATAAAGTACGTACGCTAAAAATACATAAAAAGCCACAACGGTCAGGGCATATAGCAACGAGGATAGTTGCATGGGCATGAAGTCATGTACATAGAGCGTATTGAAGAGCCAGGCATGTAAGGAGACCGTATCATGCACCTTGATCATCCCCATGATCTTCCCGATAAAACTTGCGGAAAAAAAGACCACGATGGCATTGGCGCCCGCATATCTGAAAATACTTCCGAATTTGATACCCATCTCATCGGTCAAATAATAGATCAATGCCAGGATCATGTTCGCCCAGCCTGCGCTTACTAAAACGAAACTACTCGTCCAAAGGGCCTTATTGATCGGGAATACGATATCCCAAAGTGAGCCGATGATTAAAAAAGTGCCTCCGATTCCCACCATCAAAGTGGTCTTTTTTGCTTGTTGCGAAGTGAGAATAAGTCCAGTAAAAATACCTAACAGAGCGCTGCAGATGGCAGGCAGCGTACTCAGGACGCCTTCCGGATCATAATCGGGCTTCCACATATGGGTGCCCAATAGGTGGAGATCAACATAGTTTGCCAGGTTATTGGAGGCCCTATCAAAAGTAGAGGGTATTCCGTTTACGGGAACCAACCACATCAAAAACCAATAACCGATTAAAATCGCTATACAAATCCCGATCAAGGTCCTCCAATTAAAATTTATATAGAGCAGGGCAGCAAAAAAGAATACCAGCCCGATACGCTGCAGAACCCCTGGAAACCGAATGGCCTCGAAATCCTTGATAAATGGAAAAGTCAAGGTAAACGCTCCCAAAAACAGTCCAAGTCCGATTAATTTAAGGCTACGTAGGCCTATTTTTTTATAGGTTCCCGCCTTGGTCACCTTGTCCTTATAGGCGAACACAATTGAAGTACCCACAATAAAGAGGAAAAACGGGAAAACCAGATCTGTCGGGGAATATCCATGCCATTCGGCATGTAAGAAAGGGGCATAGACACTCGACCAAGTACCCGGCGTATTTACCAAGATCATTAAGACGATGGTAAGTCCCCTGAAAATATCGACTGAGAGAATTCTATCTTTCATTCGTATGGCTTTTCAGTCTTGATTTCATAGGGCGAAAACAATCATACCAGCTTAGTCTTAAGACGGTTTACAAATTTATCCGTACCGAGTTTCAATACGCTTTCCATCATCTATTTTTCAATCGATATACAAATTTCAATCCGCTCCAAACAGCATCGATCGCTGCCACTTTGATGTCGACCAATCCCGTTTTCAAAACATGATCGCGAATAAGGTCCCTATTGAGGTCGGTTGGCAACTTCGAGGCTCCTTTGGGCCAGCTGATCCATAAGGCACCATTTAACTTTAGCGCCGCTATATGTCTTGACAAAACACCTTCCAATTCTTCTACCCGTATACAAAAAACATGCACAAAATCAGCCTTCCCGCTTTCGAACTTCTCAAGTCTTACCAATCGGTCGGGTAAATCCTCGAAAAGATCAAAATAGTAATCTGGAGGGTTATATAGGATTATTTTAAACCCCTCTTTTATCCCTAGCTTTTTGCTTAGGGGAGTTTTAGAGTACCCAGCTTCCATATATTTCAAGAATTTTCAAAACTCTTGGAAAATAACGCTATAATAGATGCCCTTTCATGCGATTCCATGCCTTGATCAGCAAGAATCCGGAAATAATGGCAATAAAGGTCAAAACGATTGCCTGGGTCGTTCTACCATAGATCCAATAGCCCGTGGCGAACATGATCGAATAAATCAGGACACAGCCCAAAAGCATGGCGGTGATTCCCGAAGGCACACTCCATTTTTCCTTGGTATCTACGATGTCTACATTATCGGCTTCCGCTTCGTTTACAACCTTCGACCACCCGGGGCCTCCAGGTTGTATTTTTTTATAAAAAGACCTCAGGGTCTCCTTCGATTCTGGCTGGGTTACAAAAGTGGCAATCAACCAAATAATGGTGGTTACTACAACTACAAAAGGATATTCGGCCCAATCGGGCAATTTGCCGGTAACGGGATCGAATAGGAAAGGCCGTAAGGAACTAAATGCCAATATCATCGATAGAATTCCCGACGCGAACATGGCGGCAATCTCACTCCAGGCATTAATACGCCACCAAAACCAGCGCAAAATGAAAATCAGGCCGGTACCGGCGCCAAAGGTTAACAATATGGCGAATATTTGTAGGGCATTTTCCAATAATAGCGCGAAAAGTGCACTCAATACCATAAGGATCACGGTCGAGAGCCGTCCTACGGCCACCATTTGCTTTTCGGTGGCTTTCGGATTAATCTGCTGTTTGTAAAAATCAAAAACGATATAGGAGGACCCCCAATTCAGCTGGGTCGAAATCGTACTCATATATGCGGCTACCAAGGAAGCCAACACCAGCCCCAATAGGCCACTTGGCAGCTTGGTCAACATGGCCGAATAGGCCAAGTCGTTTCCTAACTTACTTTCGGCAATGTTCGGAAATGCGTCGTGGATACTCGCAATATCGGGGTAGACCACCAAGGAGGCCAACGCCACCAAAATCCATGGCCAAGGCCGCAATGCATAATGCATAATATTAAAAAAGAAGGTCGCGCCAATGGCGTGATTCTCATTCTTGGCGGCCAACATCCGCTGGGCGATATACCCGCCCCCACCAGGTTCGGCGCCCGGATACCACGAACTCCACCACTGCACTGCCAATGGAATTATAAACAAGGTCACCAAGACCTTTTTGTTACTGAAATCAGGCAGGATATTGAGTTTCGAGGCCACTGCCTCATGCTCCATCAGCGCATGTATGCCACCCACTTCGGGGATATTTACCAAATAATACGCGGCCCCTATGGCCCCTGACATAGCGACAAAGAACAATATAAAATCGGTATAGACCACTCCTTTAAAGCCTCCCAAAGCACTAAAGGAGACTGTAATCAGTCCTGCGCCTATAACGGTCTCCCAGGGCTCGAGGCCTAACATAATGCCGCCAATCTTGATTGCGGCTAAAGTTACCGACGCCATGGTAATGATATTGAAAAGGCCTCCTAGATAAACTGCACGGAATTTTCGTAAAAAGCTCGCAGTAGCACCCCCGTAGCGCATCTCATAGAATTCAAGATCGGTATGCACGTTAGATCGACGCCATAGCTTGGCATATACGAAGACCGTCAAAAGCCCTGTGAGCAAAAATGCCCACCAGACCCAGTTGCCCGAAACCCCATTGGTACGCACGATATCGGTTACCAAATTCGGCGTATCGGTCGAAAACGTGGTTGCCACCATCGAGAGGCCCAACAGCCACCAGGGCATGGTTCTTCCCGAAAGAAAATATTCGTTGGAGTCTTTTCCCGATTTTTTAGAAACATAGATTCCGACGCCTAAGACAACGGTAAAGAATACAATAATAAAACTATAATCAAAGGTGCTTAATTCCATAATTTTGGTTTTTTGGTCGCATGATAAAGATATTATTTTTTGGCATACTTTTGACTTTTGACCACTAAACCTCATCTGTGTCTTTAGCCATTGCTTCTGAGCCTTCCTTTACCACTTGGGTACTCGCCTTTGCCTCCGCTTTTGTGTTGGGGGTAACCAAGGCCGGCTTAAAAGGGATCGATGTTTTATTGGTAACCTTGATGGCCCTGGCTTTTGGTGCAAGGGAATCAACTGGCATTATTGTTCCCTTGTTGATCTTAGGCGATATTTTCGCGGTCATCTACTACAACCGGCACGCCCAATGGAAATACATTTTTAAGTTTCTTCCGTGGATGTTGGCGGGTGTTTTGATCGGGGTGCTTATTGGCAAAGACCTCGATGAACGGACCTTTAAATTCGGAATGGCCCTGATCATCCTATTGAGTGTCCTTATTATGTTCGGTTGGGAAAAAAGAAAATCCCAATCGGTGCCCACGCATTGGGTATTTAGCGGTTTTATGGGCGTCATGGCCGGCATTACCACCATGATCGGGAATCTGGCAGGGGCTTTTGCCAATATCTTTTTTCTCGCGATGCGATTCCAGAAAAACCAATTTATCGGTACCTCAGCCTGGCTGTTCTTCATCGTCAATATCTTCAAGCTCCCCTTCCATATTTTTGTATGGGAAACGATTACACCTCAAACTTTGCTTATCAATCTGAAGCTGGCGCCTGGGGTGTTTCTAGGCCTATTAGTCGGGGTACGCCTGGTAAAGATCATCAAGGAAACGTTCTATCGAAGAATGATCCTCGTTCTGACCGCCCTCGGCGCGATTTTAATCTTATTCCGATAAATCGGAAGCACAAAATATAAAGTGAGAAGTGCAATGGTCGAACGAAGTTCATTGTGAAAAGACCAGTCAATCATATAATCCCCTATCCATTCTTTCATCAAATTCTTATAGGTTTCAGTGGACTTCCTGCTCAGAAGGCCATCAACAAAACAAACTTCCTACTCCTTTTTCAAGTCATTGTAAAATAGATTTTTTTAACCGAGGAAGTACTCAAACCCGACTACATTGTGTAGCTTTAGGATTCTTGTAATTCTAGTGAACGTCTATGAAACCTTTTCCACCAAGGTGTACAATGCCAAGATATCTATTGTATATGGCGCTAATACTTACCGTTTCATGCAATCAGCACGACAAAAAAGCAGCCATTCCCAAAGAAGAACTACTGCCAGATATTGAAACTGCCTTGCACGAATTGGCCGAAGTCTGGTATCCTAGAGTACTTGATACGGTCAACGGAGGCTACTGGTCTGATTTCAATTACAAATGGGACCAAGTGGGGAAACAGCAAAAAATGATCGTTAGCCAGGCGCGTCATATCTGGACGGCTTCCCGGCTTGCGCTTTTTTATAAAGACGAACGCTATGAAAAAATCGCGACCCATGGATATGAATTTCTGCGGGACCATATGTGGGATACCTTGTATGGCGGGTTTAACACCTTGGTCGGCTTTGAAGAGACGCGATTAAAGCGTCTATCAACGAATAAAAGCACCTATGGAAACGCCTTTGCCATCTATGCCCTTGCAACTTATTCGGTGGTTTCAAACGACACTACCGCCCTTGAATTGGCCAAAAAGACGTTTTACTGGCTTGAAGAACATGCCCACGATACCGTTTACAAGGGGTATTTTGATGTATTGCAACAAGACGGTTCTTGGATGCTCGATATCACTGAAAATGATAACGACTATGATAATTTTATTCGAAAAGATTGGAAGGACCAGAACTCCTCGATCCATCTTTTGGAAAGCTTTACCGCCCTGTACAGCGCATGGCCAAATACCTTGGTACGGGAACGTTTGGAAGAACTTTTTTACCTGATACGCGATACGATCACCACTGAAAAGGGCTATTTGACCTTGCACTTGCAAAGAGATTGGACCCCGGTATCGTTTCGTGATTCTTCGGAAGTTTACAGAAGACAGAACTTCTATCTCGATCATGTATCGTTTGGACATGATGTAGAGACCGCTTTTTTGTTATTGGAAGCGTCGCAGACCCTGGGCCTAAAAAATGATACGATTACCGCCATCAAAGCGAAAAAAATGGTCGATCATGCACTCGAATGGGGATGGGATTCCGAGTTTGGCGGGTTTTATGATGGTGGATATTATCAGAAGAATGGTTCCCGTACCATTGAAAACAAGGAAAAAGTATGGTGGACAGAGGCCGAGGGGCTCAACGCGCTTCTGTTACTATCGCAATTACACCCAGAGGAAACTCGTTACTACGACTTATTTAAAAAGCAATGGTCCTATATTAATTCGTATCTGATCGACCACCAATACGGCGGGTGGTACGATGCAGGGTTAGACATTAGTCCGGAAGCCGAAAAACGGGCCAAGGCCCAGATCTGGAAGGCGAGCTATCACGATGGCCGTTCACTGTTGAATGTAATCAAAATGCTCAAAGGGGAATTTCCCTTAACTATGACGTCCCTTGAAGATTGAGCATCCGGGCCAAATTATGCTTAGCCGTAAATGATTGGCATAACGCTGCAAAAATGACAATTATAATCTAGACTTCCTACTCTACGCTTAACACCTTCGTTCTTTGGGAAATACCGTTATTGTTAAAGGCCTCAATCTGAAAATAATAACGGTCGGTGCGGTCCATACCAGTGAAGAAATAGTCGTTCTTACCGTAAACCATGATACTGCCATAGAGTTTATCGGGCGATTTGCCAAAATAAATGACATAGCCGTCTGCAGTATCGTTCTGCCGCCATTTTAACCAGGCGCTGCGCCGTTCGCCATATTTTTTGGGATCGGCCCGCAGTACAATGAAATCGTCGACGATCGAGGGTGCCTCCCCATTGCCTTTACCAAAGACCCTGAAACCGCTCAGGGCGAACTTCCCGGTGGGCATTTTTAGGTTTTCAAGCTTAAGATAACGTGCTTTGACCGGGACCTCTAATTCTATATAGTCATGGGGCACATCCGACGTATTTTGGCTTTTATCGATTAGTATTTTCCATTTTTTACTATCGTTAGAGGCCCAGATTTTATATTGGTGATAGACCCCTTCGGTCTTTCCCAAAAATTCGGCATCTTGATCGGCATAATTAATCTGGATGGCATGCAGGGTCGAGATTTCCCCCAGATCAGTCTGAAGCCACTCCCCTGAATTGCCGGTTTTGGCCGACCAATAGGTTTTCATGTCCTCATCGACCGCAAAGTTGGGCTGATAGCCGCCCAAGGTAGAGGATACTTGAACGGGTTTGTTATAGTTTAACAACATCCACCCTGAAAATAGGCCGTTCAGATGGTCTACCTTTTCACTCGGTAAATAGGTTGGATAATCACCATAGGCCGTATTGCAGTACAACAGGTCGTCTTTGTCGAATCCGGCCGGCCAGATTCCAATCCTTCGTTCAAAATTGTTCTTCTGTCCCAGGACCACCGTAGAAACATGCCACCATTGCCCAAAATTATCCTGATAAGTAGCGCCATGGCCTGCGCCCCTTGCGAACCCCCCGGGCTTATAGGAAAACGGATTGTGGGCTTGATAGCTAAATCCTTCCAGGGGTTCATCGCTCATATATACCCCATCGGCATAGCCACTGAATTCAGTTGCCGGGGCACCATATTGTAAGTAGTATTTGTCATGGTATTTAGTGACCCAGGCGCCTTCCATAAAGGGTTGTAAAAAGGTATTGTCGTTGTATTCGCCAAAACGCTCCCACCCATGATCCTCTGGGTGCAAGGTAAGCAAGGGCTTTACATAGCCATCTGATTGAAGTGTCTGGGTATTTAATTCGGTACCTAGGATTGGAAATTCATTGCTGGATCCCCAATATAAAAATAGTTTGTCCTTTTCTTCGTCATAGAGAATGCCAGGGTCCCAGGCGCCCACTTTGAGCGAGTCGACGGCAATCTCCCATGCGTCGACCGTTGGGTTTTTACTCTTCCAAATGGGGAAGGTGGGCCCATGGGTAGAGCCAATGACATAAAGGGCGTCCTTCATCGCGAAAACGGCCGGGGCGCAGAGCTCATCATATACCTGGTGTTGTGGCAGGAGGAATCTTCGGGGAATAAAATTCCAATGTAGCATATCATCGCTCCACCAATATCCCCATTGGTTCGTGGAAAAAAGAAAATAGTGCCCTTTAAAGTTTACGATGACAGGATCGGCCGTCGCCCGATGTTTACCTTGGGTAGAGAAATTTGGGATGGGGGTATACCCATAATCGATGTTGATCGGGTTGCAATAGGTCTTTTGTTGCGCACATAGCGGGGCCCATACGCACAGAAGAAGATACCCGCCCAAGAGTACGGTTTTTAGCATTCTTTTGAAATTAAACTACGACTTGTTCTTTAGTGTTTGAAACAGGGATATGCCCACATAACCAAATATCACGAATTCCCCTTTTGACCGTTTCTATTGTCCGTTTTAGGATTGACAGGCTATTTTAATATGCGCGACCCCGAACCATGGTTCAACCATGTTCCGACAATTTACGAATCTTAGCAGACTCCTACCTGCCTATTCTTTTTAAAGATACTATTTATCGTTCTAATTTTGGGTCCCTATAATGTCCTTGATATTCACAATAATTTTTTAATAGCTAACCTCACTTACACCCACCTTGGGCTGGAAAAGTCTATAGGTTGATAATCATCGCTTAACCTAAGTTTAAAATCTACTTTACAGAACTGTCGATTTTTATTTACAATCTTTGAATACACTGATTTTCCTTGCATGAAAATTATTACAATGTACATCTCGACCCTATTGGTACATTGCTTGATTTCTTATTTGAGTAGCTATTATTCTCCCTTTAAGTTCAAGAAAATCGGAAACCAGACACCAAGTTCTTCCTATGAAAAAACGCCCCGTTGATATTGTGGTAATTTCTGATGTGCATTTGGGCACCTATGGATGCCATGCCAAGGAGTTAATGAATTATTTAAAATCGATTAAACCCAAACAAGTAGTACTAAACGGTGATATTATAGACATTTGGCAATTCAGCAAGCGATATTGGCCCAAATCACATATGAAAGTGGTCAAAATACTCATGGAATGGGTATCCAAGGGAGTCAAGGTACACTACATTACCGGAAATCATGATGAACTGTTGCGGAAATTCGCGGGATTTAACATGGGTACTTTTAGTATTGTGAATAAAGTGGTACTCCCCGTTCATGGCAAAAAAGCATGGATATTTCATGGGGACGTTTTCGACGTTACCATGCAACATTCGAAATCGATCGCCAAATTAGGCGCCATGGGTTACGATTTTTTAATCGTATTGAACCGCGGGGTCAATTACATTAGTAAGAAACTTGGAAAAGGACCGGTGTCGATGTCAAAAAGAATTAAAAATGGGGTGAAGACAGCCATCAAATTTATCAATGATTTTGAAACCACAGCGGCAACCATAGCCATCGCAAACGAATTCGACTATGTAATCTGTGGCCACATTCACCAGCCCGAAATCAAAACCATCGTCACTGATAAAGGCTCGGTGCTCTATTTGAATTCCGGGGATTGGATCGAAAACCTCACTGCGTTGGAATATCATAGGGGAAAATGGCAATTATATCGGTATGATGAGGATACCAAAGTGAAGGCATTTTCTATGAAGGTAACGGGGGCGGAAGAGGTATTTGAAAGCAATGAGCTCTTTAAACAACTGATGGCAGAGTTCAATGCCATTTCCGAGCCAAAACGCATAAAGAAACGGATATAAATGAAAGTATTGTACGCAATTCAAGGAACGGGAAACGGCCACCTGAGCAGGGCGCGCGACATTATTCCCGTTCTTCAAAAAAACAAGGTATCGCTCGATATCCTGGTAAGTGGTACTCAGGCCGATATTCAGATACCGCATCCGATCAAATATTCGTTACGGGGGTGGAGTTTTATTTTCGGGACCAAAGGGGGAGTAGATATGTGGAGAACCTATCTTAGGACCAATTCGGCACGACTTCAAAAAGAGATCAAAAGTATTCCCGTATTCGATTATGATTTGATCATCAATGATTTTGAACCAGTTTCGGCATGGGCCTGTCATTTAAAGCACAAAGCGTGTGTTGGTCTTAGCCATCAAGCCGCAGTGCTTTCAAAAAATGCCCCGCAACCCGAAAAAAAGGATCCTTTGGGAAAACTTATTTTAAAAAAGTACGCCCCAACTACGAAACAATATGGACTTCATTTTAAAAACTACGAGGAAAATATCTATACCCCCATCATTCGTCAGGAAATTCGAAACGCCATTTTGACAAATGATGGGCACTATACGGTGTATTTGCCGGCCTATAGCAATGCGAAAATAGTGCAAATCCTGTCCGAAGTACAGGATGTTAAATGGGAAGTCTTTTCAAAACATACCGAAGGAGATCTGTATTGGCGAAATATCTCAATCCGAAAAATACAGAACGAAGCCTTTATTAAAAGCATGGCGAGCTGCACGGGCATCCTCTGCGGTGCTGGTTTCGAGGCCCCAGCCGAGGCCCTTCATATGGGGAAAAAACTTTTGGTGATCCCAATGAAAGGGCAATACGAGCAGCAATGCAATGCCGCGGCCTTACATGAAATGGGCGTCAAAGTCATTAAGTCGTTAAAAATGAAACATCTTGATACGATTAGGGACTGGATTGAAAGTACTCAACAGATCGTAGTCGAATATCCAGATATCACTAAAAACATCGTGGATCGCTTACTTCAGGAAGTGGCCATCGGCCAAATCTACTAAGCCAGCATATGCCGGATACATCTTCGACATTTCGTTTTGACCTGCGGAAAAATGACTTCGGGGACGAATTTATATGGGGGGTGTCGACGGCAGCCTATCAAATAGAGGGTGCCCATAACTTTGACGACAAAGGAGAATCTATCTGGGACCGCTTTACCACAAAAAAAGGTGCCATATTTCAGGGACAGCATGGGCAGATTGCCTGCGATTTTCATAGTAAGTATCGGGAGGATATTCTTATGATGAAGGCCCTAAAAATTCCCAACTTTCGATTTTCAATATCCTGGTCTCGGCTACTTCCGAACGGGCAAGGACCCATCAGCCAAGCTGGACTTGATTTTTACAATAAGGTCATCGATTTTTGCTTGGAGTGTGGTATTACCCCTTGGATAACCTTGTACCACTGGGATCTTCCTCAGGCCTTGCAAGATCAGGGAGGTTGGACAAATAGGGATATCCTAGGCTGGTTCGGCAATTATGTTCGGCTTTGTGCCTGCCATTTCGGTGATCGCATACACCATTGGATTATCTTGAACGAACCGATGGTTTTTACAGGAGCCGGATACTTTTTAGGGGTACATGCCCCAGGACATAAGGGCCTGAAAAACTTCTTGCCCGCAGTACACCACGCAGCATTATGTCAAGCCGTTGGAGGCCGGATATTGCGTTCTGAACTTCACTACGCGAACATAGGTACCACTTTTTCGTGTTCCCACATAACGCCCTTTTCAAATAGAAAAAAGGATGTCCTGGCCTCCCAAAAAGCCGACGCCCTTTTAAACCGCCTTTTTATTGAACCATCCTTAGGCCTCGGATACCCGTCGGAAAACATCAAGATACTAGAAAGGATAGAAAAATATCAGCGCCCGGAAGACGATAAAGATCTTATTTTTGAGTTCGATTTTATCGGTATCCAAAACTATACCCGGGAAGTCGTCAAACATAGTTATACTGTGCCTTACTTACAATCAAAAATTGTAAAAGCTACACAAAGGAAGGTGCGAACCACCTTGATGGATTGGGAAATATATCCCCCCAGCATCTATGAAATGATATCAAAATTCAATGCTTACCCGAACATAAAAAAAATTATCATCACTGAAAATGGGGCGGCCTTTGAGGATACCGTGACCCAAGGGGCGATCCATGATGACGAAAGACGATTATTTCTACAAGCGTATCTTCACCAGGTACATCGGGCAAAGATGGATGGCATGGAAGTCTCGGGCTATTTTGCCTGGACATTCACCGATAATTTTGAATGGGCCGAAGGCTACTACCCAAGATTCGGACTGGTCTATGTAGATTTCAAGGATCAACGTAGAATCGTGAAAGCATCCGGCAGATGGTATAGCGAATTTCTCAAAAGCTAAGCTCCCCTTAAAACAAAAAAACCGATGCAGACATCGGTTTTAGCTAAACTAACTCAACTATTATAAAATAAGAACGTTTCCCTAGGATTATAAGGACGTTCAAAAATAGGGATAGCGTTCTTATCGATGCGTTAAGACAGTTTGAACAATTGGTTAAGTCTTGGGATACGAAGTCCATATCTAAAGGTGCCAGATTGCCAAATGACCTATTTTATGAACCGAGATGTTAAGTTTGTTCAAACGGATTATATTTTTTATTTTGCAAGGCTAATTCGCCCATGATGAAAATCAATTGGTTGTTGACACCAAAAAAGAAAGAAGAGGATCTTAGATCCTTGATTCTGGAAGAATATAGATTTAGGTCGCGTGTTACCAAAATCCTATTGCATAAGATGAAGGACCACGAAGTTGCTGAACTGGATAATATCAGCTTTGACTTCGACCCCACCAACAGATCGTTTACCCTTTCTACAGCAACGCCAGAACCCATGTATTCGCGACTATTGAAAATAAGCCACTTGTTGGATTAGGGGACATTGAAGAAGTCTTAAAACTTTCTTCTTAATAAATACGCATAGTTTAGTTTAGTTCAATGCGATAAGGAACGATTGCCGATACCATTTGAACCCTAAAATCCCCCTCAAAATTAAAACCCTGAAAACCGTATCTTTGAGTAAACGGCCAATTGTATAGTACGTATGGCGTCCCTGATGATGGACTTAATAATTATAGCTGCCCACCTAGGTTCAAAACAAAATCAAATTGTTGTTTCGTAATGGCAGGAACTTATGGAACTATTACATAGATCAAATATTATCCTCCATGTCGTAACGGGTTCACTGGCCCTTCTGCTTGGACTCATTGCACTACTAAGCCTTAAAGGAGGTAGCCTCCATATCAAAAGCGGACGGCTTTTTTTAGGATGTATCGTAATCGTAATTTTCACGGGATTGATCGGAGTCTTTGTCTTTGGCAGGAACACCTTTTTATTGGTAATTACTATTTTGAGCGGATATGTTGCATTTTCCGGGTACAGGACCTTGCAATTTAAATCGAATCTTCCTAAAACGATTGATGTAGTAGTGGCCTTGATGAGTATCATCGTATTGACGTATTTTTTATTCTATTTTAGGTCAATCGGGATGATATGGTCCCCGATTGTGATTTACAGTACGGTTGGGGCATTTATTTTTGTAGTTCTGTATGATTTTCTCAGATACATCATTCCTAAGAAGAAGTATGTTGAAAATCGCATCTGGCTCTATGAACATATTTATAAGATGACAAGCGCCTTTGCGGCCCTTTTATCTGCATTTGCGGGAACCATTTTTGAAGCCTATCAACCCCACAGCCAATATGTGCCCTCGGTTCTGGGATTCCTTATAATCATTGGATATTTTATATATGTCAATAAATTCGGCTTGAAAGGATCGCAAATAAAATAATACGGCCTTCCTACCCAAGGTAACCGACCATTTTGCCAAAACGCTGACAAACATTTATAGGGGTCCTCATTTCAAAAATTAGAAATTAAACACAAAAGCCCACGCTTCACCGCGGGTAGTAGGGTCGGTTTCGGCAAAGCCATCTTTTTGATCTTCCAAATGCTTCCATTTTTTTGAGATGCAAAGCACTGCGGGTTATAAAAAAAGCGGCTCGTTCCCGGCCGCCTTTTCAATCTCCAAAATAATAAAATCAAAACGACATCTCACTGCCTTTTTGCAGCTTTGTGACATCGCCTATACCAAATTAGTCCAAATCGAAGCGGTCTAGATTCATCACCTTATCCCATACCTTCACAAAATCGTTTACGAACTTGTGTGATGCATCAGAACAGGCATATACTTCGGAAATGGCACGGAGTTCCGAGTTCGAACCGAAGATAAGGTCTACCCGTGTAGCGGTCCATTTCAAACTGCCTGTTTTTCGGTCACGCCCTTCGAAGACCTCTTCATCGGTATCGATTGCTTTCCATTCATTGCCCATATCCAACAGGTTAACAAAGAAATCGTTGGTCAAAGTTTCTGGTCTGCGGGTAAACACCCCATGATTCGACCCGTCGAAATTGGTATTAAGGGCGCGCATACCCCCAACCAAAACCGTCATCTCCGGAGCGGTAAGTGTCAGCAGTTGGGCTTTGTCTATCAGCTGTTCTTCGGTTCTTACCGAAGTTTTCGCTTTCAGGTAATTTCTGAAGCCATCTGCCATAGGCTCAAGAACTTCAAAACTCTCGGCATCGGTCATTTCCTGGGTGGCATCGGTACGACCCGGAGTGAAGGGAACGGTAATCTCATGTCCGGCGTTCTTGGCCGCGCGTTCAACTGCGGCACAGCCTCCAAGTACGATCATATCCCCCAGGGATACCTTTTTATTTCCTTTTTGTGATTCATTGAAATTTCTCTGAGCCTGGGAAAGGACATCCAATACCTTGCCTAATACCAAGGGGTTATTCACCTTCCAATGATTTTGGGGCTCGAGACGAACACGGGCCCCATTGGCCCCGCCCTTTTTATCAGATCCCCTGAATGTAGAGGCCGAAGCCCATGCGGTCCTAACCAATTCAGAAATGGAAAGGCCGGTATCCAGGATACTTTTTTTCAAAACTTCGATATCATTCTTATCGATAAGTTCATGATTTACGGTTGGTATTGGATCCTGCCAGATCAAATCTTCATTGGGAACTTCCGGGCCTAGGTAGCGTGACTTTGGCCCCATGTCGCGATGGGTCAATTTGAACCAGGCTTTTTGATAGGCTTCCTTGAATTCTTGAGGATTTTCAAGGAAATGTCTTGATATTTTCCCATATGCAGGGTCCATCCTTAGTGAAAGATCGGTCACCAACATAAATGGGGCATGTTTCTTGCTGGCGTCTTGTGCATCGGGCACCGTACCGGCCCCGGCACCATCTTTAGGCTGAAACTGCCACGCTCCTGCCGGACTCTTGGTCAGTTCCCATTCATAGCCGAAAAGGTTTTCAAGGTACTTATGGCTCCACTTGATTGGGGTATCTGTCCATGCGCCTTCCAAACCACTGGTAATCGCATCGGTGCCCTTTCCGGTTCCGAAGTTGTTTTTCCAACCGAGGTCCTGCATTTCGATGGAGGCACCTGCCGGTTCAGGCTCCAGATATTCGGCATCACTTGCCGCCCCATGAGTTTTCCCAAAAGTGTGGCCACCGGCGATCAAAGCGACCGTTTCATAGTCGTTCATGGCCATGCGGCCGAAGGTTTCCCGTATATCGTGGGCAGCGGCCACAGGATCCGGATTCTTATTAGGGCCTTCAGGATTCACATAAATCAAGCCCATATGGGCGGCGCCCATTTGTTTTTCCAATTCCCCTTTTTCGTTGTATCGTTCTTTATTGCCCAACCATTCGGCTTCGGAACCCCAGTAAATATCTTCTTGGGGCTGCCAAATATCCTTGCGGCCCCCAGCAAACCCATACATTGGCAAGCCCATCGATTCGTGAGCAACATTGCCTGCAAGAATGATCAGGTCGGCCCAAGAAAGTTTCTTCCCGTATTTTTGTTTTATCGGCCACAGTAAATGGCGCGCCTTGTCAAGGTTCGCATTGTCGGGCCAACTGTTCAGGGGGGCAAAGCGCTGTGAGCCGGTACCCCCACCGCCACGACCGTCGGCAATCCGGTAGGTGCCGGCACTATGCCAGGCCATACGGATAAAGAATGGCCCATAGTGCCCGTAATCGGCCGGCCACCAGTCCTGGGAATCGGTCATCAACTCATTAAGGTCTCTTTTAACGGCCTTTAAGTCGAGGCTTTTGAATTCTTCGGTATAATCGAAATCATGGTCCATCGGGTCAACCAGTTCAGAATGTTGACGCAGAATATTAAGATTCAAGGAGTTGGGCCACCAGTCGCGGTTCGTGGTTCCGCCACCACCGACCTGCTTTAGGTCCCCATTAAGAAAAGGGCACTTGCCCTCTCCATTCATACTGTGCCCACCGGCGGGGTCAATTGTTGATTGATGCTTGTTCGTATCCATGATTTCTTAGGTTTTTAATTGCTATTCGTAGGATTGTAAATTTAACGAAATGTCTTTGTATGAAGGGTACATTCCAATAGATATTCCCTATGGCCTATGTATATGAATTATACACCTTGCACCGAAAATATTTTTACACAGACCTCCAATCGATTTTTCGTCTTCAATACAAGCATCTAGACCGATGTCCAGATTTTCGAGAAATCTCTTAGAAAAGAATACCAGCACTTTTTGTGCACGGGTCTAGGTGCTAAAATTGAAGTGATTTAAATGCAAGCTAAGCCCAAGGGGGTCAATCACAGGTTTGGTCAATACAAGCTAGTGCAAATTGGTTGTCCTTCAATACAACTCCGGAAGTCTTCACTTGGTTCAAATCACACGAGCTATTGTTTTTCGCCTTGTTATGGGAAATGGTTGCCGCCGTGGCATTTTCCAAATAAATTCCCCCAACATTTTTAGAAATGTCATTATCCCGAATGATCCAATTCGGTGAAAATCCGGGTTCTGAATACGCTACAAGACCGCTTGAACACGTGCCTGAATTGTCGTTTATTTTACATTTTGCAATTGTATAAATCGAGCTCGTGCCCGTAGATTGCAAGAGTATACTTCCCCAATTGTCAAGATCCCTGTTGTTATTGGCTTCACAATCCGCTATAAGGGCGGTCGCATTTTCCTCTCCGCCACCAAAATAAAAGATTCCAAAGAATCGATTGCTGTTCGCCTTGCATTTCAGAATGCTATTCGAACTTCCATTTCCAGAAGGGTTCCCAACCATAACAATTCCGCCACCATTATTATCACTTGAACTGCAATCAACAATCATACTGTTGGTGCCGAATAGGCCTATGCCTTCTGAACCTAGGGTAAACTCCGAATTTGCTTTTTTATTCGATACCTTGCACTTGCCGATAAGCCCACGAGTTTCATTTTCCATTCGAATCCCAAAGCCAGCATAATTTTGCACATCACAATCTACTATCTGATTATTAGCGCCTATAATTGGCCCCAAAAGATTGTTGTTTCCTTGAAAAATAATACCGTTGTAGGAGACATCCTTAATAGTACATCCGGAAATTACATTGCCATCGCGTGCGCCCGTAATTCGTAATGCAGCACCACCAAGGGCTGATCCCCCGTTTACCAAATTACAGTCTTTTATCATATTATTTTTGGTGCCTAGATCTGAAGCGGTCTGGTACAGTTCTATATGGCCTTCGGTCGCCGGACCGCCAGTGATGGAATTAGATATAAAACTATTGTTTGAACTATCAGACCCAAGGATGCCCCAACGCAATTTGCCATCCTTATCAGTGATGTCATTCTCCTTAATCAAACAATCGGTAGCCCCAATCATTAAGATAGAAACCCCACTGAAATTCGTTGTATTCAGCGATGGAGTAAAGGAATTCTTAAGGATTTGTGCCCCTGTACCTTGTGGAGGTATTACCAACAACACTTCTAAATCGAGTTTACTGATCACAACGTTGTCGGCGAGTAGGACTAAAAAGTTACCACTTACCGATGCCTTCCCTTCACCTTCGATTTTCAGCCCGGGGACATCGACAAGAATAAAGTCTTCGCCAAAAACTTGGTCACCTTTGATAGTTATCTTGCCGTTGGGTTCTGAATTATCAATGGCTTCCTGCAACGTGGGATAATCTTGCGGGACCTTTAGTTCTCTCTTTTTCGGTTTGCCCTTTGAAGCACTTAACTGGTCTAGCCTGAATTGCGCTCTGTCAAGTATCACTTCATCAAGATGGAGTTTCGCTAGTGAAAATCGCTCATCGGTATCTGTTCCGTTTTTTTGCAAATTAGCAGTAAGGTCTAAGGCCCTCACCAAATAACCATCCAAATAATTCTTGCTTGGTCTTAACTGTTGAACCTGCGGCTGCGTGCTTTCCTGCGTTGTTGTCTCATGGTCGCATCCTGCGAAAAGCAGAACGAATAGTAAGGGCCATAGGCGTTTTTTAATCATCATAGGTTTTATGATTGGCATTAAAAGTGGCTGCCGATCGTTCTTAAAAATGATTACATGGCAACGTCCTAAGGTACACAAAGAATGGAGGAGATTTATATTCTTATCCGAAATATCGGCGTAATACTGTATTCTCCGTTTAAAGTCCTTAGCCACTTTTTCTTTTCCTCAACCATCAAATGAGGTACCTGCTTAGGAAATAGGTGATAAAAAAATGGGCTATATTAGCAATGCGTACATGCATTATTGGATCAACAACGATGCCCGTAGCCTCGTTTTACTGAATGCCCCTTTGGCCGCTTACTGTTCATTGTTATTTTTAAACAAACCATTGCATGTGAAAAAGTTTATCGTGATTCTTTTGTTACTGGTAAGCTGCACTTCTGAGGAAGAAACCCCAGTTGAAGTCAGCCTACTTGGAAAATGGTACTATGATTACCTCGAGGTGAATGGGGAAAGGACCCCCATCGTGCAGCAGGATTATGGTTGCGATGTCGATAAGCAGGATTACATTGAGTTTACCCCGGGAGGCGGACTAATCCTATATTTTTATCAGGACTGCATTGACGGCTATCGCTATGACACCTACACTTTAGAATCAAACCAGATTACCTTTGTTTCAGATTTTAACACCACTGTTTCTGAAATTAAGGAGCTCACCGTAAACTCCCTTATTTTGGAAGCGACGGTCGATCGTTATCTAGATGGTACCTTGGATTTGGTCGTCAATCGTTTTACCCGTTAGGGCGGCGCATTACAGCGCAAGGGTACAAAACGTGCATGGAAATAACAGGGGGTGCATTCATATAGCTATAAGAATAACATTGTAACGTATGGTGGACTGGCATTATGATGTAATCGTAATCGGGGTCGGTTCCATGGGGGCCGCTACCTGCTATGCCCTGGCCGAAAGGGGCGCCAAGGTGTTGGGCCTGGAACAATTTTCCATCGCTCATGAAAACGGATCACATGCGGGGCGCACACGTATGGTGCGCAAGGCCTATTTTGAACATCCCGATTATGTGCCACTCCTGCACAAAGCCTATGATCTATGGGCCGAACTCGAAAAAAAGACGGGGCAAACCCTCTTTCATAAGACTGGCTTGTTGTACCTCGGACCTAAAAAGGATGAACTTTTGGAAGGGGTAAAATTCTCCGCAAATAAATACGGCATCCCTCTTACCCATTTGACTAAAAAGGAATGTTCGGACCGCTACCCCGCTTTTAAGATCCCTAATGATTATGAAGCGCTCTTCGAAGCCGATGCCGGCTATGTGGTGCCTGAACAGGTGGTTAAGATCTACGCCGAATTGGCAAAAAAAGCAGGTGCCACCCTTCTTGAAAACACAAAGGTTGAAACATGGACAGCAATGACTTCTGGCGTAAGGGTCAGTACGAATACCGATACCTTTATGGCAAAAAAACTGATCTTCACAGCCGGTGCCTTTACGCCGGGGCTTTTGCCCAATCTGCCCTATAACTTGGTCCCGCGCCGGCAGATTACCTGCTGGTTCGCCCCAAAAAAACAAGCGCTTTGTACCCGCCAAAAATTTCCTTGCTTTTTATACGTTGCATCCGATTCGCAGGGTGCCTTTTACGGTTTTCCCTTGGTGGCCATGGGCGATCCCGGCACTCCTTTGGGTATAAAGGTCGGGTACCATGAACCAGGGGAAGAAATCGACCCCTATACCCTCCATGATTATGAGAAAGCAGCCGCATCACAACTGATTACCGACTTTATGCTCCGTTATCTCCCAGATGCGTATGAATCGCTCCTAGACACCAAAGGTTGCCTATATACCTATAGTGATGATGGTCATTTTATATTGGAAAACTCCAAAAGCTACCCCAATATCGTTTTGGCCGGGGGCTTTAGTGGCCATGGCTTTAAGTTTGTACCCCTGATCGGCGAAATTCTGGCGGATCTTAGTTTGACCGGCACCACTGAACACCCGATTGGGTTTTTAAGTTCGGAACGGTTTGGGTGAAAAGAGTACACCTTGGCACGACATGATAGTAGGCAAAAAAGGCGATTTGAATGGTTTTTCGACTTAAAGGAATATTGCAAATTTCATTTAACTTATGGGAAGCTTGGGGTTATTGCCGATAACTTGCGAAATTAGTTGGTAACGTTAAATCAATGTTTTTGAATCCATTGAAATAGAAAAAGATGAATGTAGCTATTTTGCTTTTTGAAGAATTTGAAACTTTGGATGTTTTTGGTCCGGTTGAAATTCTAGGTCGTCTTAAGAACGATTATACGATCAAGTTCTATTCATTATTAGGTGGCGAAATATCTAATAATCATGGAGTTGCAATTTTCACCAAAAATTTGGATGAAATTAAAGACGGAGTTGATATTTTTCTAATCCCAGGGGGCTATGGTACTCGTAAAGAAGTTGAAAATGTATCCCTTATAAAAGCGATCAAAGAAATTTCTGAATCAAGTAATTATGTACTAACTGTTTGCACGGGTACGGCGTTATTGGCAAGGACCGGATTGCTGGATTTTAAAAATGCCACAACGAATAAAATGGCATTTGATTGGGTTATAACCAATGGTAAAAATGTAAATTGGATTCGAAAGGCCAGATGGGTAGTTGACGGAAAATTTTATACCTCTTCTGGAGTAAGTGCTGGGATGGATATGACCTTAGACTTTTTGAAAGACGTACACGACATTGATACTGCAAGACAAGTAGGGAAACAAATCGAGTATACATGGACAGAAGATAGTAAAAATGACCCTTTCTGTTAAATTAGAAAAATTAAAGCAATCAAAACCTAAACCGTCTTTAAATACAGATTAGGGTAACTCATATTTTGAATCATTTCACTATCCTCCCTATCTCCTGCTCACCTTCTTCTCAAAATTTTTGCACAACCTAATCCTAGGTGTATTCAATGCGCTACTGCCCCGTCGCAAGCACCGGAAAGGCGCTAATACGTAAACGGGCTGCCCCCATGGGAATGAGTTCCACGGTTTCCTCGATTTCGTCAGACAGAACGGGACTTTCCATAAGTTCGCCCACGAGACCATATTGGTCGATTTGCCATGCCGGGATTTTTTTGGCCTGGACTGTTAAAACAATGGGCGCTGCATCGGGAGTAAAGGGAAAATCGTCGGCAGGCCAGCTTTTTTTATGAATTGTAAAGCTAGTCGCAGGATCTTGGTGTAAGATCAGGCCGTAGTTCCAAGCCGTGGTCGGGTGGATCTCATAGGAGGGCCATTCGGCTACATCGGCATCTTTCTGCCATTTAGAATCGTGTTGTACGTTTTCCTCAGTGCTCGTTTTTATATAGTCCTCGCCGATCTTCAACGAGAATGTCAAGGGCCCATAGTCGACACTGACACTATGTTTGTTGGCAGCCCAGGTACGCGTACTGATTTGCATGGGCAGCTGCAATTTGATTTTGTCTCCGTTGTGCCATTCCTGTTCGATCCTTACATACTTCCCGGCCTGGGGCTGTATTGCCATAGTTTGCCCGTTTACAATAATGTTGGCATTGTTCGCCCAGCCGGGAATGCGAAAATACAGCGGAAAGCTCCCCGGAGATTCCAACCCGATCTCGAAATTCAAAGTATCCTCAAAGGGATAGTGGGTGGTGGTGGTAATTGTTACTTCCGACCCAATACCCACTTGAGCGGTCACCGTATTGGCCGCATACAAAACAGCCGCCAAGCCATTATCGGGCGTGGCCATCCAAAGGTTTTCGACAAAATAGGGCCAGCCCTGGGCGTGATTATGCTGGCAACAACGCGAGCTGAAAGGATTCATCATCAGGTAGGGTCCTGGGTTATCGATCCCCGGACTGTGGTTTTTATTGTCATTGAGTACCATATTCGGGCTTGTAATATACCGAAGACTCTTAAAATCAGGCGCCACGGCCGCTGGGTAGGTATTAAAGGCAACCTCCTCGGCATGGTCTGCCCAAAAGATATCGCCGGTAATCCGCATTAGATGTTCATCTGAGTTCATCTGTTCGACCATACCACAGGTCTCAACTCCTTGCCGAGGATCGGCATAGCCGGGACGGCTGTTCTCGTCGGACCCAAACATACCCCCTGGTACTTGCCCGAAATGCGCTCGTATAATATTAAAATCATCATAGGTTGCCTGCAGGTCTTTTTTATCCCCACTGAGCACATAGTACTGGGCGGGCTCCCGGAACCCTTGGGCCACGTTTACGTTATGCCAATCGATCAAATCGCCATACCAGCTCGGCCACGCCATACCTTCCCTTATTTCCTTATGGTTTCCGATGTCCTCCAAGGCATTGCCACGCTTGCCCCAGGGCGCTGTATTGCGGTGCACTTTTTCGGCCAGTTCCAGCAGCCAAGGTTCGCCTGTCTGGTTGTACAGCCACAATACGCTATGCAGGTTGTCGCCGCCACGGATGCGCTGCCAATACTGCACTTCCGACAAAAAATCCTCATCAGGCACGTTTAATTGGTATTTGAAATACTTGCTCATGAGGGCTATCACCCGCTTATCTCCCGTATATTCATAGTACGATTGCAAGCAGTACAGCATTATCATGTTCGGCCAGTAATCCCGTTTTTTGAGTTTTTCCGCGAGACGTGCTTCCGTTTTGTTTTCATCCGAGGTATAGCTTTCCCAAGCAAGGGAAGGCCCGAAAAATCCGTCTGCCTGTTGGCTGTTAAGAGCGCCTTCGATCCAGATTCTGGCCTCTTTGATCATTGATGTATCCTTCAAAATATAGCCGATATTGGCATAGCCTTTAAGCCAATAGGGCACTTCTTCCCAGCCCCATTCACCTTGACCCTTGGGGCTGAGCCAAGCATTGTTGTCTTTTTGGAGCCAGGCACTGATCTTTCCTAGATTCCCGGTGAGTCCGTTTTTTTGGCGTACTAGATACTCCTTTAACCATCCATCGGGCCTCACGGCGCCTACTGGCAATTTAATCAGGACGCTCGGTTTCAACGGCACCCGATTACTTACATAATAGGCATTGACAGTCGAAGTATCGGGCAGATCAACGACTTTAATGTTCATGGTTTGGTCATCTTGTTTTCCACAAGCCAACACCAAAAGACATAGGATTCCCAAGGCCCATTTTACGAGGGTTGTTTTTGAGGAGGGTTCTATTGTTAATTTCATTTTACGGGTTATTGGATTACTGCTTACTGTTTACTGCTTACTGTTTACTGCCTAAGGCCATCCCGATAACTATCGGGACCAAATCCCTACTTTTTATTCTTTGAAGCCCTGTGCCTAGGAGGATTAATTGTTCATTGATAATTGTTTATTGTTCATTGTCCACTAATTACTGCTTTCTGCTTACTGTTTACTGATTACTGATTACATCATGCACCATCTCAGGGGTGGTGGGAAACCAGATGATCATCGAGGTATCCCCGCGATTGTTCCATGAATAATAAGGAATCAGTTTTATTTCTCTTTCGCGAATACCGCTTCGATCCTTTATTTTGCCATGCAACGTGATTTCGGGAATGTTACGTAAAACACCCTCCGTGAAAGGTTGGGTCAAAGGGTTTGATTGCTCCAGATCCTCTATATAGAGCTGCTGAACAGCCACGTCATTGTCTACACCTTCTGCGCAATACACCAAGGGACCTTTGGTTACCGCGACCCGCCCACGATCGGCTGCCACCTCTTCAATGGCCCTATTGAATCGCACTGGCATGGGCAGTCTCAAAAGCACCTGATCCCCGGGTTTCCAACTACGATCTATCACGGCAAAGCCTTTTTCCATGGGTACGGCGGATTTCCTCCCGTTGATCTCGAGTTCCCAAGTATTTCCAATAGTATTGATATATTGATAAAGTGCTCCAGGCACGAACTGCCCTTGTGCCCAAGTGGGTATCCTTAGCCGAAGCGTATATCGGCGTTCCTTTTGGGGGGTCACTTCAATAGCGATCGTTTCATCATAAGGATAGGCGGTTCGCTGGCGTAGGGTTATACTGCCATCCGGTAAGTTCAGGGTCGTGGTACTGCTGGCATACAGACTTACATAGATATCATTTTGGTCATGCGCGTACATCATACCGGACACCTGTGGCAGCAAACGGGCGATGTTCGAAGGGCAACAGGCGGTGCCAAACCAAGGGGACCGCCCGGGTTTGCCTTGATTAAAGGGGGTAATGCCATCAGCCTCCAACGGATTCACATAGAAGAACGCGTTCCCGGCCAAATTGACGCCAGCCAAGGCATTGTTGAACAAAGCCACTTCGGCCACATCCATAAAACGTGCCTCTTGCGTCAGGAGGAACATCCGATAATTAAAGAACACATTCCCCACGGCAGCACAGGTTTCGTCATAGGCTTCCTTATTGGGAAGTTCATAGGCGGGGCCAAAGCCTTCGATACCGCGTACGGCCCCTATTCCGCCGGTAATATGCATTTTGGTATCGGTAATATCCTCCCAAATTGACTCCAAAGCAGTGTTGTATTCCTGGGTGCCCGTCAATGCGGCCACATCGGCCATGCCCGAATACAGGTAGGCCGCCCTTACAGCGTGACCCACGGCTTTGTCCTGCTCTGCAACGGGTTTGTGCTGTTGGGAATATTCGGGTGACATCTCCGCTTTGCCTTCCGGCCTAAACGACCTCCCCCGGATATCTAAAAACTTTTTCGCCATTTGCAGATATAGTTCCTTGCCCGTAACGCGGTACAGTTTCACCAAAGCCAGTTCGAGTTCCTCGTGTCCCGGGGCTTGGTTGACTGGCTTCCCTCCATTATAATTCGGGTCGCCGATAAAGAATACCTTGTTGATGTGCTGGGCGCTCTTTTCAGCGATCTTTAGCCATTTCTCCTTTCCTGTAGATTGATAGTATGCGATGGCGGCTTCGTACATATGCCCCATATCATATAGTTCATGGCTGTGTAGTACCCAGGAATAGGGTTTGTCTCCCATACCGGCCCCGCCCCAGTGTTCGGCATTTTTTGATACCCCTGTGATATGGGCCTCATATAGGTAGCCATCGTCCTTTTGTGCCTGCCCAATAATCGTGATGATACTGTCCATCCGCTTTTCTAGTTGAGAATCCGGATTTTCGCGGAGTAGCAAGGCGGCCCCTTCCATTACTTTGTAGAGATCCGAAGCGATATAGCGATGGGGGAAGGGCAAATCAGTGGTGTCGCCTTGTAAAAATTTTGCAGTCTTGGCCAAGTTTTCCACGGCTGGCCGCGTCTTATTCAAAGCAAAGGGCACCAAGGTCTCTTTTTGTGTCCGCAATCGGGGCAGCCAAAACGAATCCTCAAGTTCAACTTCGTTAAAGGGGACGGGAACCAAAACCTGGGCAGTATCTTTTTTGGTATCGCCATTGAATTCAGTCTTGGGCTTACAGCCCAGCTGCGCCAGAACCAGGAATGTCAAGCATCTTGTAATTTGTAAATTATTCACTTGTATCCCGCATTAAAAACATTAGAAATCCTTAGGGCTCCAAATCTTTGACACACCGAAACCCGACGGTGGCATTCCTTTCAAATCCTGGGGAAACCCGGAGCAAATGTTCCCGATAGTGCAATTCCCGTGGGCCACCCTGCACATACCACCAACTCGAGGCCGGATTGTAATAAGAGCCTCCCTTCATGATAATGTAGTCATATGACCCACTTTTGTAAAGGTCATTGGTCAGCTGCCAAACAGCCCCTACAAGATCCTCAAGACCTAATGGATTTGCTCCTTTTGGGTGACTGCCCACCGGATCCAGAATACCATTCCCCAAGTTACAATATTTGGGATCGATTCCCTTAATTTTAAAGGTAGTCAGGGTTTCGGTGATTGCTTCTGCCTCCCGATGGATGTTTTTCGTTTTCTTTGACCAGGGCCATTCCCTCCCATCAGGGGTTTGTGCCGCATATTGCCATTCGAGTTCGGTGGGCAGTCTTTTTTTTGCCCATTGTGCATAGGCCCGGGCATCCTCATAGCTTACGTAGACCACTGGAAAGTTTTCCTGTCCTTTTCGAATTGTGCCATTTTCCCAATGTTTCAAGAAATTCACAGCGTCTGTAGGCTGATAGTTACTGGCCTCCATGAATGACTTGAACTCGGCGTTGGTCACCGGATATTTATCCATAAGAAATCCATCCATGGCAATGATCTTGCCCTGCAGATCTTGGGGATAGGGGATAAAGCCATCCCCATGGGATCCCTTGAAGGTAAAACTACCCGGGGATATTCGTACCATTCCCTTCACTTTTGTACGTGTTTCGGTTTTGACCACACTACTTGCCAGGCGCGGCGTCCCGGGAACGATCTCTAGAATGTTCTCATCTAACAGGATTCCCTTTTCGAAGACCTGAAGGACAAATTTCCCTTCAAAGCGACCAAAATGATCAAGCAAGTTTATGGAATGGTTGCCCGCTGCTAGTTCTAGTGGGCTTTTATCATAGCTTGGGGCACCCGCCCAGATTTTTAGTACATCGCCTTGCGCAGTCGAAACCTGCAAAACATCATTGTTGAGATCACAGCTAATGATTTTTGGCAGCCGGGCGATGCAATCGACTTCCCCTTCATTGTTCGAGTCCAAATAGGCGCGATTGAAAGCATCGGTTACCACCTCAACATAAAATTGGCCCTCTTTTTCAAAGGGCTTAAGTATCTTATGATGCCAAAGGTCTATAAAATGATGGGTAGTGTCGATTTCCACTGGGAATAAGGGGCCTTTAAATCCTTCAGGGATCAAACTCAACACCGTATAAAGCGTTTTCTCACCAATTGGCCATTGGTTCACATAGATCTTATCTTTCAGGACGGGAATCATAGGAGTGTAGGCTTTCGCATTAAAATTGGGGGAGTTTTCCCGTAAAATACGGCTGGTTCGCCCCAAATACTTGTATTGTTCCGATGCCCAGGCTGGCTGTCCAGGCTGAAATAGGTTCAATTCGGTGCCATAGCCATTAAAAAAAGAGACGGCAAATTCGCGTTGGATCGGTTCTTTATACAGTTCGGCGACGCGAAATATGGCAAAGTCCGGCTTAATAAATTTATTGAGGTTCAATAACGGTGGATAGTAAAGGGCGTTGTGCACACGACCGGCAACGATACCCTGCATATCCTTGGGAACGGCCATGCCCTCACTGTACATGATCACCCCTTCCTTAACGCCATCGGCCACTTCCTGATATTCCTTGCTTGAAGCGCCCCGGGTATCCAGGACTACCCCATCGGCACTGGTTTCCCGAAGCAGATCGGCCAAGCCCAACATTGGGTCTTCTTGTCGGGTGCTTTCGTCCCAGGGATTGAAAGAGAGAAAGAAAACGGTGCCTTGTTTTCGAAGCGTATTCCCCAAAGCCTTGATTTTGGCCAACCCCCCTGGAAGGTCGCGATAGAGGTCGAACTGATTGCGCTGGTCGGTCCCCAAGGTGGGCCAGGTGGGCCAAAGTCCGATGACTTCGTCTCCCCCATAGGTTTTTCGGCCCTTCGCCAAAAAATCATCCAAGGTATAGGTCCCCTGCTCGGTATCATAAAAATTTTTATCCCATGACATCATGAGGTGCATAACATAGGCCCGGCGTATCCATTGGAGGTCTTCACGGTGGTAAAGGGCCTCGTCAAAATCGGCCACATCGTACAAAAAGCGTTCCTGGAAAAGTTTGCGTGCCCCTTCCTGCCAGGCGCCGGAATAAAAATCGGCATAAAGATCAAAACGTACCGACCCGCCCGGAGCTATTATCGTAACAAAGCGTTTTTTTGTAGCTTTTACCGAACTTTCGACATCCCGGCGTACCAAGGCGCAGACTGAAAGCTCTGAAGTGAGGCGTGTTCCAGAATATCCGAGTTCCCAAGCATTGTCTGGTAAGATGCAATTGACGGGGGCCTTCCCCGGCAGAAAAAGATGGGATCGGGAAAGTGGGTGGTCTCCCAAACCTGTTATGTAGGCTTCTTTATCAGTAATGCCGAAAGGCACCACATTCGAAAGTTCGAGCGTATCAGGGGAAGTGTTCGTAAATTTGAGCGAGGCCTTGTAGCCAGGCGTAAAATTGGTTTGGGGGAATGCCTCCAAGTGAAAGCTACTATTGGATATTGCAGGGCTGCCGTTCACCTCGTACGAGACTAGGGCTAGTGGTGATTCAAGTAGGATTTTTTTATCCTCTGAATCCTGAAAGGCCGAAATAGTTTGGTTTCCGGCACTGAAAATGAGCTTTTTTAACTCCTGCGCGGGGAGGTTGTAAAGTGTCAAAAGACCGAAAAGCAGCGTATGTAGAGTCGTAGATTTCATAGGGTTTCTATCGGGCATAGATTGATTACATGCGTATTATTATCACAGATCCCCAAAATAGGCTATACTTATATAGGTTAGCAAACTGATTTGTTCCAATGGGGCATTCCTTGGTTTTAAAATTAAGCGATTTAGTCCAAATCGATTCGGCTTACCGAAAAGAATTCATGCCCTCGACTTACCCATTTATGAAATCGTTACTAATAATTCTTAAATTTATGTATGGATATAAAGGTTGATAGGTATTTAAAAAAGGTGGGGAAGTGGCAGGAAGCGCTTGCAAAATTGCGCGATATCGTCCTCAACTGTGGCCTCGCCGAGGATTATAAATGGATGCATCCTTGCTATACCTATCGAGATGCCAATATCGTTTTGATACACGAATTCAAGGACTATTGCGCGCTCTTGTTTTTTAAAGGGGTCCTGATGAAAGACCCCGAAGGTATCCTAATCCAACAGACTGAAAATGTGCAGGACCGGCGACAGTTGCGGTTTACCACCGTCGAAGAAATTACGGCCTTGGAAGCCGTCATCAAAACCTATATTTTCGAAGCCATTGAAATCGAAAAGGCCGGGCTGAAAGTGACTTATAAAAAAACAAGCGATTTCGAGATCCCCGAAGAATTAACGCGGAAGTTCACGGAAGATCCCGATTTTAAAAGGGCCTTTGAAGCCTTGACCCCGGGACGTCAAAAGGCCTATTTGTTGCATTTCGGTCAAGCCAAACAAGCCAAGACCCGTGAAGCACGGATTGAAAAATACCTCCCAAAGATCTTGGATGGCAAAGGCCTATTAGACGATTGAAGCTCAAAGAAGGCATCTTATGCATTCATAAAAACCCCATTTCAACCTAATTATTAGCATGATCAGCTGCTATTTTTGATTTAGAAGCTTCCTAACCAACGACCATCTTTTCGGTAATAAAGGGCTGGTGGTAATGCCGCTGGCCTTTGGCCTTATACAAGGCATTGGCCAGGGCCCCAACAATGGGAGGCAATGAGGGCTCGCCCAGACCTGTAGGATCAATCCCATTGTCAACAAAGAAAGTCTCAATTTCTTTAGGTGCCTCCACCATTCGGATTAGACGGTAATTATCAAAATTAGACTGCTCTGGCCGGCCATTTACAAAGGTCATGGCACTATAAGTTGCATGGCCAATACCATCTATAATACCTCCTTCAACTTGATTTCTTGCGCTCAAAGGGTTGACTACGATTCCGCAGTCAACGGCACACCATACTTTTTCTACATATGGTTTATCGCCATCAGCGTTTATGTCCAACACTTGGGCCACATAGGAATTATGGCAAAAATAAGACGATACTCCTCGCGACTTCCCCTTGTTCGAATCTGTGCTCCAATTTGATTTTTCCTTCACCAACTTCAAAACCCCTGCGTACCTTTCAGGATCGTAGTCATTATTCCCAGGGTCTCCCACGGGGTCCTTTATCGCCCTATCGAACAATTCCAATCGAAATTCGATGGGATCCTTTCCTGCAGCTTCTGCAACCTCATCCATAAAGGCTTGTTCTGCCCCGGCAATGAAATTAGAACTAGGTGCTCTCCATGCACCTGTGGTAACATTCGTCTCCAAGCTGTTCTTTTCCGCAAGATAATTGTCTACGGCACCTGCCGGAAAACGATTTTCAAAGATTAAGTCATCGTTTGTCCCGACACCGCGTACGTGCCAAGCAATTAATTTTCCATTTTCGTCCAGACCGGCCTTATAGCGTATCTTGTACGAAGGCCTGTAGGTACCTTGGGTCATATCATCCTCACGCGTATAAACCAATTTGATAGGTGCTTGCACTTTCTTGGAAATGACGGCTGCCTCTACGCCAAATGTCCCATATAGGCGACGCCCAAAGCCCCCTCCCATTCGGGTCATCATAATATCGATTTTCTCGGCCGGCATTCCCAAAACTGATACCAAAGTTTTTTCTAAAAATTCCGGGGTTTGTACAGGCCCGATCATTTCGGCTTTCTCCGGAGTAACATGTGCAAAGAAATTCATGGGCTCCATGGTATTATGGGCCAGAAAAGGAGCGCTATACTCACTTTCCACCACTTTGGCGGCTACCTTGAACGCTTTATCTACATCACCATCCTTTCGTGCAGCTTCCTTTGGGGCCTTGTTCAAAAGGTCAGTCAAAGCTTGGTTATGATACGTACTGTCTTCCAATTTGGCAATTTCTTCCCAAGTAACTTGCAAAGCTTTTTTGGCTTGCATACACTCCCAGGTACTATTGCCCACAATGGCAACCAATTCTGGAATAGCTCCTCCGTCTGACCACTGTTTTTCAGCACCTTCAGGATAGACTACAACGGGAAATACATCCCTTATGCCGGGCATTAACTTTACGGCTGCAACATCCATAGACTTATATTTCATTCCGAAGGCGGGAGGATGTATAATCATCGCGATAAACATCCCGTCTCGTTGGATATCAAGGCCATAAAGGGGTTTTCCAGTAACAATTTTTGGGCCATCGACATTCTTGCGATCCGTACCGATTATCTTAAAGTCCTTGGGGTCCTTTAGCGCCACTTCTTCGGGCACGGGAATTTTTGCAGCGGCAGAGGCCATATCACCGTAGCCAGCGGACTTACCACTGGTTTTATGGTGCAGCGTCCCGGCATCGGTAGTAATCTCTTCTACGGGCACCCCCCAAGTTTGGGCAGCAGCGGTCTTCAACATTTGTCGTGCCGTGGCGCCCGCCATACGTAGCCCCTCCCAGCCTTGTCGGATAGATTGGCTGCCCCCGGCCAATTGGCGGGTGAAGATTTCGGTGTTTAAAGGTGCCTGCTCTACCAAGACGTTGTTCCAGTCCACATCGAGTTCCTCGGCTACGATCATGGGCATGGCCGTTTTTATGTTCTGACCGATTTCGGGATTCGGCGATTGGATGGTGACCATCCCGTTCTCCCCGATCTTTAGAAAGCCATTGATCTTAAACCATTCCTTCGGCAGGTTGCTTAGCTGTTCGGGGGTGGGTTTGCAGGAGGCCAGCCAGCTAAAGCCGAGCATCATGCCCCCACCGGCCAAAGCGGTACTTTTAAGAAACGAGCGTCTTCCGAAGGTTGTTTTTACGATGGTCATGGTATGTGTCTTTATATTTTAAAATAAGTCTGGGACGACCATAAGGGATCCCCCCATATATCAGGCGTTTTGTGTGCTGTCCGCAGCCGTTTTAATAGCTTTTTTAATGCGTATATAGGTGCCGCAGCGGCAAATATTACCGTTCATGGCCGCGTCGATCTCGGCGTCGCTCGGGTTCGGGTTGCTGTGCAAGAGCGCGCTGGCGCTCATGATCTGCCCCGCCTGGCAATACCCGCATTGGGGAACATCGATTTCCAACCACGCTTGTTGCACCGGGTGATCGCCGTTTTCGGAGAGGCCTTCAATGGTGGTGATCGCCTGATCGCCTACTGCCGAGACCGGCAATTGGCAAGAGCGCACGGCCGTATCCCCAAGGTGGATGGTGCAGGCGCCACAGGCGGCGATACCACAGCCGTATTTCGTACCCACCAAATTCAGGTGATCTCGCAGCACCCAGAGCATGGGCGTAGTGGGATCGACCTCCAGTTCTTGTTTTTTTCCGTTGATGTTCAAGGTGTACGTTGCCATGATGTTGTGTTATGTGATGAGAAGTTTCAAGATACGGAATTTACGCGTCTTAAAAAAGAAGGGGGCTGTTGTTTTTTTTAATTTATTGATACCATAGCATGAGTGGGATGCTCGCACTAGCTGGGGATAAGAAATAATCAAAAAACCAGCGAAGGCCGCTGGTTTTTAATCTGTTGGAAGGTATGCTTAATACGTGATTTCACCTTCCAGTCTCCAAGAAGAACCCTCCGGGCCAAAGGTCGCATCTAGCTCGACCATATGTCCTGTTGCATTCGCGAACCTACCTGTGCCGCCTACGATTTCTATGGTTCCCTCAAAAGTGCCCACAGAGTAGTCAGGATACTCCACAAGATTAAAAATTAGCGTCACATTTTCCACCGTGTGAATTTCATCGCCGTTGGCCCCTACATAGGTCGTTTGATACACTGTAGTGGCCTTGTCAAAGGAGACATTAACCAGGCAGCTGATCGGAGTACCAAAACTTCCGGATATAGGTACACCAGCTGAGTTGGATACTCCGGGTTGAAGTTTTCCCAAATGGGTCATAGTACCACTTAGGATGTTCCTACCAAGGGCAAAACCTGCTGCACTCAGGTCGTTATCGTCCTGATCGAAACACGCTTGGAAATCACCGATTTGTTGATTTGGATCACCAATATTGGATAGTCTGGCCGAGATAGGCACAGCATGCTTTTTGCCTTTGGCCTGGGTTGCGGTCAGATTTTCTGGGATGGGGTCGGTAACGCTTTCCTTTGAACAGGAAAAGGGAATCAGCATCGCTGATACCAGCAATAGTTTAAAAATTGTTTTCATAATTAAAAACTAAAATTGTAAAAGATTACAAATAGGAAAAATCATAGGGGGAGGTGGTTTTGATGCAATTCCCTAATGGGAGTCGATCAATTAGTGGGTCGAATCGTATGAATTTAGTAAAAATAGCGTACCCAATTCAAAATGGGCGCCATCAAGGACGAAACTACCCAAAAACTGTCCGAATCGATTGTTTTATTTACCGGACAACTATTTCACGCACTTTATTATTTCAAAAAGATGGCACGTCAACGTTTGAAAAAAAAACTTCACGGCCCTCCCATAAATAGAAACCCCGCTTCTTAAATGCATTGCTTCTTAGCTTATTGGCTCCTGAAATAATTCCCGCCCAAAAGAAAAATACATCACACTATTTTCCGACCTTGGTATGGCATTGTCGGTCGCTACTTGTTATAC
The DNA here is from genome assembly GCA_038316335.1 of Flavobacteriales bacterium. Classification (GTDB taxonomy): domain Bacteria; phylum Bacteroidota; class Bacteroidia; order Flavobacteriales; family Flavobacteriaceae; genus JALHST01. The sequence goes on from JBBQAM010000003.1 coordinate 191,539, forward strand.
GATATTCGGGGTAGGTCAAGGACAAATCGACCGTCAAATATTCCTCCTATAAACAAAAATCTAACTACAATGGAACAACAACTACTTGAGATCCGCGAACAACAAAAGGCTTCGTGGAACAAATTTTCTCCGGGATGGAAAAAATGGGACGCGCTTACCATGAATTTTATGAAGCCAATGGGCGAGGCCATCATTGGCCTAATCCACCCCTATAAAGACGATCAGGTACTCGATATCGCCTCTGGAACGGGAGAACCGGCATTGACGATAGCCTCAATGTTGAAAGGTGGTACAGTTACGCTCACCGATCTTTCTGAAGACATGTTAAAAATAGCGATGGAGCACGCCAAAAGTAGGGGAATAAAAAACGTCGAATCGCGGGTTTGCGATGTATGTGAACTCCCTTTTGCCGACAAC